>NZ_JAPPTP010000013.1:0-136075 GCF_027587155.1 Vibrio sp. T11.5
CTAATGTGAAATTATTCGCCCGTTCGACAACGTCTTCGATTGTTTTACAGTCTATAAATGGATCATGCCAAAACTCAGATTCTGTCATCGGAGCCATAGTTTTAGGATATTGTTTTTATGTGAACCACGAATGAAACGCAAAGGAGCGCAATCAGGCTCAACATCTGTGAGAGCGATCCAAACCGTTAAATTCCACCAACCATCTCGCCTTTCTTGTTTGGGCCTTAAACTAGGTTTGTTATTGCCAATTTCCTCACCATCGAAATCCCCCCACTCTTGATGCCAACCTGTACCGTTTTCTCCTGGTTTCTTGTGAAAAATTTTTGAGCGCCAAAGCGCTAAATCGCTTCCAATTAGGGACTGTAGTTGTGGGATCAAAGCTGCACCTGTGATCAACTCTTTAATCTTCGTCGATACTAAATGCCAATCCCGTACAGAATACCGACCGTACAGAGGATGAGGCTCAGGGCTTAGAGCTATCTCCCTAGCTTCCATGAAAACATCTTGAATTAATTCAATATTAGCGAACCTCGGTAATGGTCCTAGATAGCCATCTCGGTGAAAACGTTTGATTTGCTCTTCCGTCAATCCTTTATTCTTTTCCATTGATTAGCTGCCAGCCCTGTGATGTAAAGTAAAGAGCATTCAAACTACAATCTTTATCGAATAACCTAAAATTATTAATTTATAATTTATATTTAGAGAAAAGGTTTAGTGCTCGTTAAATGAGTTAATAACGACTTAAAGAATTAATTCGGAATGGCATTAACTTAGACTTTATTTAACAATGACTTGTTTCAAACAATGTGTTAACCCTTAGTTTCTTAGACGCACACTTATTCACAGGACTCCAAGCGAAAACCCATGACGGCGTTTATTCTAATCGCCATGAAACCTTGATAGGACAAACACTTTAGTAAGCTACTGAAAAGCATGAATTATAATGAACATAGCCATGCTCAATCAGTATGAAGAAATCGGGTTTGAGGGAAAGTGGGCAGGACAGATACTCTGCCTATGCGACCATTCAACGACTTGTCGTTTCTGAGAGTGGCTGTCCCTTTAGTTGTCCTTTAGTTCTTTGATTATAGCGTCCAGCTATAGAGGTTATAAGGACTCGTAGACGTCATTGGAGACAAAGGGCACCTGTATTTGATCTTGTATTGTTAAGAGTGCTTGCCTATCGACATCAGTCGGCATTTCACCATTAAGCTCATGCAAGCCAACGTATTCGTTGAAAAACGTTTGAATGTCTTTAGACTGCTGCAAAACGGACTGCTTAAGAGCCCTAACCTGCTCGCCAATACACTGGTTGTAGGCGTACTGCGCTAAGTAACTGAGCACGACTCTTTGCTGTTCCTTAGACAAATTTGACAACCATTCTGATTGTGGAAAAACGTCACTGCCTGACTTAGCCAACTCGAAACAGTGTTCTTTTTGTGTCAGCAAGGCTTTGTAGGGCTCGGTTAAACTCGGAGAGGAACATCCCACCAACAAAACCAATGACAAGCTACAAAGCCGCTTCACTAACGCACTTCCAAAATTTCTGTTCTTGACCATAAGTATATAGCTCTTCCTGTTTTGCGAGGCTGTAGACTTGTTTTCTTAAAACGGGGTTTATCGACGCCATTGCATTGCCGAATTCATCCCAATGATACTCATAGATATCCTAGGCTGCATGAATAAGTGAAAGTGGGTAGGACATATACCTTGCCTATGTGGCCATTCAACGACTTGTCGTTTCTGAGAGTGTCTGATGAGATGGTCACCTCTATCTCGGCATCGCAATGTGCCATGATTAAGTTTTGATAGAATCAAGGATAAAGGTGACCAACATGAAATATAGGCTTATTAGTATCGATTTAGCAAAAAATGTGTTTCAGATTGCTGTATTCGACCAACAAAACAGACCGGTTTTGAATGGCCAAGTACGCCGAAATAGATTGTTGGACACGTTAAGGCAATACGCCCCAACCACTGTTGTGATGGAAGCCTGTTACAGCTCAAATTATTGGGGGCGTGCAATTGAAAAGCTTGGGCATACAGTGAAGCTCGTACCTGCACGAATGGTTAAAGCTATGCTAGTGGGGAACAAAAACGATGCTAATGATGCGATTGCCATTGCTGAGGCATCTCAACGGCCTAAAATCCACTTTGTTGCAGTTAAAACGATTGAGCAACAAGATATTCAGTCGTTGCAAAGGATACGGAGTCAATTCGTTAAACAACGAACGGCCACTGTGAATCAGCTTCGAGGGCTTCTGGCGGAATACGGCGTCGTCACAGAACCCAGCAGCACCTGTTTAATAGGTGCTATCCCGACGATTCTGGAAGACCCCAATAATGAACTCTCCCATATCACTCGTTCATTCGTTTTAAAGCTCTGGGAGCACTACAAGCAGCTTAGTGAAGAGATTGACGCGCTGACACAACAACTGATTAGTTGTGCCCGTCAACACAAGGATTACGCGCTATTATCGAGCATCCCTGGCGTAGGGCCTCTTGTCGCTTCAGGCATCATTGGTTCGATAAACAGCGTTGGTGAGTTCAAAAATGGTCGGCAACTTTCCGCGTGGTTAGGGTTGACGCCATCTCAATACAGCAGTGGTGACAAAAACTCTCTTGGAAAAATCACCAAACGCGGAAACCGAGATTTAAGGAAACTGCTCATTCAGGGGGCAAGAGCGGTGATAAACTGGTGTGAACGAAAATCGGACCCACTCAGTCTGTGGCTACAGACATTAAAGCCCAAGATGCATGTCTGCAAATTGGTCGTTGCCCTCGCGAATAAGCTGGCACGGATTATTTGGGCCGTCTTGGTAAAAGGAGCGCCTTACAATCCTGATTTGGCGTGTGGCTGATAAAGAGAACCATCTGTAAAAGAGCGGTAATACACTGATGTAATAAAACGGTTTGTCTTATCCAAAACCTGTTAGGGACAGCGGCTATTGAAAGCCATGTGTGTGTAGAGGAGGATAAGACGTCAATTTGGAACTCATTAGGGCGCAGCAAACTCAACGTTGCTATAACGACAGGGTGAGAGCATACTAACTTAATCGTTCAATCCGAAAACATATTGATCATTTTTCAAACTGGGGAGTTTGTATTTTCTCGGCAGTTTTCGGGAAATTCGACTTAGATTTTAAGTTCGAATACGGCTTGATTAAGAAGTGAGCGAAGTGTGATCCCGCCCTGGCTATAACGACGCCGGATATATGTCGCAAGACCGTCGACCATCAATGTAAATCTCCGCAAAGGAGACCTATGAATTAGCTCAAAGAAAAGATTGAAATTAATTTCAATCGGGCCTTGCGATCAGCGAGGTGACCATATATGTCCCTTTAGTTTTAATGCCAACAGCCACATCCGTTTAAAGCTGATGGGTTTTTAGGTAGTTTCCTGAGTGTGTATTCATTCACTAAGAATCGTTTTTCAAAGTTCCTTTGATTAGCACCAAATGCTGGTAAGTCCCTTAAGATTGCGACAATGGCTTGAATCTCTTTTGATTCGAAGGTATAGCCCTTAGCCAACAGGTCGTCAAGAACGGGCATGAGGTTTCTATAGACTTCATTGGCGTCGTTTCTACTTCCAATTTGTCGAGCCATTTTAAAAAGCATTGAATATAGCGGTGATGATTGTCCTAGTTGACTTAGTATGGCAGTTAAATTACTCATCTAGAATAGTCCTTGCGATAATCACGTTTAAAACGAATTGTAGAGATAGGTTAAATAAATAATCTGATGGTAAGGTTTGCTCACTGTATTCAAATATCGGGTATCCATATTCCACAAAAACTATCATTACATAAAGGATTGCTATCACTCTTAACTGAAGCTTGGTAAATAGTGCGGCCCCTTTAAATTTTGCGAACAAAGCAATTACCACAATGTAGTTTAGTAGAGGGATTATAAAGGCAATAACCTTCTCTACAATATCTCCGTAATGGTTATAAGAGTTCATAAATGCCGATGAGAGCACTATGAGCAAAAATAGAGCTAATGAAATTTTTTTCATAATTGAGCCTTGAATTTCAACAATAGTTATATTTACAAATTTCAACAATTTAAATCAATAACTTATATCTAATTTAATCGAACATTATTTTCAAAAAACATAAGTCACTCTCTATTAAACATAAATAATATTTTATTTATTAAACTTCATCCTAGTTGACTTAAATAGTTAACCTATAAAGTGAGCACAGAACGCCACACTGAAGTTGTTATGGTTCTCACTTCGCTAAACGGTAATACACCGACCAGTAGGTATCGCTTCCAAACGTTCTCCTAACACTTCTTTTAACAAGTCATAAGCCTTCTTCCCTGTGCAGTGACCTGTATACAGTTTATCTATGGGGTATTGCAGCAACGCCCGCCCGAGGTTTCTGATATCGTCCTTAGACCCACCAATACTGTTAAACAATGGCAGTCCAACAAGGTGAAAGCCCCCTACCACTGCTTTTATCTTCTCGCCTGGGAAGTGGTGAACCGCCGTATCGACCATGTTAAGAACACCACTATGCGCACAGCCAGTAAATATCACTAACCCGTCATGTTCTTTAATCACAAGGAGTAACTCGTGATCGAATGAGTCGTTCTCCCATCCAGTTTGAGATTGTGTGTAGAGGTATCGATTACCTTTGGGCTTGTCGTGCTTGCTGCTGATATCCGTGATAGCAAATACATTGGGTGCTATTTCAGTGGTCTGATTCACCAAAACCAGTCGATCATGGCTATTTTTTAGCAAATCCATGGTAATACCGACATCATTTTTAAAACCGTAAGCGCGGAAATAATAGTTTTTTTCGGAGCAGTGTTTCAAAAACACATTGGCTTTCGAGTTATGGGCAACAAAATCGACAGCACCATTACAATGGTCATGATGCCTGTGCGATATCACGGCGATATCTACGTCTTCGATGTTCACATCTAATCGCGGCGCATTTCGACAAAACGTATCACCACTTCCCATGTCGAATAAAATTTTCAACGACTCAGTTTCGATATGCAATGATAAACCACGCTCAACCGCTAGATCTTGCCGACTATCCAATCGAGTATTGTCGACGAGTGTTGTTATTTTCATACTGTCCTTTTGTTTGATTTCTGATGTGTTCACGAGCGCCACATTGTGATGGCAGCTAAGGGGCTACTCGGTAACAAAAACCAAGTATAGTGAGCATATGTCGCTACTCAGCGATTTAACATGCCAAAGGTTAGCTATCAAATTAGACTAAGGGTGAACAGCGACCTTTGCCACTTAGTTGGAAGCAATGTGAAAGTACGACACCTACGGTATAGCTAACCACATGACCCAACTTTGGAAGATGGGACTCACTGAAAACAACATCCAAAGCGAATGCAGGGCCGATCGTAAACGTCAACACTGCCAACGCTAACTTGCCTTCAACCTCTCGCTTTAGAAACATAACCAGTCCCGCGCCAGCCAATCCTAAAATGGCTTGGGAACCACCAGTGCCTAAATTCCATGGCTCAAGCACGGTGAACGTACTGGCCAAGGTGCCAACTACCCCCGACGTAAACCACACTGATAGGAAAACACTAGCCCCTATTTTTCGCTCAAGTATACAACCAAGGGCAAACAATGAAAGTGCGTTGTAGATCATGTGGTACTGTTTGACATGAATGAGCTGAGAAACCGCTAAACGCCATAGTTCTAACTGCAAAATATGCTGATATGTTAAACCTCCGAAAGGCTCCAGTTCAGTAATACTGGCCTTACCAAATAACGAACCAGTGATTTGAAAATTCACACAGAAAGAGACCACGACCGTCGACAATACCAAGGTTAGCGTGGTGTAAGGTATGCGCTGTGTGTAAATACTCTAATGGCCCATCTAGAGTGTTGACCGAGGAATTAAGTGTCGATGAAGTTGATGGAACAGACACTTTGCCTGCCAGTCAAAGTCTTATCGTTTCTTAGATTACACCTACCCCTTAAATTTCATTCAAATATGGTCGCAACTTCGACCTAGAATTTAGACCAAAACAAAGACGTAGAGCCTCTTATAGATAGAGGCTCTTAAAGTGTTAAGTAGACTTAAAAAAACTCAGCTGACCTTGCTGCCTTTCAGACAACTCTGAAAGAAACGATGCAGCTTCAGCACTTTGCTTGATACCCTGTACATTTTGGCTGAGACTCTCATCAATCTGATGGATGTTATCGTTCATAGATGCAATGGCTTGGCTCTGCTCATTGGCGGCCAACGACATTTCATTATTCTGGTCGATGATCTTAGTTATACCATCGAGCAATGAATTCATGTCTTCTTCACTTTGTTTGGCCAGCGTTGCGTTTTCGGTGACTTTTCCTAAACATACGCTTACAGAAGTCACCATATCTTGTGAGCCATCCTGCAAAGAACGAACTAGCTCTTGAATAGATTCGGTATTATTGGACGTTTTCTGGGCAAGCACTCGAACCTCATCCGCAACAACGGCAAAGCCACGGCCACTCTCACCTGCCCTAGCTGCTTCTATTGCAGCGTTGAGCGCCAACAAATTTGTTTGTTCAGCCACATTCTCAATCAAACTAACAAACTCCGTTACTCTTGTAGAGAGTTGCTCTAAACTCCTAGCGACTTGAGAAGTTTGATTCAGCTCCACAAGAAGTTCATCTGACAGGCTCGCTCGAGCTTCTGCCGCTGACGCACCTTCTTTCGCAATTTCTATTCCCTGCCTTGCGTAAGTTTCTGCACCGTTTGCAGTACTTGCCACTTGTTCCGAACTCGCAGCAAGCTCGGTGCTGGTTGAGGCTATTCTTTCTATTTGCGCCTTTTGCTCTAGAGCATTACCTTCAAGTTCAACCATAGTCGAAGCAAGTTGTGTCGCAGAAGACGCGACATCTGAACCAACCCCCCTAAGTTCACTCACTGTTTGATCTAAGATTTCTAGAGTTTTATCGGTATTGGCGCCCAAACGACCAATTTCGTTGTTGCCGCTTACATTTGCTTTTTGGCTAAGCACGCCAGAAGACATACCATCAATCGTTTCACTCAGTGAACGTATGCTCAGGTTAAGGTGTTTGGCTATCCATACTGCTAATATAAGCGCTATAAGTGCAGCTAGTATTGATGAGGACACAAGAGCCGTTTCCGTGGTATTGGTAAGAGTAATCCCCCTTTCTAGAGATTGCTTGTTCTTTTCTTCTAGTTCGGAAGATAAGGTTGATAACATTTCTCTCAATAACGTACCCTGCTCACCAATTAAATTAATATCCTTGGTCAACGTTAGATAACCATCTTCTAACATCAAAATTTGTTTCTCGTAATCCATAAGCACTTTTTTGAGGGCTAAATTAGCCCTATTCGAGCTGAAGGACTCCAAGGATTGTTCAAAACTCTCTAAATTAAGACGGATTTTATTGAGATATTCCGTGTTTGCACTGCGTTCTAGGCGAATAAGGTTTTGCTGGATTTGACTTGATAACAAGTAAAGCTCTGACAACAAGTCTCGCCACTCTTGACGCTGCTCAAAACTCATGACTTTGTGTGACGTATAAAACTCGTTGTTCGCCCGTGATAACGCTGAATTCAAATCAGGCAACGATGCGGATAATATATGAAGGGAGCTCAAACGTTCAGCCAACACTGTTTGTGTCACACCGTACTGATTAAGTGCATTGATTATGTTATCTTTCAGATCTGTGTTGATCGCCAACACGCCATCGGCACTATCTAGCTGAGAGAGCCTTTGTTTAACTGTCTCGCTGAGTTGTCCAAATTGTTTTCGAGCCTCATCCCATGTAATTTCGCCATAAAAAGCGCTAGCAGAAGCCATACGTATTCGATAAACGTTGCGCTGTGCCGACATTAGCTTGGCAACATTATCCGAACTAACGAGCGACACGTGGCCGCTCGACTTTGCTTCTCTAAGAAGGACGTCTGACAAGATTGTAGATGCGGCAAATAGAAAGACCGCGATTAAAACAGGTGCTACGATTTGAGCCATTATGGGTAAATTGTTGAACTTCATGACATCCACCACTGAACTTTTTTACTTTTTAGCATTAAATTTGTCTCTCTCGCGATAGCAACCAGAAGCAAGTAGAGTTGGTTTCCTTGTTTTATCCTATCTAGGCTAGTGATTAGAGTCGTCAATTGGCCCTGAAGCTTACTTATCGTAACAATTACATCATCCGGTGGCTGTTGCGGAAACAATAAGATTGTATTTCTAATCTGCATCTTTGCGCATTGTAGATCCCATATGGCTTCCACAAGCTCATCACACTCTAAATCTGAGCATGTGTTAAGGTAGCTATCGAGCACTGCTTGAAGTGACAAACATGACTCGCAAAAAGAAGTGCTACCCGATGAGGTTTGGCAAGTCCCGCTTAAACACCTACAACCTATCTTCTTCCTAGCCCTTATCGGAATAATATTATCTTCGGTTTGACTATCTAATGTTGGCTTAGGTTCTCTGTACAGACTCATTCCAATTTAATTAACTCCAACCGCTATTTTTGAACTTAACTGTTGATAGCTGTTATCAAGAGGTTTTCGTTAATTATTAATAGTTAAATTAGATCTAAAAATTTAAGAAACCGACAATTTTAGTCACAGATAGTTATAAATAACGTATTTGCAATAACCTAGAGATACCGATTTATGAGGCAACTAATTTCAAAAATTGGGGCAGCAATTTTCAATCTTTTGTCTCTAGACTCTTGTACTCTTGGTTTAAAGACAAACTCAAATTCTTCGAACATTTCGTAACGAGTAAAGGAAGTAAAAATAATGAAAAGGTTGGTAGCAAGAGGTGGATAATACAGCCACTTTGCTCTGACGAGAAATCCTACTCTCAGCAACACGGTTCTCTAGTCAGGCTGTGGGAAGCATTCGCTTTCTGACGCTTGGCAGAGTAAGCCCCGTCTAGAATGGCATGCCGCCAACCAGTAAGCAAAGTGTCGCCTAACGCTCTAACTCGTCATTGGCTTGTGTATATAAGTCATCGTAGTCGTCTTCCAACTCCTTAAAGTCTAGCGTGGATAATCCGAGTACCTCAGAAACGCCTAGTTCGACATCCTGCCAATCAGGGGAGTCATTATGACGCTTAGCACGCTCAACGAAATTTTCTGCCACTTTGAGTATCGCTAATGCCAGTTGGGATTCACTGTCCAAAGTAGTATCGAAGAAATTCGTATTGTGATGCTGTAAAATAATTGCGCACAATGGTTTAGGCAAATGCCAAGAATTAGCAATAAAGTAGCCTAGAACCGCATGGTTGGTATGGTATTTTTCTTCTTCTAATACAACGGAGTTACAGCCTTTGTGATTTGCTTCGATCAAGACTTCTTTGTAGTCGTCAAACCGTAAAGCCAATAACGGAATACCACAATTATGAAGCAAACCCACTGTATAGAGCGTATCAATAGGCACTTTGTCTTTAATTCTATCGCCAATAAACAGCATGGCATTGGCAACATCTAAAGAGTCATCCCAAAAACGTTCCAATGAAATCGAGGCTTTTCCCTGAAGGGCTGATTTAAGTAGTAAAGAGGTCACAAGGCTATTTATTGTAGTGAGACCGATAATCATGACCGCCTGTTTTATCTCGGATATCGTTCTGCCCATACCATAGTATGGCGAATTAATTACCTTCAATATGGCTGATGAAAGTCCAATATCACTTGAAATTAGGTCCGCGACAAGACTGATGTCGGGCTCTGGTTCGCCCATTATCTCCTGCAATTCGGACAACACTGTAGGCTTCGCTGGTACCTGAAAACTGGACACCACTGATGCTATTTTTTCTTCATCAATATCAACCATCTTATCTTCCCCAATGTTGGCCCGCGCTCAATGACAGCGACACACTTAGTACAGCTAGTACTACGTTTTTATTGCGAGTAGAGCTTGCTCATCAAACAATCCCAATAATTCTGGACTGGGTAACGATGAATAACATTCGCCCCGCAAAGCCAATACGTTCTCGACTAAAAGGCGTATCGACTCCTCTAAGGTTAGTTAAGGCGCGAATAAGTACAAAACCGTTTTATGGATAGATCTAACCACAAATGCCAGTGAGGTGTTGAAAGCCTTGTAAGCGGCATGCGTATGGGAAGGACACCGCACAGAGGCCACTTTAAACAGGAAGAGAAATTCAGGACAGATACTTTACTCTGCTTTGCTCTGATGAGAAATCTTACTCTCAACCGCAGAGTTCTCTAATCAAGCTGTTGGAAACATTCGCGATCTGACACTCGGTAGAACTGTGCTGGCTTAATCATGCATTACGTGCATAAAAAAAGCGGCTTTACCCCGGAAAAGATAAAAGCCGCTTGCCAATAAGACGTACTATCGACGTCTTAGCGCATAATCATTTGCTCACGCCCAGGACCAACCGATACCATCTTCACTGGTACACCCATCAGTTGTTCAATACGTAACACGTAGTGTTTTGCAGCGATTGGTAACTGTTCAAATTTACGACAACCTGTGATGTCTTCGCTCCAGCTTTCCATTGTCTCGTAGATTGGCGCGAGTGCAGCCGTTTGAGGCCAGATCGGGTTTTCACTGTGCTCACCTTCATAGCCGACACAGATTTTGAGATCTTTAAGACCCGTTAAACAGTCGACCTTAGTCAGAGCGATTTCCGTCGCGGCTTGAAGTTCAACGCCGTTCTTTGTTGCTACCGCATCAAAGTAACCCATGTCACGTGGACGACCTGTTGTTGCGCCGAACTCACCCGCTAGCTCGCGGAATGCATCTTGCTCTTCCATTGCAGTGATTAACGTACCAGTACCGACCGACGAGCTAAACGCTTTTGCTACGGCAATAACACGCTCTGGACGCAGAGCAGGAAGACCACTACCGATGCCTGCGTACATAGACACAACGTTTGAAGAGGTGGTCCATGGGTACTCGCCGTATACCAGATCACGGCCAGCACCGAGTTGTGCTTCGAATAATAGAGTTTGATCTTTTGCTTGTCGTTCTTTTAGCGGAAGCGTTACGTTGCAGATAGCATCACGCCATGGCGCCGACACTTCCAGCAACCAGCTAGCCATCTCTTCGGCGGTTTGTTCAAACTCGAAGCTTGGGTAAAGCGCACGTAGCTGTGGGAGTTTCCAGTCCATCCAGAATTTGAGGCGTTCTACTAGAACGTCAGGTTGCTGTAGCCATCCCACTAAGATACCTTTCTTCATCACACGGTCACCGTATGCAGGTGCAATACCTTGCCGAGTCGAACCGTATGCTTGGTCACCTAAACGTTGTTCTTCTAACGTATCTTCTTGTGCATGCAAAGGTAGGCACAGTGTTGCGCGATCAGAGACGCACATGTTCACTTTAACCCCAGCTTGTTCAACTTCCGCGATTTCCTGTGACAGCGCTTCAGGGCTGATAACCATACCCGGGCCTAAAACGGCCAAACAGTCAGGGTTGAAAACGCCACTTGGTAGCTGGTGTAACTTAAACGTCCCTAGATCGTTAACGACGGTGTGGCCCGCGTTGTTACCACCTTGGAAACGAATACTTGCAGAGGCTTGCTCTGCCAAAAAGTCAACGATGCGGCCCTTGCCTTCATCACCCCAGTTTGCACCCACTACAACGATAGACGACATAATTCATTCTCCTAAACAGACCGGAAAATCTTAGGACGCTCGCATAAATAAGAGAAGTTAATTATACTCATCAACTTGATAAGAAAATCATATCGAGCAATTTTCTATGTTAGATTTGAACTGGTTACGTACATTTGTCACCTTGGCAGAAGTGAAACATTTCGGAAAAACAGCGATTGAACTGCACATGACGCAACCCAATGTCAGCCTTCACATCAAACAGTTAGAGCAAGCTACTCGTACCAAGTTGATCGAACGCAACCCAGTACAACTGACTCAAGCGGGAAAGCGATTGTTAGACACCGCACAACACATGTTGAATGAGCTGCAAGTCTGCCAATCCGATCTCAATGCACTCAGCGATTTAACCCAAGGTACGCTCTCAATTGCGGCGAGTGATATTGTTTCACGACTGTTACTTATCAAACCATTCCAACAATTCAAAAACGAGTATTCTGGTATCGACTTAGCGTTGTTCAACACGACCTCATCCCAAGCGGTGGATTTGGTAAAAAGTGCTCGAGCTGATATAGGTTTTGTGATTGCACAGAAAGAGAGTCAGCCGCTGCACTTTACGTCACTTACCCAGATCCATTGGTGTGCTTTCGGCGATAACCTCTTCGATTGGCGCGAGAACAGCGAAGAGAATCAAACTCTCATTTTGTTAGGTCACGATACTCGAACACGTGAGTTGATTGATGCCTCTCTGCCGGGGCTAGGCCTGCCGAGACACAGGGTGATGGAAGTAGGCAGTGTAGAAGCACAAATAGATTGGGCAGAAGCCGGGTTTGGCACCGCCATTGTGCCTGACTTCTCCCTCAATCCAAGGTTGAAACTCTCTAGAAAGGTGACACCGCTACCCAGCTTCCCCAATACTGACTTCGGTTACATTGTTCGCCAAAATCAAGTACTGTCCAAAGCCGCAAAACAGCTTCTTAAATGGGTAGCTGAGAATGTCTCTCTTGAGCAATATTAACTTTCGAGGAAAGTGTTAGGGTGCCTGTCCTCTTACTCCCCTTACTCTCTTGTTGGCAATCTATGCCAATGATAGCCCACCATCCACGACCAATGTATGACCAACAATATAGCTCGCCTTATCAGACAACAAGAACTCGATCGCATTGACGATTTCATTCACTTCTCCGAAGCGCTTCACCGGAACGACATCAGATACATCGGCGCGAATACTCGGCACCTCAAGCTGGCGCTCTTCCCAGCGTGGCGTCCATGTTACACCGGGTGCTACAGCATTGACTCGGATTCCATCGGCAATGCTTTCAAGAGCAACGGAACGAGTTAATCCTTCAAGAGCGTGTTTAGCGGCACTGTACATTGATGCATTGGGAGTCGGTCTAAGACCATTAACGGAGCTAACGTTAACGATTGATGCCCCCTCCTTCATCAATTTTAGTTCGGCACGTAAGCATAATGCTTGGGATAAAAAGTCCACGTGCAGTGTTTCTTTGAGACGTGATACGTCTACGTCAGTAATACTCCCCCTAGAAGCCAGTGTTGGTGATGCGTTGTTTACTGCAACATCCAGCCGCCCATACTGTTCTGCGATATGAGCAAACCACTTTTCTAGTGCTCGTTCATCCGCGATGTCGACCGTCTGGTAATCCACACTATTTAGCTTGGGATACTTAGCTAACACTTTAGTCCACGTTTCTTGTGAACGAGAGCAAGTGACGACTTTATATCCTAGCTCTATCAGTCTTATGACCACCTGTAAACCAATGCCTTTCGAGCCTCCAGTAACCAGCGCAACTTTCATTCGCAACTCCTTCTCGCTGTCTTCGATTGCTAACACCACATGAAAACCAACAAATCCGATATCTTACCTACGCAGGTAACGACTTGTCCTTTCTTAGGGTGCCTGTGCCTTTAAGTTTTTAAGTTTTTAAGTTTAAAGCGCCTCACGACCAAATGACGCGTGCATGGCTTGTCCGCTGGGTGTCTCAAATTGGATAAAGAGCATAACAAGATCCACATCGTTCGCTTTTGACAACGTATAGTTTTCACCGACGATACGCGATACTGCAGACTTCCAGAAACTGAGCGCGCCTGAATTTTCTTGCAGAATTCGAATCTGCCACTTGCCCGGATAGGCTTTCACGACTTGCGCCAAAACGCCCCGACCGACTCCCTGACCTTTAAACTTGCGTAGCACAAAGAATTGCTCAATGTCGTACCGTTTTGGGTCACTGGGGTAACGACGAACCAGAACAAAACCAGCCATTTCGTTGTTGACCTTTATGAAATAAGGAGTGTGGTCATCTCGCTCCCAGTAAGGATCGAACTTTGAAACATCATACCCATCGAAATGACCATCTTTAGTTGGATTCCATTTCATATACTCTGACATGTCGTAGACGTAATAACAGAACAAATTCTCAAGTACGTATCGCTCTTCAGGTTTTATTTTTACTAGTTGAACTTCCATTATTCTCCTTGCCAGCCAACGTTCATACATTGCACGTGGTTCTATTTCGTTGAGCACATACTCAATTTATTCTCGCTAGACCATCATTGGCGCTTTAACTAGTGAGTGAAAGAACGGGACTATAACAGACATGCTCATACTGAATGAGTGTGCCAATCTCAAAAATAGCCAAGTCATCGCTTTCACATCAAATTCAACATTAAAGCTGTGAATGAGGCGAATAAACGCAATAATCAGTTCATCCATGGCATAACAACACAAGGCTAAGTTATCTTTGCTCGATAGGTTTTATGACTTTACAGGGATTCCCTGCAGCTACCACGTTAGAGGGTATATCTTTTGTAACAACACTGCCCGCTCCCACCACACTGTTTTCGCCAATGGACACCCCCGGACAGACGATAACCCCGCCGCCTAGCCAGACATTATTCCCAATCGTGATGGATGTACCGAATTCTATCCCTTCTTCCACCCGACCTTTGACATCTAATGGATGACCTGCCGTATAGATTTGAACATTTGGAGCAAATAATACGTTGTCACCAATGTCGACTTGTGCAACATCTAACACGATACAATTGAAATTAGCGTAGAAGTTTTTTCCCAGTTTGATATTAGAGCCATAATCACAGCGAAACGGTGGCTCGATATAGGCGCCTTCGGAATCCGGAATTAGAGTATCTATCGCTTCTCGCCATTGAACCGTATCAGGAATGCTGTTGTTGAGCTTTTGTAGTTTTTTTCGGCAATCAATACGTTCACTGTACAGCTGTTTGTCCCAAGCATCGTAGGGTTCACCTGCGAGCATTTTCTGTTTTTCTGTTATCATTGACAGCCCCTTGAATTCCAGTTACCACGACGCAAATCGTCGCACAATCTTAGTCAAAAATGAGCCTATTTCGACTCTTGATTACCCTGTATGTGAGATCGCAACTTTTATTGTCGTGCCAGTGACAACAAATAGGTTGGCATCGACATTAATCAAGTCCAACTTGGTCTCCATTGTTCACAACGTTACGAGTATTTTCTAAAATGGGCTCTATTGCCTTAACTGCTCGGAAATCACTGATGAATACCACTCACCTTAAAGCTCTTCTTCTCGCCATTGAAAATGGTTCTATTTCAGCGGCAGCGCGGAAGCTCGGTAAAAAGCAGTCTCAGGTCAGCCAGTGGATCTCTGATCTTGAAATTGATTTAGGTGTCACTTTCTTTGATCGTACAGGTAACAAAAGTACCTTGAGCGAGCAAGGTGAGCAATTACTTCCTTCCTTGACTCATACGCTTGCCCAGTTGGATAAACTCGCCGATAAAGCAGCTGCAATAAGTTTTGGTGAGCCAATCGCTGTACGCATAGGTATTGAGCATTATGTACCTGAATCATTGCTGTTAAACGCCATCGGGGATCTTTTTCAGCTGCCCAATCTTGATGTCGAGATCTATCGTGGGGAACATACTGACTTACGAGAAGCTTTGGTCGCTGGAGAAGCTGACGTTATCGTTCGACATGAATCAAATCAGCTTCATCAGCCAGACGTGGAATGCGCCAAACTGGGATGTTATTCAGAGGGCTTAGTTTGCCAACACTCTATGTCTCTAGCGAAGACTCAACCTGTATCGATTGCTGATCTCAATAAACACAAAGAACTGATATGGGGAGAGGTTGGCGAAGAGGGTGAAGGTTTCAGCCCAGATTATGCCATCATCAGTGATTTATCTATATTGATTAAACTGCTTGAATCTGGTCATGGTTTTGCTTTTCTGCCCTTAGCAAACATCAAGGCACAGCTTGAGACTGGTAACTTAATTAAGCTGGATTCTGAGTTTGAACAGAGTGATATCCCACGACGCGTCGAGCTGAGCTGGCGACCAGGACTGACCCTGTCAAAAACAGGCCATCAAGTTATAAAATCACTCAGACAATGCCATGAATTCACGCGCTAATCAGCTGGAATACAACGCCGCACTAGAGGATAGTGCAGCGCGATGATTTATTCGTCGATGTCATAGACAACTTGGCCATTGAGGAACGTCATCCAGATATCTGTCTTTTTGATTTTCTCTGCCGACAGTTTTGTAATATCACGCGATAGAATCGCAAAGTCTGCCGCTTTGCCCACTTCAATTGAGCCCGTAATGTCATCGAGGCCTAAACTCACTGCCGCATTGATGGTATAGGCGTCTATGGCATCTTCCACACTCGGCAAGCCGGTTTTGCCCATAATTAAACTGTTACCAATCCCAACCAAAGGATTGATGTCATGCACATTCCAGTCACTGCTTAAGGAAACGTTAGCACCTGTTTCGAATATGGCTTTCAGGTTCATGAGTGCTCGTGTTCTCTTCGCGCCGAGAAACGCCTCCGCCCATTGATGCTCGTGATAGGCAACATAGTCAGACCCCACTTGAAAGTCCGCGGTTACATTAAGTTGAGAAAAACGTTCGACGTCTTTCGAATTCACCAGCTCTACATGGGTCAGGGTGTAGTTTTTATTGCTGCCTTGCTTACGCATGCCCTCTATCGCATTGAGGGATTCGCGTATCGCTCCATCACCAATCGCGTGGATATGCGCACCATAGCCAATTTTATCCAATGCGTTGAGCCAATCAGCCATTGCTTTGGGCGGAATGTAATTAATACCGTAGGGCTCGTCTGGAATATAAGTGTCTAAGTAAGGTGCGAGCGTCTTCGCCGTCCCATTGACCAGAATACCATCGCTGTACATTTTGACTTGATCCACCAGTACAAGACGCGACTTGTCTGTTGCCAACACTTTAGACAGGAAGGAAAGTTGCGGCTGCATTGAATCTGTCGGGTAGATCCAAGGCCTTAAAGAAACACGTGCCGTCAGGTCACCGCGCTTTTCTGCTTCTTTCCATACTTCATACCAACCACGTTTCCAGTAGAGTCGGCCATCACCTATGGTGGTAATTCCATGTCGTCGCGCTTCATCGAGCCCAGCCATCATTCCTTCATAACTTTGATCAAACTGTTCTTCAAGACTATTCCAAGCCATCTCCATAACAATATCGCCAGCGTTATCAAACAAGATGCCATTGAGCTCACCAGTCTCTTCATCTTTGAGGATCTTGCCACCTTGTGGCTCCGGTGAATGTTTATTGATACCCGCGACATCTAACGCAACCGAATTGACCCACATTGAGTGGGAAGTCTGTTCCATAATGATCACAGGCTGATCAGGGAAAATCGAGTCGATGACCTCTAATGGCGTCCGTCTGTTGTCTTCTGCCAGCACTGCTTCTATCGAAAAACCATAGCCCATTACCCACTCACCTCGGCGTGCCTCTTTACGACACGCTTTTAGATAGGGGATTTGTTCTTCAATCCCTGCATCCATACTCAGCTCACATTGACCGCCCGCTTCCGACGCAGCCTCAAAGACATGATTATGGTTGTCGATAAAGCCCGGTGCGATAAAACCACCGTCCAAATCTATGGTTTCAGTCATCGAGCCAGCGAATCTCTTCATATCTTCTTGTGAACCGACATAAAGAATTTTACCGTTGGCGATAGCGATCGAATCGGCGTTTTGATGACCGTAAATATGGGCATTGGTTAACACCATCTCCGCAGAGTCAGCAGCGTGCAGATTGCCATTCATAGTTAAACTCAGTAGTAGTGTCAGAGGGGAAGCACATTTCATTGGCTTGGGTTCCTTTTTATTTATCCCTAACGTTTCATAGTATAGGGCTAGTCTCGAAACACAGCCTATCAAGCCATTGTAATCGATGAAAAATAGTCACTATCAGAGTTTTGGGATAGCGATAAAAGCCTATAAGTCGGTAGAGACTGCAATCAGAGTCGATAAACGCTTCCGAATTATTGACATACTGCCTATGTCACACCCCGTTAATACGATATTCTACGAAGGTCTACTTCTCTTATTTTGCATCATATTCATGGAGGAATGCATGTCAGATTACAGTGCTACCATTCGCTGGAAGCGGGCCGAACATGAGACATTCAGCGACAACCAATACAGCCGTGGGCATCTGTGGGAGTTTGACGGCGGCGTCCGTGTCCCTGCGTCTGCATCACCTCATGTGGTACCGTTGCCTTATTCGGTCGAAGAAAATGTCGATCCTGAAGAGGCATTTATTGCCGCTATTTCAAGCTGCCACATGCTGACATTTTTAGGGATTGCTGCTAAACGTCGTTACGTCATCGACTCTTATGTTGATGAAGCCATAGGCATTATGGAAGAAGATGACAAAGGTCGAACCTCGGTAACGAAAGTAACCCTAAGACCTAACATCGTGTTTTCTGGTAGCAAGCAACCTGATTACGCCCAGCTAGAGAAGATGCATCACCTCGCTCATCAACATTGCTTTATCGCTAACTCTGTAAAAACAGACATTGTGACGGAGATTCTTAGTCGCTGATATTACGAGAATTAAGCGAGGTAACGATCCCGTGTGGACGTATTCATGTTAAACTCAGTGCCAAATACTGGGTTTACCCCGCTTCACTAGTTAGATTCAGAGTGTACAGATGCCATTCTCTAAGCTCGGCTTAAGCCAACCAATTACCGACGCCATTCAACAACTGGGTTACGATAAACCGACGACGATTCAGACCAAGGCTATTCCTGTGGTTCTGCGTGGCGAAGATTTAATTGCAGCCGCACAAACAGGTACAGGTAAAACCGCTAGCTTTGTGCTGCCAATGCTGGAAAAATTGAGTCAGGGAGAAATACAGCGTAAGAAACGTATTCGTGGTTTGATTCTCACGCCAACACGTGAGTTGGCTGTACAGGTTGAAGAAAAGATTCGAGACTACGGCCAACACCTCGCTCTTACGTCACTCGCGATGTACGGCGGTGTGGATGAACAGGCTCAGAAACAAGCCCTAATTGAAGGCGTGGATATTCTGGTCGCGACACCCGGTCGACTGATCGATATGTATGGCAAACACGCCGTACATTTTGAGGAAGTTGAAATGTTGGTACTGGATGAAGCCGACCGTATGCTCGATATGGGGTTTATTGACGACATCAACAAAATCCTTGACCGACTGCCAACCGATATTCAGCACTTGCTGTTCTCCGCCACTCTATCGAATAAAGTTCGAGACCTAGCGAAAACAGCGGTACACGATCCATACGAGATTTCAATCTCAGCCAATCAAGCGTCGAAAAAGAATATCGAACAGTGGCTAATTACGGTCGATAAAGACAAGAAGTCCGCTCTCCTCAGCCACCTAATCAAAGAAAACAATTGGGATCAGGCTCTGATCTTTATCGAAACGAAACACGGCGCAGCCAAACTGGCTCAACAATTGGAAAAGCGCGGTATTGAAGCCGAAGCGTTTCACAGCGGTCGTAGCCAAGCCGTACGTTCTCAGCTACTCGAAGATTTTAAAGCGGGCAAAATCCAATACATGATCGCCACAGGTGTCGGCGCTCGTGGTATTGACATTGAAGGCCTGACTCGTGTTATTAACTACGATCTGCCTTTCCCTGCTGATGAATACGTACATCGTATTGGTCGAACAGGTCGTGCGGATGCACAAGGCGAGGCCATCTCCTTTGTATCTAAAGATAACTTCAAGAATTTGTGCATGATCGAAAGCCGCCTCGGCCATCTGATTGAACGTCGTGACGTTGAAGGATTTGAGCCGCGTAAACCTGTGCCTATTTCCATTTTAAACTACGTACCTAAACACAAGCGTCAAAACAAGGATTCCCAATGATCGCACCGACCAAAATTCTCTTTTTTGAGTTTCTGACTCCACTGATCACTTGTGGTAAAAAAACCATTACCATTCGTGATGAATCAGAAGCTCATTACGTGCCAGGTACTCAGGTTGAAGTCTTCACCTTGGAGAAAGATGAGAAAGTATGTGAGGTGAAGATTCTAGCGGTAGAACCCCTTCACTTTGACGATATCAACGAGTTTCACGCTGAGCAAGAAGCGATTGAGCTACCAAAACTTAAACAGCTGATTCGGGAAATCTACCCCAATACAGACGAGCTTTTCTTGATCACTTATGAACTGGTTGATGCATGATCGACTTTGATTTTCGCCCGGCTACACCGGGCGATTTCGACTTCTTATTCTCTCTCAAAAAGAATGCAGAATACGACGCGATAAAAGCCGTATTCGGTTGGAATGAACAAGTGCAACAACGTATTCACCTTGAAGAGTGGCAAGAAGACCAGCCCTCCATAGTGACTGTTAACGGTCAACCCATTGGCAGCTTTTTGCTGCAAGACAAAGGAGAACACTTTTACTTTTGTCGTTTCTTCCTGCTCACCCAATACCACGGCAAAGGAATGGGAAGCAAAATCCTGCAATACTGTATTGAGCTTGCCGACGCAAAACGTAAGTCTATCCAACTGTGCTACTTACAAGGAAATCAGGTTGGTAGACTATATCAGCGCTTTGGGTTTCATATCACCGGCGAAGACAACGCTTTTATCTACATGAAAAGAGAGCCTCTCATTTAACTCTCATGTTCTCAAAGTAATCATAGATGAGGGCTTCGTAACGCCCATCTTGCTTCATATCGAACAGTACTTGGTCAAAGCGCTCGAGTAACTCGGCATGACTGCGCTCTTTGGAAAAAGCGATGTAGCTGGGTGTTGCTTCAACGGGAGGTGACAAAATATCAATATCACTATCCAACCCTTCTCTAACCAGAATGCTTCGGGCGCCAAATTCATTGTTCACCCAGATATCAGCGCGTTTAGTGCGCACCAGGTGAGCACATTCTACCGTGCTGTTTTTTTGGAAAATCAGCCGAAAGCGACCTTCCTTAATCTTCGCGTCCATCCGTTTTCCGTAACTTACGCCGTTAACGACACACAACGCAATATTGGATACATCACCCGCTAAAATTTCCTCAGGTTTGTAGTTACTACCTTTGAGCGCCATCAAACTGATGTTTTGAACGAAGAGGACATTCTGACTAAAATCGGCAAATTTCTCGCGCTCAGGATTTTTGAATGCGGTAAATATGCCATCAGCCCGGCCACGCTTCACAAGTGTCAATGCTCTTGCCCATGGTAGTACCGTAATGTTGACGGGAGTTTCAAGCTGGTGAAATACATACCTGACTAATTCAACCGCAACGCCTGATACCTGTTGTCCCTGCATTTCTATGTAGGGAGGATATTCCAGCGTGACCAAATCAACTGGCCTTGCCAAACAAGGCTTTACGGCCGCTAGAGCAAGAATGATCGTTCCTAAACGCAACCACTTCATCCTCTCTCCTTCATACAAAGCGATGACTCAATACGAAAGTTTAGTGAAACTATCAGCAATAACTTCATTGGATAGAGTCAAAGACCTTCTACATTTATCTACCTTTAATAGTAATATCACTAAACAATATCGTTTGACTTTTTGCGTCCATTCGGCGTTTTTCCATCATTCGAAGGGAACTTATTTAGTTCGTAATTGTGTGAGTCTTTTTCACTCCGTCCAACTCTCGCCGTTCCTCTTTGTATGCGGCTTAACCTTCAACGGCGCGGTAATTCATCCTCTCAAAGCTTTCACACTCACTAGACGACTGGTCTAATTTGCTTTATAGTTCGCCCATGAACGAAAAAACAAACGACACTCGCCAACATATTCTCAATGTGGGTTACGAATTAGCAGTGAACAAAGGTTTCACCGCCGTCGGTTTATCTGAACTGCTTAAAACAGCCGATGTGCCAAAAGGCTCCTTCTATCACTATTTCAAATCCAAAGAGCAATTTGGTGAGGCACTGATTGAAGATTATTTCAGAAGCTACCTAGCTCGAATCAATGTGATTTTTCATACAGAGGAAGGGAATGGCTATCAACGTTTAATGGGCTACTTCTCCCGCTGGCTAGAAGTAGAAAATGGTGTCTGTAATGCTAACCGATGCCTGGTGGTTAAGCTTAGTGCCGAGGTTTCTGACTTGTCGGAGCCGATGCGAATCACTCTTGCGAACGGTGCAGGACAAGTCATTGATTCCATTGCTCAGTGCATAGAATCCGGTATCGAAGACGGTTCGATAAAAGCATTGGATGCGCAGCAAGTTGCGACCCAGCTTTACCAACAATGGCTTGGTGCGAGCCTTCTCAACAAACTGGTTCAGGATCAAGCACATCTTGAACGTAGTTTAGAGAGCACTCACTCTCTACTTAGCGCTTAAGTAACACATTCCCGTTTGATGCAACAAATCAACGGGAATTTTTTGAAATCCAAACTAGACGACTGGTCTAATAATAGGAAACACAATGACTAACAACGTAAACCGCCGCATTGTTCTTGCTTCACGCCCTGTAGGCGCACCTGTTAGCGAAAACTTCCGCTTAGAAGAAACAGAAAAGCCTACGCCTGCTCAAGATGAATTGCTGCTAAGAAGCGTCTATTTGTCACTTGACCCCTACATGCGTGGCCGCATGAACGATGCAAAATCCTACGCGGATCCTGTTGATATCGACGATGTCATGGTCGGTGGCACAGTGTGTCAGGTAGAAACCTCCAATCATCCAGACTACCAAGTTGGTGAATGGGTATTGGCTTTCACTGGCTGGCAAGATTACGGCATTTCAAATGGTGAAGGCCTTATTAAAATGGGCATGAGCCCAACTCACCCCTCTTATGCACTCGGTGTGATGGGTATGCCGGGCTTCACGGCTTATATGGGCTTGCTGGATATCGGCCAACCAAAAGCTGGCGAAACCTTAGTAGTCGCTGCTGCAACAGGTGCGGTAGGTTCTATGGTCGGACAGATAGGCAAACTAAAAGGTTGTCGTGTAATTGGCGTTGCCGGTGGCGAGGAAAAGTGTCGTTATGCGGTAGAACAATTAGGCTTTGATGAGTGTATCGATCATAAAGCGGAAGATTTTGCAGAACAGCTAGCGACAGCGTGTGACCAAGGCATCGACGTTTACTTTGAGAATGTTGGCGGTAAAGTATTTGACGCTGTGATGCCCCTTCTCAACACTGGAGCGCGTATTCCACTGTGTGGCTTGATTTCTCAATACAACGCAACATCGCTCCCTCAAGGCCCTGACAGAATGTCAATGCTGATGGGGCAGTTGCTGATCAAGCGAATCAAAATGCAGGGTTTCATTATTTTTGATGATTACGCTCATCGTTATGAAGAGTTTGCAACCGACATGAGCCAATGGCTTGCGGAAGGAAAAATTCATTATCGTGAACATTTAGTGGAAGGGTTTGACAATGCGCCAGAAGCATTCATCGGCCTTCTGGAAGGTAGAAACTTTGGCAAACTGGTTGTAAAAACTAACCGTCCACTATAAACAGAGGTCAGCATGATTAAACTACATCACCTTAACCAGTCTCGCTCCAAACGTATTATCTGGTTGTTAGAAGAGCTAGGCATCGATTATGACATCGTCCCCTACCATCGTGATAGTGTGACCTTTCTCGCGCCACCAGAGCTTAAATCTATCCACCCACTGGGTAAATCTCCGGTGATTGAAGAAGATGGCCGCGTCATTACAGAGTCTGGCGCAATCACTGAATATCTTATCGATAAGTATGCGCCAGAGAAGCTGGCGCCAGCTAAAGGCTCTGATGACCACCTCGACTACCTGCAGTGGCTGCACTTTGCAGAAAGCTCTGCTGCTCTACCGTTACTACTAAAGGTCTTCGTTTCTAAAGATGGCGCTCAAATGAACTTCCTACCTGATTATGCTGAAGTCGAGTTACACAAAGTGATGAGTTATGTCGACCAGCGTTTGCAAGGCAAGCGTTACCTAGTCGCCGAAAAACTCACTGGTGCGGATATTATGATGTCATTTATTGTTGATATTCTGACGAACTTTGGCTTACTTGAGCGCTACACCAATATTGTCCAGTATGCCTCACAACTTGCCAGCCACGATAGTTGGCAGACCGCCGAACAGCTTGAAATAAAGTTCAGCTAATTACTCGTGTACAGGGTTGCTAATCTTCGCTGGCAGCCCTGCTTCCCTTTTTAAATTTCCGTGATATTTTGCCTCTTACGCCATCGGTATGCATGAGATAGAAAACGTCTATCAATAACATAGCCACAACCAGTTTTATAAAAGCTCTCTCGCCATCTATTCTCAATGCTATCAAGTCAGTCCAATGACGGATATTCAATCAGACGCTAGACCGATAGAAAACGTCCTTGGTTTTAACTGGCTAACCAATGATTCGATGGTCACCGATATAAGAAACATCAAAGTGGTGGCCGTGAATAAGCGACACTAAAGGAGCAAATCATGGAACACAAAAACGTGAATACTGGCGGTAAATGTCCTGTCATGCATGGCGGTGCAACTTCTTCAGACTCATCAAACGTAGCTTGGTGGCCAAACGCCCTCAACCTCAACATCTTGCATCAGCACGACCAGAAATCGAATCCAATGGGCCTAGGCTTTAACTATCGTGAAGAGCTTAAAAAGCTCGATGTTGAAGCGTTAAAGAATGATGTTAAAGCTCTGATGACTGATAGTCAGGACTGGTGGCCAGCAGACTGGGGCCATTACGGTGGCTTAATGATTCGGATGGCATGGCACTCTGCAGGATCTTATCGTACTGGCGATGGCCGCGGTGGTGCGGATACCGGTAACCAACGCTTTGCTCCTCTGAACTCTTGGCCTGACAATGCAAACCTAGACAAAGCTCGTCGCTTGCTTTGGCCTATTAAACAGAAATATGGCAATAAAATCAGTTGGGCTGATCTGATGATCCTAGCTGGCAACATGGCTTATGAATCTATGGGATTGAAAACCTTCGGCTTTGCATTTGGTCGCGAAGACATCTGGCACCCAGAAAAAGACATCTACTGGGGCGCAGAAACAGAATGGCTAGCAGAGAGCGGTGGTGAAAACAGTCGCTATTCGGGTGAGCGTGACTTAGAAAACCCGCTTGCCGCTGTCATGATGGGCTTAATCTACGTCAACCCTGAAGGTGTTGATGGTAAACCAGACCCACTAAAAACGGCTCAGGACATGCGTGTCACTTTTGAACGTATGGGAATGAACGATGAAGAAACTGTCGCACTGACCGCTGGTGGCCACACCGTGGGTAAAGCACATGGTAATGGAGACGCCGATAAACTGGGTGCCGAACCAGAGCGTGCAGAGCTAGATGAACAAGGTCTTGGATGGAACAACCACACCTCTCGTGGTATTGGCCGTGACACTGTGACCAGTGGGTTGGAAGGTGCGTGGACAACCCATCCAACTCAATGGGATAACGGTTTCTTCCATCTGCTGTTCAGCTATGACTGGTCTTTGCAAAAGAGTCCAGCGGGTGCATGGCAGTGGGAACCAGATAACATCAAAGAGGAAGACAAACCTGTTGATGTCGAAGATGCAAGTATTCGTCACAACCCGATCATGACGGATGCCGATATGGCGCTGAAAATTGATCCTGAATACCGCAAGATATCAGAACGCTTCTACAAGGATCCCGCTTACTTCTCCGACACCTTCGCTCGTGCGTGGTTTAAGCTGACTCACCGCGATATGGGACCAAAATCCCGCTACTTTGGCCCAGATGTTCCGGCAGAAGAGCTAACTTGGCAAGATCCTGTCCCTGCTGGTCAAAGCAATTACGATGTTGCAGCGGTCAAAGCTAAAATCGCCGCAAGTGGTTTAAGCGTTAGCGAGATGGTTTCCACCGCTTGGGACAGTGCTCGTACCTATCGTAACTCAGACAAACGTGGTGGCGCTAATGGTGCTCGTATCCGCCTTGCGCCACAAAATCGTTGGCAAGGTAACGAACCCGAAAAGCTCGCTAAAGTCCTTTCGGTTCTAGAGGGTATCGCCTCTGAGTCAGGTGTAAGTGTCGCGGATACCATAGTTCTTGCTGGTAACGTTGGCATTGAGCAAGCAGCGCGCGCCGCTGGTATAAACATCTCCGTTCCTTTTGCTCCGGGACGTGGTGATGCAAGTGCTGCCCAAACAGATGTCGATTCCTTTGATGTGCTGGAGCCTGTCGCTGACGGATTCCGAAACTGGCAGAAGCAGCATTATGCGGTAAGCCCTGAAGAGTTGATGTTAGACCATGCACAGCTATTGGGTTTAACGGCCCCAGAAATGACGGTTCTGATTGGTGGTATGCGTGTGCTTGGAACCAACCACTCTGGGTCTAGTCACGGTGTATTCACTGATAATGTCGGTGCACTGACGAACGATTTCTTCATCAACCTGACAGACATGCGATACACATGGAAGCCAACTGGGCGTAACTCCTACTCTATTGTCGAGCGCAGCAGCGGTGAAGAAAAATGGACAGCAACCCGAGTCGACCTTGTATTTGGATCTAACTCCATCCTACGTGCTTACGCTGAAGTCTACGCTCAGGATGATAACAAAGAGAAATTCGTCCGCGACTTCGTAGACGCTTGGACCAAAGTAATGAACGCTGACCGCTTCGATTTGAAACAATAACTTGCAATAACGCCCCACGGCTTTTGTGAGTCCGTGGGGTAGCAGAGATTTGATCTGGACAGATGTTTAACTCATCAACAATTTGGCAAAAAACTGTAGGTTGCACTAGTTTTAGATAGGTAACAGCAGTTAAGCAATGAAGCTCATATAAGGCTTCACCAATCCATTAACCATAGATGTTACAAATGAGGAGAGTTGGCTATGAAAGGATTCGAATTCTTTAAGTTATTTGACACCAAAGAGCTGTTCATCTTCTACTGATATAGAGTATCCCGCTTGAATCAGTACTGAAATCCATACGCCGATCGCTAACCTGCACGCATCGGCGTATTGTTTGACTCAGCGCTTATTGTTTTTTCGCCACCGCTTTCATCAGAACAGATGTATCCATACGCCCATAGCCATCTTGTTGTAGCTCAGCGTATTGCTCATCGACCTTCTTAGTTAACGGTAAATCTAGCCCGACTCGTTCCGCTTCTTTCAGGCAGAACCCTAAGTCTTTGCGCATCCAATCAATAGCAAAACCAAAATCAAACTTATCTTGTGACATGGTCACGGCGCGATTTTCCATTTGCCATGAACCCGCTGCACCATGTTTGAGGGTTTCAACCACTTGTTTTACATCCAAACCAGATTTTTGAGCGAGTAGCAACGCTTCGCTAAGCCCTTGGAGAATACCGCCAATACAAATTTGGTTAACCATTTTACAACGTTGACCCTGGCCATTTTCTCCCAGCAACGTCATTTGTTTAGCGTACACATCCATCACTGGTGAGATTTGTTCGAACACCACTTGATCACCGCCACACATAATGGTCAACACGCCATTCTCAGCGCCCGCTTGACCACCAGAAACTGGCGCATCAATAAACTGATTGCCGTTTTCTTTAGCTGCAGCCGACAATTCAACCGCTAGCTCAGCGGACGTTGTCGTATGATCCACCAGCACGGCTCCTGCCTTCAATCCAGCAAGAACGCCATCTTCACCGTAAATCACACTGCGTACGTCGTCGTCATTACCCACGCAAACAAACACAACATCACAATCCTGAGCCGCTTGTTTAGGCGTCTCACACGCAACACCTTGGTATTCCTCAGCCCATTTGTCTGCTTTGGTTTTAGTGCGGTTAAACACTTTGGTGGAATATCCCGCTTTACTCAAGTAGCCTGCCATAGGGTAGCCCATTACACCCAAGCCAATAAACGCGACTTTCTGCTGACTCATTCTCATTTCCCTTTATCATTTTGTAATTAGGGACACAGTCTACTAAACATTACGGATCATTTTCACTATTCGTCATTCTTTGATTTCCGCAACGACGACAATCATCTGTCAGCAGCGAGGCGTCATTTAACCCTTGAAAATTGGACATTTACCAACCAATTCGAACGCAAAACAACCAAACTCATCACAAAATTCTACCCCTGTAGGAATTTTGTAAATTGCCCCCCTACAGAGTGTGACCGTAATCCAGTCTTCCATTTCAAGCACTATTAATAGCAATTTATAAAAATATCATTGCCCTGAATATCAATAACGAGAAACACCCTATGAAAAAAATAACAACTTTACTCGCTGCCACTGTTGCGCTCAGCGCACCGCAACTGACCTATGCCGACGCAATCCTACACGCGTTCAACTGGAAATATTCGGATGTGACAAACAACGCCCAGCAAATCGCCGCTAACGGATTCAAAAAGGTTCTAATTTCTCCCGCGATGAAATCTAGCGGCACAAAATGGTGGGCACGCTATCAACCTCAGGATTTTCGTGTTATCGACTCTCCACTGGGCAATAAACAAGACTTAGAAGCCATGATCGCTGCACTTAAAACACAAGGCGTCGAAGTCTATGCCGATGTTGTCCTCAACCATATGGCCAATGAGGCGTCAAAGCGCAGCGATCTCAACTACCCAGGCTCAGACGTACTTAACGAGTACGCTTCACGTAGTCACTACTACGCCAACCAGACCTTATTTGGCAACTTGAGCCAAAATCTTTTTTCTGGCAATGACTTCCACCCAGCGGGTTGTATCACCAACTGGAACGACCCTGGTCACGTACAGTACTGGCGACTTTGTGGTGACAATGGCGATACCGGACTACCAGATTTAGATCCCAATAACTGGGTTGTGTCACAGCAGAAAAACTACCTTCAAGCACTCAAGTCTATGGGAATCAAGGGGTTTCGCATTGATGCCGTCAAACACATGAGCCAGTATCAAATCGATCAGATTTTCACATCAGACATTACTGCTGGAATGCATGTTTTCGGTGAGGTCATTACCAGTGGTGGTAAGGGCGATAGCGGTTATGAAGCCTTTTTAGCGCCCTATTTAAACAACACCGATCATGCCGCTTACGATTTCCCTCTGTTCGCTTCTATTCGCAGCGCTTTCTCTTTCAGTGGTGGATTAAGCCAACTCCATGATCCTCAAGCGTTCGGTCAAGCTTTAGAGAATTCACGTGCCATTACCTTCACTGTGACACACGACATTCCCACCAACGATGGTTTTCGCTATCAAATTATGGACCCCAAAGATGAGCAGTTAGCTTATGCCTACGTATTGGGTAAAGATGGCGGCACACCACTTATCTATAGTGATGAACTACCAGACAGCGAAGATAGAGATAATGGCCGCTGGGCTGACGTATGGAAAGACACCACGATGATCAACATGCTTAAGTTCCACAACTCGATGCAAGGTGAACCAATGACTGTTGTGCACAGTGATCAATGCACGCTGGTTTTCAAGCGTGGTAAAGCGGGCGTCGTTGGCATCAATAAGTGTGGCGAAGCAAAGTCTATAACCGTCGATACGTATCAACATGAGTTCAACTGGAACCTTGCTTACAAAGATACGCTAACTGGAGATACCACTGTCGTCACATCGCGTAACCATACATTCAATATTCCGGCACGTACGGCAAGAATGTGGATGCTATAGTCTAAGTACAACTAGTAAAGGTCTGGTCAATACCAGACCTTTTTTCGGCGCTTTTACTATAATTTAGAAGTGTGCAAAAATGAGCGCCCGAACTGTTAATTAATATGCTGTACTCATGAAAATTCAAGCCGCTATCTTTGATATGGATGGCCTTCTGTTGGACACCGAGCGTGTATGCATGCGTGTTTTTAAACAAGCTTGCGTGAACGTCAACCTACCTTTCTATGAAGACGTTTATCTCTCCATCATCGGTCGTAACTCCGCAGGCATAGAAAAGATCTTTCGAGCCGCTTATGGGGATGACCTCGACAAACTCCACAATGAGTGGCGTCGCAACTACGATGCTATCGTCAAACACAAACCTATTCCAGTTAAAGACGGCGTTGTTGAACTTTTGGAATGGCTCAAACAACAGCAAATTCCAACCGCTGTGGCGACCTCTACTCAGCGTGACGTCGCAGAAGTTAAACTGCGCCTTGCGGGTTTAGACTCATACTTTGACAGCCTGACTTGCGGCTGCGAAGTGTCAGTCGGCAAGCCCGATCCAGAGATCTATCTACTGGCAGCCGATCGAGTCAATGCTCACGCCGAACACTGTATCGCATTCGAAGACTCCAATAATGGTGTAAAGAGTGCCGTAGCCGCGAAGATGACCACCTACCAAATCCCCGACCTAGTGGAACCTTGCGAAGACGTAAAAGCATTGGGGCATTATATTCTCCCCTCACTCCACTCAGCACTAGAACACCTTAAGCGAGCATAGTCGTACCACCCCTAAGGTAAAATAAATGGGTTGCTTATCCGTCCATCTCCCTCCATTAGCAACCCCTTATTCAATTAACCGATTTGCAATAACCAAAGGTTCTAATAATCTGATAACGAGGGGTTTTTATCTCTTCATATCACCACCATCTAATCTAGTGCCGGATATCAATTTTGGACAAGGAATCATAATGACTAACCAATACGTACCACCAAAAGTTTGGAAAATGGATGACGAGAATGGCGGCCAATGGGCCAGCATTAACCGACCAGATTCAGGGGCCCGACACGAGCAAGCGCTACCCGTTGGTTCACACCCAATCCAGCTGCATTCTATGGGCACACCAAATGGCCAAAAAGTGACAATTATGCTTGAGGAACTTCTCGCCCTTGGGGTCAGTGACGCTGAGTATGACGCTTATTTGATAAAAATTGGCGACGGAGATCAGTTTGGTTCTGGCTTTGTCGAGGTGAACCCAAACTCCAAGATCCCAGCATTGGTTGACCGCTCAGGTGACACACCAATCAACGTATTCGAATCTGGTAATATTTTGCTTTACCTTGCCGAGAAATTCGGCCATTTCCTACCAACAGATGTTACAGCGAAAATAGAGGTCATGAACTGGCTGTTCTGGCTTCAGGGCTCCGCACCGTACTTAGGCGGTGGCTTTGGTCATTTCTACGCCTACGCGCCAGAGAAGTTTGAATACCCAATCAATCGCTTCTCAATGGAAGCGAAACGTCAGCTAGATGTGTTGGACAAGCAGCTAGCAAACCATACCTTTATCGCTGGTGAAGAATACAGCATTGCGGATATCGCTATCTGGCCTTGGTACGGCAATTTAGTGCTGGGTAAGATTTACGACGCTGGCGAATTTCTTGACGTAGATAGCTATAAAAACCTTAAGCGTTGGGCTGAAGCCATTGAAGCTCGCCATGCAGTCCAGCGTGGTCGTATCGTCAACCGTGCATGGGGCGAAGAGTGGGAGCAGGTTCCAGAACGCCACAGCGCGGAAGATATCGATAAGGTACTTAAACTCAAACCTTAAGCCATAAAACACAATAATAAATCCTCCCATTCAAAATGAGAGGATTTATTTCGTTCCAACGCCCCCAATTAGAGCATTAATTGGGAAAACGCATTCGGCAATCAGATCCTCGTTTCTGTACTACAACTCCGCCAGAGTTAAGTGTCACGCATCCATAGCTTCTTCCCAACCAATATCATCAGTAATAAGGAAAAAAAACGAAATAAATCATCTCTTTTTTCCTTCCTAGATCACGATTAGCATTTCCTATCAAATACAACAACTGAGATGCAATTATGAACATTGAGCACGTTGCGCTCTGGACCAAACAGCTAGAGTTACTCAAAGATTTCTATATCAAGTATTTCAACGCAACGCCCAATAAAAAATACCATAACAGTGAAAAGAACTTCTCTTCTTACTTCCTATCGTTTAGCAGTGGTTGCCGGCTAGAACTGATGCAAATGGACAGCATTCCAGAGTCAAAAGATGACCTATATGACCAATTCACTGGTTTTATCCATATTGCCATTTCGCTTGGTTCAGAGCTTGCGGTAGAACAATTGACTCAACGTTTAGTTGCAGATGGCTACGAGTTACTTAGTGGCCCGAGAACGACGGGGGATGGCTACTACGAAAGTTGCTTCTTTGACCCAGACGGCAATCGGATTGAGCTAACGGTATAGATCAATCTTTTATCATCAGAATATGACAAAACATAATTCATCAATTTAACCCTAAAAACTGTCTGTATTTGTCGCTAGCGCTCTCCGCTATACTTCGCCCGATTTAACTCAAAGCTCTGGATTTACGCTCCAGTTCGCTAAAAGGAAAAAACATGACAGATTACGTAGTATGCGCGCTTTATAAGTTTGTGCGTCTTGAAGATTATGTGGAACTTCGTGAGCCGCTAAAAGCGCTGATGGAACAACATCAAATCCGTGGCACTCTCTTATTGGCCAGCGAAGGCATCAATGGTACGGTCGCTTCTAGCCGTGAAGGTATCGACACTCTTCTCGCCTGGTTCAAGCAGGATTCACGCCTTGCAGATATCGTTTACAAAGAGTCATTCGACGCAAACCAACCGTTTAACCGTACCAAGGTTAAGTTGAAAAAAGAAATCGTGACTCTTGGTGTAGAAGGCATCGACCCTCGTCATGTGGTCGGTACTTACGTTAAGCCAGACGAGTGGAATGAGCTGATCTCAGATCCTGAAGTTTTCGTCGTCGATACACGTAATGACTACGAGATCGAAATTGGTACCTTCAAAAATGCCGTTAACCCGAAAACCGATACTTTCCGTGACTTCCCTGAGTACGTCGCTGAAAACATGGATCCAGCGAAGCACAAGAAAGTCGCTATGTTCTGTACTGGTGGTATTCGTTGTGAAAAATCTACGGCTTACATGAAGGAACAAGGCTTCGAAGAGGTGTACCACCTAGAAGGCGGCATCCTGAAGTATCTTGAAGAAGTGCCTGAAGAAGAAAGCATGTGGGAAGGCGATTGCTACGTATTCGATGGCCGTGTCGCGGTAAACCACCAGCTAGAGAAAAGTGGCTACGAGATGTGTAATGCGTGTCGTTTGCCAATTACTCAGGAAGACATAGAATCGGAAGCGTTTGAAAAAGGCGTTAGCTGCCCTAAATGTATCGACAAGCATACAGATGAGCAAAAAGCGCGCTTCCGTGAGCGTGAAAAGCAAGTTCAACTCGCTAACAAACGCGGCGAAACACACGTTGGAGGCGAGGCCGATCAGGTGATTGCTCAACGTCGAAAAGAAAAAATTGCCCGTAAAGAACAACAAAGAAAATCTAAGTAACGCCTAGTCGTTCCGAATTCAATCCCCTCTGCATTTTTGCGAGGGGATTTTTTTGCACACTTGAAACGCTATCGATCGCTAGAAGAACACATTAATTATTGGAAATTTGATGAATAGCTATCAATTAGTGTCGATCACAGCACAAACCTAACTGTCACCGAGACAAACGCGTGATCACTCGCCTGCTTGTCCCGCTCAAAACTTGGATTTATGAGGTGATTGTCGAGCGTGGAATAAGATGTCACATCGGCCATTGAGTACTGCGAGTCGGGCTGAAACTCCTGCGACAATAAGATGTAGTCGAGCACGTTACCTTTTGCGAAATGATAGTGTGTGGGTGGACGCTCTGTCTCAGGCTGCTTGATAGCGAAAATGTCCCAACTGTCTCGCAGCTTAAGGCCTGATTCGCTTTCGATAGTTTTGGTCAGTAAACCTGTGATGTCACTGCTGATCGACTGATTCATATCTCCCATCAGAACAGTCGGAATCGGATGCTTCGCGTATTGTTGTTCCATCGCCAATCTCAGCATCACCGCTTCCCATCCTCTTTGCTGGCTTGAAAGCCATTGACCCACCAGCGGGTGTCCTCCACCTTCTTCTATCGCTTCGGTGGCTCTCTGAGATTTTAGGTGACTGACATAAACAGCTATTTCACCAATATCTGGAACTTCTACCACTGCAAAAACGGGCTGACGGCTAAACGCTGGCAACGAGATTGAATAGCCTGCTAGCGATGATGCCGGTAACGTGACCGCTTCAACATGTGAGATGGGGTATTTAGAAGCCAGAGCAACAACGGGATGAGAGTAGATGTAATCACTTTCTATGTTTGGGCTATCTACACTAGCAAAATATGAGTAGCCCATTTCTTCGAATAACTGGCAGGCAGCATCAAGACTAAATACTTCTTGAAGTGCCACTATGTCTGCTTCGAGGCTCTGAATGGCATTTTTTGTCCATTGGCATTTAGCTTGCCAAGCATCAGCATCATAGATATTCTCAAAGTCATAAAACGCACCGGGTGGTTCGATGAAATTGAACAAATTGGCGCTGGCAAATGTGAGTCTTTTGTCGGTTAGCAAAGTGCGACCTTATTGGTTCTAATTAGAGTCTGTTGACCTAGTGTTTAGTGTAAGCCTATCTATGGCAAACTGCTGACTGATAAGCCTGTTAGGCAAGCTAAGGTGACTTTAACTGTCACAGGTAATGTTTTACCGATTTCATCATTTTTTGAAATGAAGGGCAGTCTAGATGTGACCGCTCTGGACAATTTGCCACGTGGTTGAGACTATCCCGCACCGCTTGCAGTCTTTTAATCTGAGCATCGATTTCATGCGTTTTCTGAGTGAGCAGAGCCCTGTCTATCGACAGCTCATCCTTGTCATCAAACATAACTGATATCTCATCAAGCGATAAACCTGCTAAGCGCCCCAGACAGATGATATTGAGCTTATTCAGTACGCTGGGGGCATATTGTCTTCGTAAACCATTGCGGCCAATTGAACGAATCAGACCAAGTTTCTCATAGTATCTGAGTGCAGAAGGCTTGAGCCCAGACCGACGAGACACATCCGCGATATCCATATTAATCACCCTTGACTTAAAGTCGACTTCAAGTTGTAGCCTAGATGCAATCTATCAAAACCATCAGCGAATACAACGAGGATATTCAAATGGAAACTCATATCTTGCTTCAAGCGACTCTGATCGGAATCGGCGCAACCGTCATCATGGACTCATGGGGAATCATGCAAAGACTGATTCTTGGCATTCCACCGCTCAATTACGGATTAGTCGCAAGGTGGATAGCTGGGATTCCAAAAGGGAAATGGATACATAAGACCATTATGAACACGCCATCGGTTTGGGGAGAAAACACCCTTGGTTGGCTACTGCACTATCTCATCGGGGTAGTTTTCGCAATCGGACATGTTTATTGGGCTGGAGAAACGTGGCTTACCTCTCCAACAGTGACAAAAGCTTGGTTGACTGGCCTGGTAACCTTAACCTTCCCTTACTTCATTGTTCAGCCTTGTCTTGGATTTGGCATCGCTGCAAGCAAAACCCCAAAACCAAGGCTAGCGAGAGCATTAAGCCTATTCACCCATACCGCCTATGGCACCGGTTTATTCCTTTCGGCACTGCTCTTATCTTGAAGCGCCGCAGTAATCGCCGTTGATATCATCAGAAAACCGCACCTGATTGTGCGCCAGCGCACTGTCTGACATCCATACAGCAAACAGGGTTGATTCGAGCACTTAAAGCGATAATAATTCTCATTACAAAAATTTTGAGGTCAGTATGGATAGCCAAAAACCGCTTTATAATGCTTTCTTTAAAGCACAAGATAGATTTGTTGATCGTTACACACCTTGTGGATTCGAACCCGATATCATTCACGACTACATACACTGGGCGATGACCTTATCTTCATTGTATGAACAAGGTACGGAGAATGAGAACCCACTACTGTGTGAACTTTACCTACGTCAGGTGTATTTTCATTTGATTGAAGCGATTGAGGATCCTGCGAGAAGCCGTACATTCCGACGGGTTTGCCTCGACGCGATCCATACTCCTCTGCTCTGTTTAAAACGCTACTACTACCAATGGGAAGATGGCGATATTAAGTTTTTAAACCTACAACAACAATTGCAGCGTATCCAAACGCCACACGACTAAGTTCAAAAGGATAACCAATGACTCAATCTTCTGCCCCGCAAGAATTCCGTGTTGAAAAAGACAGCATGGGAGAAGTGAAAGTACCCGTGAATGCCCTATATCAGGCACAAACACAACGCGCAGTCGACAACTTTCATTTCAGCAAACATACGATGCCAAACGCATTTATTCAGGCGCTGGCTTACGTTAAGCAAACGGCCGCTTTAACAAATGCTCAACTGGGTCTAATGGAAGGTGATATTGCCAATGCGATAGCCGACGCCGCGCAAACCATTATTGATGGTCAGCACCTAGAGCACTTCCCAATTGACGTTTTTCAAACTGGCTCAGGCACCAGTTCGAACATGAATGCTAATGAAGTGATTGCGACGTTAGCCAGTGATATTCTTGGTGGTGACGTAAACCCTAACGACCATGTCAACATGGGTCAAAGCAGTAACGACGTTGTTCCAACAGCGATTCAGGTCAGCGCAGCCCTCACCGTAGAAAAACAGCTTACCCCAGCGTTAAATCACTTCATTACTACGCTACAGAGTAAGCGCAATGAAATCGGCCATGTTGTGAAAACAGGCAGAACACACCTGATGGACGCCATGCCAATCACATTTGATCAAGAACTTGGCGGCTGGCAGTTCCAGCTTGAACAAGCGAAACAAGGGATTGAACAAAGCCTGATTGGCGTTAAAGCTTTGGCCCAAGGTGGTACCGCTGTCGGTACAGGTATCAATGCTGATCCAAGATTTGCTCAAGCCTTTGCAGATAACCTCTCTCAGGCAACACGTTTACAGTTCACGTCTAGCGAAAACTTCTTCTACAACTTGAGCAGTCAGGATGCCTTAGTTGCTCTTTCCGGTCAGCTCAAAACGGCTGCCGTAGCGATGATGAAAATATCGAACGATCTACGCTGGATGAATTCCGGCCCACTTGCTGGCTTGGGTGAGATTGAACTTCAAGGCCTACAACCTGGCTCTTCCATTATGCCGGGTAAGGTAAACCCAGTGATCCCTGAGGCCGCAGCCATGGCAGCCGCACAAGTCATTGGCAACGACACCACCATCACCGTAGGCGGCCAATCTGGCAACTTCCAGCTTAACGTCATGCTGCCTGTGATCGCTCACAATGTACTGGAAAGCATCGAACTGTTAGCCAACAGCGCGCTGGCTCTGGCAGACAAAGCGGTCGCGACCTTCAATGTCCGTGAAGACAACCTTCAAGTCGCATTAGCGAAAAACCCGATTCTGGTGACGGCGCTGAACCCTGTTATTGGCTATTTGAAAGCAGCTGAAGTGGCTAAGAAGGCATACAAACAAGGACGTGCTATTGTTGACGTCGCAGAAGAAGAAACTGATCTCGATCGTGCTACGCTAGAGCGTTTGCTTGACCCGGCGAAGCTGACTCAAGGTGGTGTAGCAGAATAAACCCGGTAGCACACATCCTTGTGCTGTGTGCTCTGGTTTAGATCCAAGCCAGAGTAATAAGCAAAAATGGGACAGCAATCATTGATGCCATTTTTGCCAGTGACAACATCTCGCGAAGTACAATTTCACGCTTAGGTGACATCGTGTGCTTCGCCTGATGCGCCACTATCGCTTGGGCATTGTTCATAGTTCCTCAAACATGCGCTTATGTTAGTGGAGACGCGATTCTAAAGCCTTATCTGAGGGACCGCAATGCCTATAGCCGTCAGAGTTCGGTTAAAACACCATCACGTGATCCACCATGATCTTCCCTTCACGATAAACCAAGACCATTTCAGCGACGTAATCTCCTTCAACTCGACTGAAACCTTGCTTCCAGACAAAGGCGGTTGAATCAGGGCGCTTGAACAGTGCCACCGGAACTCGGTCAGCGAACACGCCTTTTTGTGACTGATACTGTTTCACGACACGCTCGAAATAGTCCGGCTTTACGATATCGCGCAAGCGCGGGGTAAAATCCTGCACATGTTTCGCATGATTTATCTCTGTCGAAGCCTGCATTAAATTGTCCATTAGTGGATTGGCTAGTTCCCAAAGAGCTTGCTCACTCATTTGCTCAAAGTCCATTGCAACCTCTGTAATAACTGCATGAAGAAAAAGAAGAAATTATACAAAATTAATCACTAGATTAATTTTGTATGAATTAAGTTTCTGTATCTATAGTTAACCGAGAATATATCCTATTTAGACAATCAATGGTATCGCTCCGCTTAGCGACACCTTCACCTTAACTTGCTGATTTGGAGTACTTTATGAAACAGTTCTTGATCGGTTCTGTTCTGATTTCGCTGTTAACTGCCTGTACACAAGATGACTCATCTCAAGCACTTGGTACGTTGGAGAGAGACCGTGTTACCTTCACTGCAACCGCCAACGAAATCATCCGTGCGTTACCTGCGACAGAAGGATCACAAGTAAAACTAGGCGAAGTGTTGGTGCAACTTGATACCACTAGCCAAGAAGCGGTACTCGCCCGTGCAGTTGCTGAGCAATCCAAAGCAGAAGCTTACCTACTCAAATTAACCAATGGTGAACGCCCAGAAGACATTGCTGCTTCTCAAGCTCGTGTTAAACGTGCTGAAGCTCAATTAACTGAAGCCCAGAAAAATTACACCCGAAAAGCAGAGTTGGTTGAAAAACGCTTGATAAGCCAATCAGAGAAAGACACCGCACTTGCGGCACGTGACTCTGCGAAAGCGGAACTGGACTCAGCAAAGGAAGAATTTAGCAAGCTGACAGCTGGCTCACGCCTTGAAGATATCGAACAAGCAAAAGCCGAACTCGCGGCTTCTATGGCTGATGTGACTCTCCAGCAACAGAAGCTTAGCGAGCTCACCATTACCGCCACCCGTGATGGGGTGTTGGATAACTTACCTTACAATTTGGGCGAACGCGTTCCCGTCAATGGTGTGGTCGCCGTGATACAAGCAAGCCGCATCCCGTATGCGCGTGTTTATGTGCCAGCTAGCCATCGCATTAATTTCATACCGGGCAAATCCGTTTCCGTTACGGTAGATGGTGTTGAAAACCCAATCTCTGGAACCGTTCGTTGGGTTGCGAGCGAGCCCTCATTTACGCCCTATTATGCGCTCACCGAAGACGAGCGTTCTCGCTTGATGTATCTGGCGGAAGTTGACCTTGAATCCTCGGCTCAGCGACTACCATCTGGCATCCCAGCACAAATCGAATTGTCTAGAGAGTAGTGCCTATGGAATATGCGATTAAAGCAGAAAATGTGGTAAAGAGGTTTGGTGATTTCACCGCCATTAACGACATCACACTCAATGTACCCAAAGGCAGTATTTACGGCTTTCTTGGACCTAACGGCTGTGGGAAGTCCACCACCATTCGAGTGCTGACTGGTTTACTGAGCCCAAGTGAAGGTGATGTCGATGTACTGGGGCTTGAAATACCACGCCAATCTGAACTGCTGCGCCTCAAAATTGGCTACATGACGCAGAAGTTCTCCCTCTATGACGACTTAACCGTCGAGGAAAACTTAGAGTTTATCGGTCAAATATTTGGGATGGGGTCAAAGCACCTCAAGCAACGTATCAATGAACAGTTGAAAACCTACGGCTTGGACCAGCGCCGAAAACAACGTGTCGGTGGGATGAGTGGAGGCCAGAAGCAACGCCTTTCTCTCGCAGCTGCTACTATGCATCAGCCTGAGCTCTTGTTTCTTGATGAACCGACTTCAGCCGTTGACCCTGAAAACCGCCGCGAATTCTGGGAACAGCTTTTTGATCTGTCAGACCAAGGTACAACGATTCTGGTTACGACTCACTACATGGATGAGGCGGAGCGTTGCCACAGACTGGCTATCATGGAGGCAGGAAGAATTCGTGCCGATGGCGAACCAGAGCAGTTAATGGCCGATATGGGTGTCAATATTGTTGAAGTCAAAGCAGACAATTTGCGGGCACTGAAAGAATCCCTTCTTGCCAGAGAGGAAGTACGCTCTGCCGCGCAGTTAGGCATTCGACTTCGAGTGTTGATTCATCAACATATCCAAGATCCGATTGCATGGTTACGCCAGCAGTTTCCTGAGCTCAGCGAAGCGGAAATGAATCTAGCCAGACCGAGCCTAGAAGATGTGTTTGTCACCGTCACGGGAGAAGGAAGACAATGATCCAGTCTATCGCTCGCATGAAGGCGATCATGTTTAAAGAAATCCGTCAGCTTTCCCGTGACCGCATCACCTTTGGCATGGTTGTGATGATTCCCCTGATTCAGCTGCTGCTATTTGGTTTTGCGATTAACACCGATGTACGAAATATTCCTATCGGTGTTGTAGACCAAAGTCAGAGCACTGCCGGACGCGTCATAACAGAATCCGTCAAGGTCACCCAGGTGGTTGATGTCAAAGCTACATATCCGACTGCTGAAGAGGCAGAACAAGCGATTCAGAACGGTGATATACGTGCTGTTCTGATTATTCCATCTGACCTGACGCAACGAATGACCCAAGGGCGAGTACTAGGGCAATGGGTTGTCGATGGTTCCGATACCATGATCAGTTCAGCGATTCTAGCACTGCAGAATATGCCATTAACGGACTTTGATTTTGAAATCCGCCCAGAACAACAAAAGACTTTTGAAGTCGCTTTGTTCTACAACCCAAGTCGCCGTTCTGCGGTGAATATTGTGCCGGGTTTGCTTGGTGTCATTTTAACAATGACAATGATTCTGTTCACCAGTGCCGCCATTGTAAGAGAAAGAGAACGTGGCAATCTGGAACTGTTAATCACTACACCAATCCACTCATTCGAACTGATGGTCGCTAAAATCGTCCCATATATTTTTGTCGGCCTGATTCAGGTGTTCATTATTCTGGGATTAGGCCACTTCATCTTTGATGTCCCGATTAACGGAGCTATTAGCCAGATCCTTCTAGGGACACTGTTGTTTATCTCCGCAAGCCTTACTCTTGGCTTGGTGATCTCGACCATAGCGTCGACACAGCTGCAGGCGATGCAGATGACCGTCTTTATTTTGCTGCCTTCGATATTATTGTCAGGCTTTATGTTCCCGTATGAAGCGATGCCCAATGCAGCTCAATGGATTTCTGAAGCTTTACCCGCCACACACTTTATGCGCTTAATTCGCGGTATTGTACTGCGTGGCTCTGACCTAAGCGGTATGTGGCACGACACATTATGGCTGGCCTGCTTTACTGTGATTGGCCTATTGATCGCCTCGACAAGGTTCAAGAAGTCGTTGGATTAAAGGCACACGCCCCTCTAGAATGAGGGGCGTTTTTACATTACCGGATGTTTTGCGCGATTCGCCACAGCACGCCAGAAGGATCGATCAAACAAAACTCCAACATGCCCCACGGTTGTTCAATCAACTCCGTCACTTTGCACTCAAAGTCCCTTTCGACACCGGACGCCTGAACATGCTCCAACCAACCCATCGCATCCTCTACCAGTAAATGCATCATGGTGTTTTGTGCGTGTTCAACTTGATAGTAGTTCTGCAGCAGAAAAGCGGTGTGCTCTTTTCGCATGTAAGCAACGTCACCGAAGGCTGAAGCAACCTCAAAGCCCAACGCCTGATAAAATCGTTGCGAAACTTCAAAATCTTTGCTGGGAATAAAGGATTTAATTTCCGTAATCGCCAAATTTGCCATAGTTACCATCCAAAGGCTGATTAAGTTAATCGGAGGGTAACCTAGCTAAAACCTTCAAGCAACAAATTGAGAATAATAATCAATAACCAATCTCAGTTTTGACTAGAAAATGGTCTGAACCAGCAGGGTGAGGTGAACTTTGACGCTGGCAAATCTTTCTGCCTGAATTCATAGACTGTAGCCACAAGTGATCAATGGCGATCATCGAGACTGGAGGCGTATTAAAACCCTCTGACCAATTTGGCCAACTTGCCACCGGAGCTTTCTGAAAAGTCGGGAACAGTTTTGCAAAACGTAAACTGACCGCAGAGAGGTTAAAGTCCCCCAATATCATGACCTCATCGCTGGGGTAGAGTTCGACCAAGGATTCAATAGTCCTGATCAGAGCATTTCGCCGATACCACAACTCTTTGTTCCTCGGTGAAGTGGGATGGGCCACAATGAGCGTCATCGCGCTTTGATTGTGAGGATACCAAGTTCCACGAATGATGTTTTGTTGATCCGGCGTTGTAAACACTGACATATTTTTTAACGGGGAAACACTCAGTATCATCTGACTTGAAGGGTAACCTACCCCTTTTTGCCCTCCATAAAAATAAGGATAAACATCATTAAGCATTTGCAACTTATCACCAATGTCTGGTGCAACTTCTTGCATCACAACTAAATCAGCAGGTTTGGTGAGTAAGTAGTTAATAAATGCGTTAACGTCAGGGTTTTCATAGTAGAGGTTAAACTGTACTACTGAGACGGAGTTCGTGCAGCGTGCAACTAGCGTTTGATTGGACTTTGGAGCCATCAAGGCAAATGCTCCCGCCAGTACAATACATATCGCACTTGGCGCCCACTTCATTCTTAATGCAAGAATCAGTGCAAACAATAGATAGACGATTAAAAACAGACTTGGGTAAGCGACCAGGTTTTCTACCCACCAATTCGCCTCTTTTAACGACAGCCCCGCCCACAACAAAGCCGGGCTGTAAACAATCAACCAGATTTTCCAACGCCTCACTGTAAGTCCTTTTAAAGTGGAGCTTTATTTAAGTATGTACCATGTTTCACTCAATGGTGTTTTTTATTGCTTCAGCCCATCATTCGGGCAACGAACCTGATGTCAGTGACACTCAGTAGAAAACACAAACATCAAAAAAGCCTCTTTGCCGTATTCCTTTACTGTGCCGATGTGATTTCACCTCGCACTTCTCCGTGAAAAACTGAGATGGATAGTGACTTGATGTTCAAAATAGTTTCCCTAAAACCACAACGCCAGCTAGGCTATTAGTAAGCAATAATACACATAAAAAATTTGCTATGAGAAAACAACGTCAACTTGGCATCGACAAGAAACTTGTCATTGTCACCTTTTTCGTCAGCACGGCTCTGGCTTTTGCTATAGCGGGCATGAGTTTGTACGTCGATTACCGAACGGAGCAAGAAAACCTCGATAAGCAGATGTTGCAGGTCGAGGACAACTATGTGGTCAGTTTACAGAATAGCCTGTGGATGGAAGATCAAAAGCAGCTATTGACCCAAGCGAAGGGGATATTTCTATTACCTTGGGTAGACCGACTCACCATTATCGATAGCAGTAAGTCTATCATTGATCTTGGCACACCAACAAAAGGCCAAAAGATAACCAATACTTGGGATCTCACCTTTCAGCAAGGCAACAAGAGCTTCACACTCGGTCAACTGAAAATAGAAACGGATATTGGTCCCCGTTATGAGCTACTTTGGCAAAAATTTTGGCTTGTTCTTTCCTTAACTTTTGCCCAAACCCTTATCGTTGCTGCCAGCTTAATTTGGATTACCCTCAGGCTTATTACAAAACCCATTGCTAACCTCTCTTCCGCCATGGCGGACTTCGATGATGGACCCACTCCAAGTAAGTTAACGCCCCCCAAGCGGATGTTTGGTGATGAAATCAGCTTACTAATCGAAGATTATAACCATTGTGTTGAACAACTGCAGGACAACTACCAAAAAATTACCGATTGCAAACAAAAAGCGGAAATCGCGAATATAAAGAAGAGTGAGTTTTTAGCCAACATGAGCCATGAAATACGAACCCCAATGAATGGCATAGTTGGTGTGGCAGAGCTGCTGAAAGAAACCCAACCCAACGAAGTACAGCGCAATTATGTCGACATTCTACTCACCTCTTCCCATACCCTACTCGATATCATCAATGACATCCTCGATTTTTCTAAAATAGAAGCCGGCCACTTTGAATTAGATCCGACTGAATTCGACTTAAAGCTACTGATACAACAGCAAGCCAACGAGTACAGTATTAGAGCCAAACAGAAAGAGTTGTTCTTCGATTGCAACATCGATCCGGCTGTACCTCAGAAAATTGAAGCCGATTCAATACGTCTCAAACAGGTCATCAACAATCTTATCGGGAACGCGCTTAAATTCACCCAAAGGGGTTACGTCGAACTCAATTTAAAGATGTTGGAGAGTGAGTCCGGTCAGCAGCTACAGTTTGAAGTAAAAGATACGGGGGTAGGCATTGCAAAAGATAAATTGGGCTCAATCTTTAACAAATTTCAGCAAGCTGATAGCAGCATCACACGACAGTACGGAGGAACAGGTCTAGGGCTAGCAATCAGCCAGAAAATCGTTCAAATGATGGGGGGTACGCTTGAAGTAACTAGCGAAGTTAACCTCGGCAGCAGCTTCTACTTCTCGATACCAATAGTTCGAGCCGTGTTAGGGCGAAGCGCATTCACTCAACCTTCGCCCAACTTGGTTGAGTTTCCGGCCTCTTCAACTACTCAGATGAAAAAGCTGGCACCGAAATACACCACTGGTCTCAAAGTGTTAGTCGTCGAAGACACACGAGTTAACCAACAAGTGATACAAGTAATGCTGAATCTGCTCGGACTTGAAGTCGACATCGCCCAGAATGGCCAAGAAGCATGGGAATACTGTCAACACAATAAAGTGGATGCCATTTTAATGGATTGTCACATGCCGGTTATGGACGGCTACGAAGCGACACAAAAGATACGCCAACTCGAAGGTTGGGCCGCTTATGTGCCCATTATCGCCGTGACAGCCAACGTGATCAAAGAAGAACGAGAACGTTGTTTTGAAATTGGCATGAATGGTTTCTTATCCAAGCCGATAAAACCAAAGGAAATAGAACAAGCACTCATTAACTATGTTCCCGCCTATCAAAGCGCACAAAACAAAGCGAAAGTAGCCAATGGCGCGCCAGCCTCCACCAAATAATGTACGACCGCCAAGGTGACAGAGTCGGAATGCTTTTTCAACAAGGCTAAGCGCTTGCTAAAACAAGCGCCCATTCATTAATCTTTGTCAGTCAAACTACTTATTACTTAAATTGTCATCTAAATTTGAAGATAGGGCATAATAAGAGGGCGAAGTATGAGTAGACTTTTCACATCAGTATTGTTGATTATACACTCATCACTATGTCTCGCTCAGAGCAATGAACGCACCGTGACATTTGTTGTTGGAGACTGGGAACCTTACACAAGTAGCCAGAGTAATCCCGAATACAAAATGGCAGAGGATCTCGTTACCGCCGCTTACGAAACGCAGGGTTATCGGGTCACTATCGACTATCACCCTTGGAGCCGAGCCTACCGTTACGTGGAGTCAGGCAGATATGACGGAACATTCCCTTGGTTTAAAAACGATGAGCGTGAGTCCCTTTTCATCTTTTCTGAATCTCTCTTCACACAAAAAATCGTCTTTTTCTACCATATCGACAGCAACTTTGATTGGCAAAAACCTGTAGACTTAAACAACTATCATATTGGTGCCACACAAGGTTATGAGGTGACACGACTGCTCCAGTCACTGGGCGTAAACGTCGAAGTTACAAATGAAGACCAAAGCAACTTTATTAAACTTGGAAAACAGCGTATAGACGCTTACCCAGCGGCTGTTGAACGCGGTTATTACATGATGGGCACATCGCTTTCTGCGATACAGTTAAATAAGCTACGAATTCACCCTAAGCCAATTATAGAAAACGACATGTACACTATGTTCTCTAAGCACGATCATAAGCGTAGTGAACGCCTTAGTGAAGCTCTCAATTTAGGAATACAACAATTGATTCAATCTGGCGAATACCAAAAGATCATCAATGTCGAAAATCAAGTGTCTGCTTCTGGCAAGACCGACTAATAGGAATTGCTTTGAGTGAAAATAAAATGTCATAGTTACCCGTTAACCTGCACTTCGGCCGAACCAACATCATTAAGAGAGACTCCATGACCAAACCTTTGTACGTATTCGACCTAGATGAAACACTAATCAATACCGATAGTGCAATGATTTGGAATGAGTTCTTGGTCGAGAAAGGTATTGTCGATGATGCAAATTTCCTCACAGAAGATCAGCGACTGATGGCCTTGTATTCTCAGGGAAAGCTAGACATGGATGACTACCTTAAGTTCGCCATGGCCCCTATTGCCCACCTCTCTTTAGGAGAAGTTGAGAAGCTGGTCAACGAATGCGTTGATAAATGGATTGCCCCAAAGCAATTTCAACAATCTATCCCGCTGTTAGAGCAGCTCAATAAACAAGGCGTCAACACATTAATTATCTCCGCAACCGTGAGTTTTATTGTCGAAGCTGTGGCACAGCGTCTGGGCGTTGAACAATCCATGGGAATCGATTTGGTCACCGAGGGTGATCGCTACACGGCAAAAGTGTCCGGTGTTCCAAGCTATCGAGAGGGTAAGGTGACTAGACTAGAACAGTGGCTCAGTGCCAGAGACGAAACTTATTCAGAGATCCACTTTTACACCGATTCAATCAACGATCTGCCTTTGTGCGAACGCGCTGATTTCGTTTACTTGGTAAACCCATGTTCTCAGTTGAGAGCTATTGCTGAGCGCCCTAACTGGAGAGTGCTTAATTGGAACTCGCAGAAACTGCAAGATTAACAGGTTCAGTGCCACCTTTAATGGACGGCACAAAGCGGAGTCCCAACATGGTACATCCATCTTCATAGTAGCGGTCTGTGAAGACTTTAAAGCCATAGGCACCATAGTAATCTTTAAGATGCTGCTGAGAGGATATAAAAATCGAATCTTGGGGATAAATTTCTCGGATCGTACTAAAACTCAATGCCATGAGATCGTGCCCGATACCCTTTCCGCGGTGACTTTTCGCAATGATGACACGACCGATACTCACGTCCTTATCGTTGGCCTCAATAAACTGTTGCACCTCTGGGGGGTAGCCCAGTCCTTGAGGCATCAATCGGCTATAGGCTACCAGTTTATCACCATCGAACCCCATAACATGCCGAGTTTCCGGGTCAACATCCTTACCGTCCAAATCACGATAAGGTGCCTGTTGCTCGACGATAAACACATCCACTCGTAAGCGTAAACAATCATACAGTTCGTATACCGATAACTCTGAAAACGTTTTGACTCGCCACTCTAACATTCTACTTCTCCTGTTTTTTGCAGAGCTCAAGATTAATGCTCATGTCATCAACAATCATTAACCTTTGTTAAGTAAAGTCACCTCACTTTCGAACAACAGTGTTGACATAGGGGTTACAAACTCCACTGAAAAACCGCTAGAATTTCAGAGAATCCAACGCCAACACGAGTCCACCAATGCGCCAATATTACCTGGCTATGTGTTTTGTCATGCTATTTCCTCTCTGCTCTCAGGCACAGAGTGTTCAAGACAAATGGCAATCACTTTATCAACAGAGCTGGCAATCGGCGGATTTATCGGTAAGTCAACAGCAACTTAGTCGCTTTCCAGTCGAACTACTCAAGGAAAGTGCTCGCTACCCAGATTTTGCGCATTATTCTTGGCCAGAGATTGAAACGGTTTATAAGGTATCTCAGACCTGTCGTTCAGAGGGCTCTACGGCTGAACATCTCAAAGACGCGGTTGAGTTCGAATTGGCAATGTGTCGCAGTCAAAGTCTCAACCCACGGTGGTTTACCGACCGAACTCTGCGCCATCCCGCTGGCGGAAGTTTTGCTGATCGCTACCTTGCGCTGCGGCCCGATGCTGAAAAAGAGGAACTGCTGCCCTTCCTGACCATTGGTAATGTGCAACACCCTTTGCATCATGCCCTATCGCCACTTTCAGGAAAAGGACGAGAAGCCTTACTAAATGGCTATCGAGCTTGGATGGAGAAGGATAGGCTTTGGCTAAGTGGCGAGCAGGGCTGGAAATCCATACCAGCGCAAACATGGCAACCACTGGTGCGCAAGCTCAATATGACGCTTTCAGGCCCAAGCTGTACGTTGCGTTATAGCAACCTTTGTATCAGTGAGATCTCGGAAAACATTCTGGCGCTGCGTTTGTTTGTCGCTGGATTGTCCTTGCTAACACTCTTGATAGCCGCAAGAGGACTATACGCCAAACGTCGACAAAGTCGTGAAAGACGTTTCATTTTGCAGTTGCTCACACATGAATTGCGAACGCCAATCACCAGCCTTGGGTTGACGGTAGAAATGTTTCGTCATCAGTTTGATCACTTACCCAAAAGGACTCAAGAAGCCGTTTGGCGTTTAATGTCCGATCATCAACGATTAGCGCAATTGACGGAGAACAGTAAAATCTACCTGAGCACACAACGTTCTGATCAATTACTGAAACAAACGGCTTACGTTGGTGATTGGCTTGAGCATATCTGTCAAAAGCACCAGCTGGAATACCAGCTAAACCAAGATAGAGAATTAACCTTGCCTTTCTATTGGCTTTCCATTTGTTTGGATAACCTAATCAACAATGCCAAACAACACGGGCAAGGCAAGATACAGGTTAACGTCATACTGAGCCGCACTTTGGTTATTGAAGTCATGGATCAGGGCGACTTTCTTTCTCCGATGAGACGACTCCTCACACGAGCAAGGCAATCCACCAGTGGCGAAAATATGGGAATAGGTTTGAATATTGTTGAACATCTCATCAAATTAATGGGTGGAAGGTTGCGCATTCAGCGTCGCCCTACTCGTTGTACTTTGGAGTTACCGTTGTGAAAACCCTACTATTGATTGAAGACGACCTATTGCTTGGACAAGGGCTGGTGTCTTTGTTTGAATCAAACGGCTACCACTGCCTCTGGGAGCAGGAGTCTCATCGAGTTGAGCAACAATGGTTTAAAGCGGATCTTGTCATCCTCGACAGACAGCTGAGCGACGGCGACAGCTTAAGGCATTTACCACACTGGTTACTGTTAAAAGCACTACCCGTCATTATCCTCACTGCAAAAGTAGACACGTCACAGAAAGTAGAAGGCTTGATGGCAGGAGCCAAAGACTATGTCACTAAACCCTTTTCTCATGAAGAATTGTTAGCTCGAGTAGTAAGCCACCTAAGACCATTAGGAGATAGCTCATTGAGTTATGGTGGTATTGAAATCCACGTAGCCAAACGCGAAGCGAGTTTCAACAACCAAGTTATTACCTTGAAGCCGAAAGAGTTTCAGTTATTGGTCTTACTAGTGCAACATCAGGGGCGAGTGTTTCACAGAGATGAGCTGCTCAATAAAGTTTGGGGATATCAAGCATTTCCTAGCACTCGCACCATAGATAACCATGTGCTCCGCCTGCGCCAAAAGCTGCCAGTATTGAACATAGAAACCCACCGTGGGGTCGGCTACCGACTTAATGAGGCGACGTCATGATTTATCGACTGTTGTATGTGTTGTGTATTTTGTTCACTCCACCCAGCGTGTACGCAAACTGGTTTGACAACACGCCACTAGCTCGAACCTATGAAGCACTGCTCAGAAACCAATCTCAGCTCGCTTGGCAAGAGCTGCATCTCGCACTCAATCAACACAGTATCAACCATGAGTTTTGGTTACCCATAAAGCAGGAAATTATGCAGCGTTCTCAATGTGGGCGGCAACTCGTCAGCTATTCAAAACCGTTACCCGCCGATCTTAGCCTTAGTTTTGTTCGTCGTTCCGGCCTTTCCTCACAAGGATTTCAAGTTAAGTTGTCCGCTGAAAATGTCCACTCAACGCTAGAAGTTGAGCTGATATCACCCGCAAAGAAAGCCATCCTGCGGGGCTTACTTTCCTCTCAGCCAAGCTATCAGGAGATCGAAAGTAAAGAAATGCTTCAGGAACCTAAAGCAGGCATCTATCGACTAAAGCTTAATGGCAATGACTACGATTTAGTCGTCGCGATACCGAAAAATAGCCACTGGTTAACGCTAGACAACATAACTCGGCGGGTCATTATTACCCCACCTGTCGTGGTAAACAGTTGTGCCAAACCGGTTGCAAACTGGCAATGGTTTAGTCACGACTATACATTGCTCAACAAACGTACGCCAATTCAACAGTTCAACGTTCCGTTTCCTGATAAAACCCAGCAACCCAAAGGAGCCAAGCACCTCAGTGCGTCGGTCTCTATCTTTGAGTATCAACAAGGACTTAAAGTTGAATACATACAAAGACTTGCCATTCCCTTTTCACCGTAAAGGTAAGCTCGAAAGCCAGTCAATTGAGACATATGGGTGACATTTATCCTTCGATCGTGATCTCTAATGAATGTCTCTAACGACCCATAGGAATTTGTCATGCCTGCTAAACTCAACCCTTTGACCACTCTGGCTTCATTCTCTTTATTGGCGATAAGTTTCGCCGTCACAGCCCAAGATGTGATACTGAGTGACCAAGCCAATCACATCTCTATTTCTCCACAAGATTTAGGCATCCGCTGGAATAACCTCATCGTTAACAGCGCGTCGTTGCGCGTGAATGGCCAACCTCAGACAAGTTCGCAGCTTAAAGAAGAGTCATCCAATCAAGCAAATTGGATCCTACAGCCAAGCGGTCTCAAGACCTCCGCAGTGCTAAAAAACGGCGCATTGGAGCTCAGTTTCTCTGTCACTAAACAGCCACCAATCTCACGAGGCAAACCCTTAGCTTTAAGTTGGTTTGATCTCGCACAAACTCAAACGGATACGCTTTACCTACCGTTTAGTGAAGGAATGCGGATCCCGACAAACAACAAGATTTGGGCCAATTATCTGCAAGAAAACCACTCAGGAGCTAACACGACTCAAGACTTAAAAATGCCATTCTGGACGGTTCAACAAGGTGAAAAAACCATCAGTTACCAGTTAATCACCCCCACTAACAATATTCTGAGTTTCTCCAGTTCAGAGCCTAACGTTGACATGAAGGCGAAACATCAGTTCACCTCACTCAACCAAAATCAGGCCTTCAAGGTGCGTATTACAGTAGGCAACGACTGGCTGGACGGAGCGAAGGCTTACAGACAATGGCGAATTGACCACAATCTTTCATCCACTCTCGCAGATAAGGCAAAGACTAACCCTCAATTAGTGAAGTTGATTGGGGCCAGCCAAGTTTACCTGTTCGGTAAAGACATGATTAGCACAGACGATGTCAAAGACTGGTGGGGCCTTAAAAACTGGTACTTTAAACAAACCAGTCTCACTATACCTCGCTCTGCAACAACACAGCTTAAGCCGCTAAAAAAAGGGGTGGACCTGATGAATCATTATCATAAACAAGTGCTGGTCGACTCGCTGAATGCCTCTTTACACCTCATGTATTCGGCACCAGCGCCATCACAAAACAACAATGCCATTGCAGATCAATTTCAGGTGGCTCAGCAACGAAAACGCTGGCTTATCGAACAGGCTTCGCCATACCTGATCGCTCCCGATAGGTGGGGACAAGCATTATCAAGCGATATGCTCGCGAACATGAGCAAAGCCGGGCTGAGCAAACTTTGGCTCGGTTTTGACAACTGGATGCCCGCCTTTTATCAACCAAAGGTCATTGATGCCGCAAAGCGTTCAGGCTATCTGGTTGCCACTTATGATTCCTATAACACTGCCATTCCGCGAGGCTTAAACGACACATGGTTAACCGCACAGCTACCAAAATCGATGAGAGAGCAATGTGCGATTGAACAAGCAAACGGCAAAAAGAAAAAAGGATTCCGTGGGCATGGTTACTACCTAAACCCGAATTGTCAGTTAGATTATGTTAAGCAACGAGTTAAGGACATTGTTAAATATGGTCGATTTAACAGTTTGTTTCTTGATGTCGATGCCACAGCCATGGCAAGAGAAGACTATCGAGATCATAGTAGTGAAAGCGCTATGTTAAATGCCTTCAATCAAAGAATGGATTGGATTGCCGAACAAAATGATGTGGTACTTGGATCAGAAGATGGGAATAGCCTCACCACTACCGGAATCGCTTTTGCTCATGGCCTTGAAACAGTAGGTTTTGGCTGGACTGATAAAGAAATGAAACATGATCGCCACTCACCTTACTTTCTCGGACGCTGGTATCCAGATCATAAGCCAGAGTTCTTTTTTAAGCGTGCTCAAGTAAAAGAACCCTATAAAACGTTACTGTTTATGCCACAGTTCAGGGTGCCTCTTTATCAAACCGTCTTTCATGACGAAGTGATCAATAGCCACCACTGGCACAGTGACAGCTTAAAGTTCACCAATGTTCAGGCAGAGCGTGATTTGACTTCCATGCTTTACAATACGCCACCAATGGTTCATCTGGCACGAGATGAGGCAAGCGAACCGAATAGCCCGAGACTTGCAGCACTTGTACACTATCAGCAGGGTTACAAACCAATCCATGAACAATTGTGGGACAAACAGCTCTTGGACTTTAAATGGCTAGATGAGTCAGGCCAAATTCAGCAAACCGTGTTTAGTGACGGCAGTACTATTACCGCTAATTTTGGCCCCAAAAGCATCAACTTGTCAGAGATCAAAATATCACCCTATTCCATAGTGGCAAAACTGAGCAATGGCCGTCAGGTCAATTGGCAAGCAAATGCGAATCAATAAATCCAGAGCGGTGTATACCGCTCTCGTTTATCCACAAAGAGACTCAATTGAGGCACACAGCAACCAATAGCGCCCCTTGATATCGTGCAAAGTTACTCTCTATTTGTTGCACGAAATTTTCATAAATGAAATTTATATTTTCATATTTAACATTTAAACAAAAATAACATTAGTGTTACTTTAAACGACGTTGGTTACACTGATACAAAGTCATTCTAAAGACAACGAATACTTTATAACAGTTTGGATATGGACATTTTGACCAACAATCTCCAAACTAAAAAATTTAAATTGTTGCCCTTGTTTGCCCGCACAGTATGCCCACTGTGCGGGTATTTTCTTTCCGTACCACGCTACACGTTTAACTCGCTCACAATAATCAATGAATTAATCACATGATTAAATAGTGTTGAATTTTTTAACTATCTAGTCCCAGAACATCGCTCTATAATTAATCACCTGTTTAATATCTAAGGCATTAATCGTGGCTGAATCATTCAGAAAAGCGGGCCGTCCGAGTACAAAAATCGATGCGCGAGCCAAGCTTATCCAGCACTCTAGAGAACTCTTTACAATGATGGCTTATGACAAAGTCTCGACCCGATTAGTGGCTAAGCGAGCAGAGGTGAACGTCGCGATGATTCGATACTACTTCGGTAGCAAAGAAGGGCTGTTTGAGACCATGTTGCGTGAAACACTTGATCCGATGAAGCAACAACTCAGAGCACTGGCTGCCGATAGCAATCAGAAAAACTTCCTCGATCTGATGCGCACCTATTATAGGGAAATGGTCAAAATACCCCAGTTTCCTAGATTAGTCGCACAAGTCATGAATATGCCACCGTCCGAAACACAGCGAAAACTACTGGAAAAAGTCTTCGACGACATCGCTCAGCCGATGCAGAACGTCGTCTTCGACCAATTGGCTGACAGCGGTGTACTACGTAAAGACGTTGATCCGACCTTATGTCGCGTTTCTTACGTTAGCTTAATGGTCTTTCCCTTTATTGCTCCGCAAGCCTTACTCAATATCCACGGTATTGAACTCAGTGAAGAGTTCTTAAACCGTCTGTTCGAGCACAATATCCAACTCATGACACAAGGCTTTCTGCAAACGTAAAACACAGCGGATTGGTTTGATGACACCCTCCCCAAAGCCACACTTTGCGCAGTCGTTTCTATTTAGACTTTTTTGCAACAAACATTTGGTAGCCGGCTTGCTGTGCCAGTTGAAAAATTCGATAAATGCTTCACCCTTATATTGATATCAACACTATAAACTTTGAAGCTCTAGACAGATCAACAAAGAAAACTAGCCTAGGTCATATATAAGAAAAGGGGCTTAATTGCCCCTTGTGTCTGAATTATGGTTCAACAACCTCGGCTGTCGAGCGGCGAGTCAGTTTCTGTTTTATCCAGCGGAAGATGCCCTTAATGTCATCCAGCATCAGGTACAAGCAAGGAACGAGTACTAACGTTAATAAGGTAGCAAACAACACGGCAAAACCTAAAGCAACTGCCATTGGAATGACGAATCTTGCCTGCAAACTCGTTTCAAACATAATGGGTAAAACGCCAACGAACGTAGTGATTGAAGTCAGTGTAATAGCACGGAACCTTGCACAACCGGCTTCAATCACAGCCTCCTTAATTGCCACCCCACGGGCACGCACATGATTGACGTAATCCGTCATGACTAACGAGTCATTCACCACGACCCCAGCCGCCGCGATTAGGCCGAAGGTAGACATCATACTAAGGTCCAAACCAAACCAATAATGTCCCCAGATTGCACCCGTGAGGCTAAACGGGATGACGGACATGATGATAAGTGGTTGGGTATAACTCTTCAGCGGCACGGCCAATAAGATATAGACGATGATCATCCCTGCAACAAAGAAGATTTTTTGCTCATCTTGCTGAGCTTGTTGTTCTTCAATCGTGCCACCCAGCTCGCTTGTCACACCTGGGTAATCTCCTAGGATGTCTGGAATAATCTGCTCATGGATTCTACTAATCACCTCGTTTGGTTCTACCAACTCTTCGTCAATAGAACCATAAACATAGACGCTACGGTAGCCTCCTTCACGACGAATACTGCTTACCCCTGGTTTCTGGTTAATGTTGACGACATCCCCCAGCATCACTTTCTTGCCTTCCGGGGTAGTGATCACCGCATAGCGCAACGAAGCAAATGCTTCTCTGGTCAGCTTAGGGTAACGAACCATCACTTTGATCTCTTCACCATCACGCAGCACACGTTGTGCCTCGCCGCCATAGAAGCTTCCGCCAACTTGTAATGCAATATCAGAAAGGTTAAGCCCCAAATCATAGGCAACTGGTGCCAGAGACAACAAAACTTCCTGACTGCCAGAATCAATAGAAGACGAGATATCAAATAACCCTTCCTGCTGCTTGAGTTCAAGGATCAATGTCCTTCCCGCAGCGTTGAGTGTCTCGATATCGGCACCGTATAAAAGGAAACCGAACTCATCGCCTTTCCCATCATCGTTAACATTGTCTGCAATAGTCAGCATTTTCAGACCGGGTATCACGGGCAACGATTCACGCCAGCGACGAGCCAGCTCAAACGTATTAAAAGGACGAAGTTCTTCATCCACTAGTGGGATCACCAAACGACCTTCTTTACGTCCCTGATTAAACGTCAGAACGTCCCTAATCATGTTCTGACCGGTCTGCTTCTCCGTTTCCTCATCAATTCTTAGCACCGTACTCTCAATCAGCTTCAAGGCGTCAATAGTCTGTGCACTTGACACATTATCGTTCATCACAAGCTTAATGCTTGGGAAGTCATGTGGTACTTTCGGCGATGGTATGATTCTCACATAGTTCGCCATAACCAAAGCTATACTGATCACAAGCAACGCTGAGAATCCAGCAAATACGCTCCAGCGCCAGTAAGTACAAGCGGTAACAAAGCGCTTGTACGGGCCATGAACAAAACTAAAGAAACGCTGGTTGAACCTATCTCGCCAACTTCCCTTTTTAATCGGCTTAAAGTGCGAATGTGCCAGATGTGACGGCAATATCAGTTTGGACTCAATCAAGCTAAAGATGAGGCAGAGAATGACAATTGCTGCAATACCAAAGAAGAAGGCACGTTCAATGCCCTTAGACATCAAAAACGGCGCGAATACGGCAATCGTAGTAAGGACGCCAAACGTAGCTGGCGTTGCTACGCGCCTAACACCACGTACCACATTATCAACTCCGCCGCCGCTTTTCTCGATCTCAGAATAAGCACTCTCACCGATGACAATAGCGTCATCAACGACTATGCCTAACACCATAATGAAAGCGAACAGGGAGACAATATTGATACTGACACCAATCGCTGGCATTAACATCACCGCCCCGAGGAAACAGACAGGCAAACCTATCATTACCCACATTGCCAGTTTGACGCGCAAGAAAAGGCTGAGCATTAATGCAACCAAAACAGCACCTTGCAGCAGGTTTTTCAGCATCATATCGAGGCGTGCATTGAGGTAATAGGTCATGTCGACCAAAGTTTTGATCTTCAAGTCTGATGGCAATTGCGCATTCTTTTGTTCAATGTAAGACTTCACTGATTCAGCAACCGTCACCATATTTTGGTCTTTCGTCGCTTTTACAGAAAGGTAAATGGCATTGTCACCAGAATACTTGAAGTATCGGTCATCCTCTGTAAAGCCATCTTTAATAGTGGCGATATCCTGAAGCAATACCTTTCCGCCATTCGCTCCGATTTTGACAGGGATATCGCGAAACTCATCACCGTTGTAGTACTGATTTTCGATACGAACCGATATCATCCCTGTATTCGTTCTCACCTCTCCTGCTGAGTAGTTCGCGGAATAACGCTGGATCGCTTGTGTGATATCGTTAAGCGTTAGGTTATATTTGCGCAGTATCTGCGGCTCAACTTCAATCGCAATTTCATAGTCCGGCGCACTAAGCTCGACCAAAGCGACATTTTGTAGCTGCAGCAGTTCATCTTCGATCTGCTTGGCTATCGGCTTGAGCTCTAGAAGCGAGCGATTACCAACCAACGCCATTTCAATCACATCCTGGCGAAATTCAAACTGATAAACCTGAATAGGCTCCATTGCAGCGGGAAAATTAGAGACCGAGTCCACCTTCTGTTTGACCTTATCCAGCACGTCGTCAACATCTTGATCAACATCCACCTCTATCTCTATCGCTCCACTGCCTCGAGATGCCGTCGTTACTGCCTTTTTGATCCCTGTAACATCTTTGAGCGACTCTTCGAGTTTGATGAGAATACTCTCTTCGACTTCCTGTGGAGACGCGCCTGGGTACTGAGCACTCACATTGATGTAGTTAACTTCAATATTGGGAAACATTTGACGTTGAATAAAGAAAAAGCTGACCGTTCCGACAATCAGCACAAACACCATAAGAAGGTTGGCAGCAACTGGATTGTGAGCAAAGTAAGCAATGAGCCCTTTTTGTTTTGAATCGTCCATGTGTCGTCCTTATTGCTCAGAGTCTGTTGGAACGACAGCGACTTCAACTTGCATCCCTTTTTGCGGATACTCAGGAACGGTTAACACGATCTGATCCTCGTCCGTCAAGCCTTCACTGATGAGCATAAATTCTTTCTCTGCTCGCAGAACATTGACCGTACGGGGTTCTAGTTCATTGTTCTCGTTGACTACCCATACCTGTCGATTGTTCACCAACTCTTGTGGCAAGCGGTAAATGTGCTTTAGTTCCTTACCAACAAATTGCACTTCAACATAGGAACCAAACTGGAGTGGAGAAGCATCGGCATTAATCGCATATGGGTCATCAATACCAATGACCATATTGATCATTCGAGTCGTGCTATCAACAACGCCAAGGTCACGTTTAATCACCCCCTCACGTTGAATGTCTACAATCCCTCGCTGAATCACATTGGCAGAAAGACCAGCGTATTGCTGCGGTAAAAAGGCACTATCAAATCCAGCAATGGGAATATGTATTTCAGCCGCTTCAATATTGTTTAACGTCGCCACATGCGCTCCAGCTGAAATGTACTGGCCAACACCAATATCCCTCGCTACGACCAAAGCATCATAGGGTGCAACTATTTTGCAATTTTCAAGATCTCGATTGGCGCGCTTGAGCGCAGCCTGTGCAGATTTCACCTGAGCCATGGCACTTAGTACCTGAGGTTTGCGCAAATAAAGGTCCGTCACCTGCTTAGCTGGCAGGTTTTTCGCCTGTCGTTTAGCCACCTCCGCTTTGGCTTTTTCTTCAATCAGCGCAGCTCGGGCACTCGCCAAGTCAGCCTCTGCTTGAAGTACTGCGGCTTGATAGTTGTCACTTTCAATTGTGAATAGGGTTTCGCCCCTTTTCACCACACCACCAGCAACAAAGTTCGGATGCCAATCAATGACCTCACCTGAAACCTGAGCTGAGAGCTGAGTCACTTCTACAGGTATCAGTTCACCATGACTAATGATAAGCACCTTGTGATCACTTGAGTGAACGGTTGAGACTGTAACAGTCAGAGGTTTCTTGTCAGGTTTCTGATCAGCATCTTCGGGAGCACTCGACGCAATCGCGGCATAGCCAGCGTAAGCGCTTCCAAGAATAACGAACGGAAGCAACCAACGTAACGGCTTAATGTTCATAAATAATCCTTATTAGAATGACAGCCTATTATTCTTACCTGATCATTGAAGTCAGGTACTATGTTATACGTGTAAGCACTAGCTTTGACATCATGGAGGTACGAAATATCCATAATATTAATGGCTTTTATTGATAGCCACATTCAGCTAGCCAACACTGAGGTAAAAAATGGTCAGCAAAGAGAATGCCAAGATAATAAGCACATAAATACATAGCCTTAGAAAGAACAGCGGCGGAAATTAATACTATAGGCAAGGTAAATACATCCACATTTCGGCGAAATTTACCTCTAGAGTGATAACCATCGATGGGAAATCACGAGGTCACAACGTCACGGAGAGAGCAATGAACAAAATCTATCTATTTGATTGGGGCAATACGTTGATGGTCGATTTTCCTGATCAACAAGGGAAAATGTACTTGTGGCCGAATGTTAAAGCAGTGAAAAACGCGGAATGTACGCTCAAAGCACTTAGCCTTCAGTATCCGATCTACGTAGCGACCAGTGCGCAAGATTCATCGGAACAAGACATACAGCAAGCATTTCAAAGAGTGGGGTTGGATCCGTATATAAACGGTTACTTCTGTAAAGCGAATTTAGGGTTGGATAAAAACAGGGCAGAGTTTTACCTTGAGATAGCGAAAACTCTATGTCATCCACCACAGCAACTAGTCATGGTTGGTGATGCGCTTGAAAAAGACATTTATCCAGCCAACGAAGCTGGGTTGCAAACCATCTGGTACAACCCAAATAAGCGCCCAGTAGCAGAAAACATTGACAGTATTCAGGACTTGAAGGAACTGTTAAATGATGATCTAGACCGAACCTGATACCAAACCATTCAACAATGCCCGAATTGGCCTGAATTTAAAATGAGGCGAGTGGTAGCCTATAGCGCTATGCCTCATGGTACATTCACTGTATACACTCGGTTGCGAATCATTTCTAAGCGGGAGACGAAGAGGAGAACGAAATGTTTAACCAACTGGTCATTTCTCAGCTGAGCCTTGCAGTAACCTTGCTTAGATCACGCTAAGCTCATTATCACTTTAATCATTGATAGAGGTTAATCTGACTGATTTCGACCCTTTCTTGCACACTGTTGTTTTGCCATCAAAACACGCGGAACCCGCCATCTTTTTCGCTCGATACATCGCCTCATCAGCGACACTCAGCAGAGCTTCTTTGTTTTTAGTTTGATCGGGGAAATAACTGACACCAATACTGGCACCGACTTTGAGCGTACGACCATTAAACTGAATCGGAGCGTTAATCACATCCAGCAGTTGCTCAGCCTTTTTCGGCACAATATCAAAGTCATACAAAAGATCGAGACAGATGACAAACTCATCCCCACCAAAACGGCCAGCAAAATCAGATTCACGAATTGCCGCTGTGATACGATTGGCAACCTCGACGAGAATAGCATCTCCCGCTTCATGACCGAATGTGTCATTCACAGATTTGAAGTCATCTAAATCAATAAAGAATATCGCCAGCTTACATTGAGTGCGGTTAGCCTTAACGATGGCATTCTCTAAGGCTCTATCAAATGCTCGTCGATTAACCAGATTGGTCAGAGGATCATGCTCAGATAAGAAGATCAATTGTTCTTGCTTGTGTTTAAGCTGCTGCGTCTGGCGCATCACCTCTTCTTCCAACTCTTGCTTAGTCACTGTGGTGTCACACAGAGACATAGTCATCTGGTTAAAAAATTGCGCCATGACTCGGAATTCAGTGTCCATTTTCACTGCTTCAACTTTCGAGTCTAATTTCCCTTCAGCCAAATCGAGGATCGCATTTTTCATTGCTTCAGCACCCGACTTGAAACGAAACGAGATTAACCAGGCCGTTGCACTGACTAAAATGGAACAGATGATCAACCATGCTGCGGCATAAATCATCACCTGATGCAGACTTTTCGCATTGCGATTAAGTACAGACTGATGAACATACGCCAGCTCTTCCGTCATGTTTTGTACAATCATATTGTAACGTGAATGAAGCAGACCACGTGAATTGATATTCGCCAAGCCTTGGTCATCTAGCCCATTAATTGATAAAAAGTAGACTTGTTTCTCTTTGTTGAGTAAGGCGTTTAAACTCTGATTCATCCGCTGGATGTTGCCTAGCTGACTATTATTTTTCTTATAAGCGGTTAACTTAGTCGCCAATTCGGCTTGAGCCACGTCCACTTCGCTGAGACTCGCTTCATCACCATATTGAAGAAAAACCCACAACTGGCTTCTCAGTAAATCAACAGACAATTGTAAATCAATGATCTGATCTAAATCGGCTTTGGTTACGCGTTGCTCTTGAGCTACTTTGGCAAAAGAAACAATGATGAACAACGTCAGCATTAAGGTTGTGGTCGACAATACAAAGAGCTTTTTAAACAGTGAATTCAGCATAGTCTACTCTCGCAAAGCAATAATTTGTTGATAAGGTTGAGTAAAAAAAAGATCTCTGAAATCGGGCTGTTCGCCTACGACTAAGCCACTTTCTACCGCCCACCTAGCTTGTAATTGGAGATTAGAAAGTAATGAATTGCCCAGCGATAAACGGAAAACGTAATCTTCCCAAGACCACTTGACCTGATTGGCAGGAATATTGAGGCGCTTAGTGATAATGTTGAGTGCCTTACTCGGGTTGGCATTGATCCATGTTACAGCTTCATCAAGCGCACCGAGCAAATACATCGGCTCTTTGCCCGCAAACGCCAGATAAGGCATCGTCGATAACAAGTTAAATGACTGCTGATAAATCCCCGGCGTGCCGAGGTTTTTCACTTCAGCAGCGGATAGAATATCCGCTTTATATCCCATAGGCTCCCAAGCCGAAATCGCATCGACACGGTAGGACAAAAGCGCTGGGACCAGCTCATGAGGTTGAAGGTAGACTTTTTCTACATTCAGGCTTTTGAGATTGTTAGCAATCAGTACTGAATCAAAGTAAAATTCGCTAGCACTGCCTTTGACAACGCCGATCCTTCTCCCTTGTAAAGATCGCACATCGTGAACTTGAGATGGATTTAGCGTCAGCAGCTTAAGATCATTATCTGATTCAACAAAGCTCACCAGTAGTGCCAAGTCCTCACGTTCAAAACTCTGAAACATCACCACAGATTCAGAAGCCGTAGCGTATTCTACGTCTCGGTTTAACATCAAGTGAGTACAAGCAACACCACTTGAGCACGGATAGAGAGTGACATCGAGCCCATAGCGTTCAAACAGACCGAGATGTTCAGCGATCAAAAAAGGGGAAGCGAGCGGTGTCAAAGTGACACCAACCCTTATTTTGGTATCACCCTTCTTGTCTCGCCACTCGTGCTGGCTGGCAAAAAGAGCCGCCACACCAATCAATAACGAGCCGAGACCTAAGACCATTAAATTCCGTTTAACAAGTGGCATAACATACACACTCTAAATTAAGAAACCTAGCACATATAAAACTAGCTTATAGAATTATGACTTTAGAAGGGAACTCCGCTTTTTATAGAAATCTGTGTAAGTCTTTGCTATTTGCGTGAAATTAATCACACAAATCAGCAACTAAACCATCACAATCCTCAAAAAGAAGCGCTAAATAAAAAGTAATCAGACATTAATCTCTCTCAACTTATCAGCCGTAAAAAGACGAGAAGTCGAACTTATACGTCTTATTCTCTCTACACGCATCTAAATCCTAGGGTAAATCATGAAAGTACTTATTTTGGGCGGAAACGGTGGTATCGGGCACGCAATTTGTCGCAACTTAGTCCAACACTACCCAGACATGGAAGTGCATGCTACTTACAGAAAGCATCAACCCATTAAGGCCGCCGAATCTATTATTTGGCACCAGTTGGATGTCACTAACGAAGCGCAAGTCGAATCACTAGCAGGCGAAATCGAGTCTGTAGATTGGATTATAAATGCCGTTGGAGTACTTCATGATGAGTATACTGGGCCAGAGAAAAACCTTAAGTCATTTGACCCAGACTTTTACATCAAAAATATCATGCATAACGCTCTACCAACTATGCTGATCGCCAAACATTTCCAACGGTCGTTGAAACAAAGCCAGCAGCCTAAATTCGCCACTATCTCTGCCAAAGTCGGCAGCATTAGCGATAATCATCTGGGAGGCTGGTATAGCTATCGCTCATCGAAAGCAGCACTCAATATGCTACTTAAAACCCTGAGCATTGAATGGGGAAGAACAATGCCCAAAGCGTGTGTGCTTTCTCTCCACCCTGGGACAACCGACACCGCGCTATCAAAACCCTTCCAGACCAACGTACCGGAGGGAAAATTGTTTGCCCCTGATAGAGTGGCAGCAGACTTGGTCAAGATCATTGCTGAAGCGACACCAGATAATAGTGGTCGCTTCCTAAGTTATAATGGAGAAACGCTCCCCTGGTGAACGCGATGTCTTCGACAACGCTCTGAACAATACTTGACCTCTTGCCAACAGCGGCGCCATTTATGGCGCCATGTAAACGGTCTGTGGCAGACCAGACATATTTTTTGTGGTAAATGCTGTTTTTTCATTTAACTAGTGACGGCTCCGTTTTACTCTTCTTTTAATGTTGGCTTCTTTGACCATGAAATCGAACAAAGGAGCGAACAAATTTGCAAAGAGAATAGCCAGCATTATCCCTTCGGGGTAAGCCGGGTTGAGCGCCCTAATACCTATCGTCATCACACCAATGAGAATACCATAAGCCCATTTCCCTTTGTTGGTAAACGCTGCTGAGACAGGATCTGTCGCCATAAAGAAAGTACCAAAGGCCACACCACCCAATACAAAATGCCAGTGGAAAGGCATCGAGAACATAGGGTTAGTTTGAGAGCCTATTACGTTGAGCAAAGTCGAAGCCACAGCCAGCCCGACAATTACCCCTGCAACGATCCGCCATGACGCGATTCTCATCGCAATGAGAAACAAGCCAGCCAGCATGATCAACAACGTAGAGACTTCGCCCATCGATCCGGGTAGGTTACCCAAGAAGGCATCGCTCCAGGCCAACACTTCGCCCGTCATGTTGTTAATCAAAGCCCCCTGCCCACCTTCATACCATTGACTGAGAGGTGTCGCACCAGAATAACCATCCGCCGCGACCCACACCGCGCCCCCTGACATGTTGGCTGGATAGGCAAAGTAGAGGAAGGCTCGCCCTGCTAGCGCTGGATTTAGAAAGTTCCTACCGGTACCACCAAAAATCTCTTTTGCCACCACAATACCAAAAGTGATACCAAGCGCCGCTTGCCATAGGGGAATAGTCGCTGGGAGGATAAGAGAAAACAGCACAGAGCTGACAAAAAACCCCTCGTTGACCTCATGCTTTCTCACTACAGCAAACAAAACTTCCCAAAACCCTCCAACAATAAACACGGTGGCGTAGACGGGGATGAAGTAGGTGGCTCCTAGCAACATCTTACTCATCCAGCCTGCATCGGCGACGCCCTGTGCAGAGCCGAAAGCCATCATTAACCTCCAGCTCTCGGCAACCACGGACTCCAACTCAGCCGCTGAGTACACACTAAGCAGCGCCATGGAAGACTGGTTGCCGATATTGAACATCCCCCAAAACATTGCAGGGAAAGTCGCCAACCACACCATGATCATGATGCGTTTCAAGTCTATGCTGTCACGCACATGAGTCGCGCCTCGGCTCACCAATCCTGGCGTGTAAAAAATTGTCGCCGCGGCCTCGAATATAGGATAAAACTTTTCGTATTTGCCGCCGGGTTCAAAATTGGGGGCCATGGCATCTATTCTACTTTTCAAGCTCATATCTTTGCTTCCGAATTGACTTGTTTATTCTATTTACGAGCGTTCCCAGCAATTGGCGCACTACTAATTTTCTCAGGTTATGAACAATCATTGACCGGACATCGTACATAAAAGTATGTTCACCGCGAGGAGCGTGTCATGGAAACGCTGGCAGTTGATTTAGCAAGATTCCAGTTTGCATTTACAGTCTCTTTTCACATTATTTTCCCGGCTTTTACTATTGGCCTAGCAAGCTACTTGGCCGTGCTGGAAGGCTTGTGGTTGAAAACGAACAATGAAAAGTATCTTCAGTTGTACAAGTACTGGCTGAAAATCTTCGCGATAAGTTTTGGCATGGGGGTAGTCAGTGGAATTGTACTTAGCTATCAGTTCGGTACAAATTGGAGTGTTTTTGCCGACAAAACAGGGCCGATACTCGGACCTTTGATGGGCTATGAAGTGTTTACCGCCTTTTTCCTTGAAGCAGGCTTTCTCGGTGTCATGCTATTCGGAATGGACAGGGTCGGCAAAAAGCTCCATTTTGCTTCAACTTGCGTTGTCGCTTTCGGCACATTTCTTTCTGCATTTTGGATACTTTCCGTTAACAGCTGGATGCAAACGCCCGCAGGTTATTCAATCAATGAAGTGGGTCAATTCATTCCAGAGAGTTGGTTCGAAATCGTGTTCAACCCTTCTTTTCCATATCGATTAGTTCATATGCTACTCGCCGCCTATATAACCACAGCCTTTGTCGTTGCAGCTGTGGGTGCCTACCACTTACTATCAGCCCCACACAACCCTCTCGCTCGGACAATGTTTTCAATGGCGATGTGGATGGCAGCGATTGTCACACCCATCCAAATTGTTGCTGGTGACATGCATGGTTTGAATACCTTGGAGCATCAACCAGCTAAAGTCGCAGCGATGGAAGGTCATTACCAATCACACAAAGGCGCGCCGCTAATCTTGTTTGGTATCCCCAATGATGAAACTCAGGAAGTGGAATATAAAGTCGAAATTCCCAAACTTGGTAGCCTGATTCTGACTCATGACTGGGATGGCGAAGTCAAGGGACTTGATGCGTTTCCAGCGGATCAACATCCTCCTGTTGGTATCGTGTTCTGGAGCTTCAGAGTGATGGTCGGGATTGGTTTTGGCATGCTCTTCATCGGTCTGTGCAGTTTGTGGCTACGCAAACGCAATGCTCTCTTTAAAACGCCTTGGTTCCATAAACTGTGCGTCGTCTTCGGCCCAGCGGGCTTTATTGCTGTATTGGCTGGCTGGATAACCACTGAAGTCGGCCGCCAACCTTATACAGTGTACGGGTTACTCACTACTGCGGATTCTGCGTCGCCTATTGACGCCGCAGCGATAAGCGTTTCCTTAACCGCGTTTATCGTTGTGTATTTTATTGTCTTCGGAGCTGGATTCTTTTATCTGTTGCGCTTGATGCGTAAATCACCAACAAAATATGAAGAGTCGTTGGATAGTCGCCTCCCTGATGGTACAGATTCTCCACCTGCTTCTCATTCCAACCATCTAACATGAGGAAGGCGCTATGGATTACGCACTAATATGGTACGGATTAATCGGGTTAGCTGTCCTCATCTATGTCATTTTGGATGGGTTTGATCTGGGAATTGGTATTCTCTACCCCAGCGCTCACAGTGAAAACGAACGCGATCTCATGATGAACAGCATTGCGCCTGTCTGGGATGGCAACGAGACATGGCTAGTCTTAGGGGGAGGCGGATTGTTCGCAGTGTTCCCGCTGGCTTATGCCGTCGTCATGCCAGCACTTTATGCGCCGCTGATCCTCATGCTGTTGGGCCTGATACTACGAGGGGTTTCGTTTGAATACCGCTTTAGAACCAAACGAGGCAAATTCCTGTGGGACGGTGCGTTCTTTATAGGTTCATTACTGGCAACAGCGATGCAAGGCATTATGCTCGGCGCCCTTCTCCAAGGGATCGAAGTTGAAGGACGTTCCTATGCGGGCGGTTGGTTTGACTGGTTAAGTCCCTTCAGCCTCTTCTGTGCCCTGGCTTTGGTGTGTGCATATGTACTTTTAGGGGCTTGCTGGTTGATAATGAAATTACCTGATGACCTTATTAGCCGATACTACACGATCGCGAAGCGATGGGGGCTGGCATTAGTTTGCTGCATCACCATCGTCAGCATATGGTTACCTCTGAGTAATGGATTGGTATTTGAACGTTGGTTCAGCTTCCCTAACACCCTGCTTTTCCTAGTCATTCCAATCACTGCTGCGATGTGTATCTGGGCACTTTTTTCCGCTTTGTTGCAACACAAAGCCCTCAAGGCTTACCTTTGCGGAATTGGGCTATTTGTTATCTCAGCACTCGGTTTTGGTGTCAGCACCTATCCCTACTTGGTTCCTTTTGCCCTCACGTATCAAGAGGTCGCTGGGCCAGATTCCAGCTTAGCATTCTTATTAGCTGGAGCCGCTATTTTGCTGCCCATGATCATCGCCTACAGCGCTTATTCTTACTGGGTATTCAGAGGAAAGCTCAAACACGGTGAGGGGTATCACTGATGAAGCAGTTAGGATGGTTTGTCTTAATCTGGTTGGCGAGTGTCTTTTCACTCGCCGTTATTTCAATGTCAATTCGTTGGGTACTGTTTTAAAGTCGCCATTTTAACCAAGGACTATCAAACCAAACGGCGACAGCAGTTGTTCTTGCTGCCAGTCACAGATCTTCACACCATGGAGCGAGACACGGCGCATGTCTAGCCCCTCTAGGTCAACATGAGTTAGGTCTGCGTTCTCTAGGTTGAATGTGCCCCACTGCTCCTTACTGAACTCACCTCGCGACAAATCTGCCCCCTGCATACTTGCGCCGAAAAGATTGGCTCCCCTCCAACGGTTTTCAAATAACTCGCACTTTTCTAACAAGGTACGCTCAAAGTTAGCGTAAGTCAGGTTACAGCCGGTAATGTAGGCTGAACAAAAGTAGGCCGAGTGACTGATGCGATTAACAAAATTAGCCAGTTGAAAGTTCGCCCCTTTTAAATCACACTGCCTAAACTCAATCCCAAAACACTCCGCCCCAACGAACTGGTTCAGAGCTAACATACAGTTTTCAAAGCTGGCATCCTTGAGGTTAGCATATTGAAAGCTGCATCCTTCCAGTGCTTGTGCTTCAATGAACTTACAATTGATAAACTTAGCATCACGCAAGTCTGAACGGTCAAAACAGCAATTGATAAACTGGCAACCCTCATATACATGCTGCTGTAAGTCTTGGTGCGAAAAGTCCTGCTGATGATAAATATGATTCTTTATAGACATGTGTTCTCCTTAGTTGCCGCAAGACTAGCACTCTAAGCCCTTGTTTTTCCATAAAAACAAACCCTTTTATATCAACAACTTAAAACACCCCAAAATCGCAAATTTAAGGCACCAAATCATCACTTTAAGGCTATGATTTTTAAAATTTCAAAGGCAGGTATGCAAAAAAAAGTTTAAACCGTTAAATCAATGCTCAGGCGAGAGTGATAAAAAGTAAAAAGAGATAGAGCTATAGGCGCTATTTTGCTCTAATTAAGTGGCAGTTAATCTCTAGAGATCATGTAATGGAAGAAATCTATTTTGCCGGTGGCTGTTTATGGGGTGTGCAAGAGTTTATGAAGCATCTGACTGGGGTATCAATGACCGAAGCTGGCAGGGCTAACGGTACCAATCAAGATACCAAAGGAGAGTACGATGGTTACGCGGAATGTGTCCGCACTCAGTTTAATCCAGAAAAAGTGTCCATTGAGGAGCTGATGGGCTACTTCTTTGAAATAATCGACCCCTATAGCCTCAACAAACAGGGCGAAGATGTCGGTAAAAAATATCGCACTGGTGTTTACAGCCAAAATCCACAACATTTAAGTGATGCCAAAGCATTCATTGATGCTCGACCAGACCGTGATCAGATTGTGGTCGAAATTCTGCCACTTACCAATTACGTAACAAGTGATGATGAGCATCAAGATCGTTTGACTCGTAATCCACACGATTACTGCCATATCCCTTTAGACCTAGTGCATAAATACAAGCACAAATAACGGAAAAGGCCAGAGTATCAGTCTGGCCTTTCCCGAATCTCTAAACAGTATTTACACTTGAAACTTGTTGAGGTTCTTATGCAGGTCAATCACGTTTTTGGCGATCGTTTCACTGGCTACCGCTGTGCTCTTCGTTTCGTCCGCGGTTTCTTCAGCCAAGCTCTTGATATTAGTTAGATTATTATCCAGATCTTGAGCCACGGTGGACTGCTGCTCTGCAGCTGCCGCAATTTGCAAGTTTAAGCCCGCTATCTCATTGACCGACTCAGCAGCCATAGAGAAAGTGTTGGCAGAATCAGAACTCTTCTCTAAACAGAGTTTGGCGGTATCTGTGCCTTTCTTCATACTCGACACCGCGTTTTTCGCTTCAGACTGCAGTGTGTCGACCAGTTTTTGAATATCTACTGTTGCTTCCTGAGTGCGCTGAGCGAGCGAACGAACCTCGTCTGCAACCACCGCGAAACCGCGTCCTGTTTCCCCAGCGCGTGCAGCTTCGATAGCCGCATTCAGCGCCAGCAAGTTAGTTTGTTCAGCGATACCTTGGATAGATTCCAATACTTGCCCGATATTATTGGTTTCAGACACGAGGTTTTCAATCACCCCAGATGAGGTGGTGACCTCATTGGCTAATTCTTGGATAACTTCTTGAGTCGCGAGTGCTTCTTTCTGCCCTTCCATCACGTGCTTTCTGACTGCATCAGTCACTGAAGAGGCGTTTGCGGTACTGTTTGCTACTTCCTGTGTCGTCGCATTCATTTGGTTAATCGCGGTGGCTACCTGCTCAATATCACAACGCTGCTTTTCTACATTCTGCAAAGTACGCTGCATGGCAGAAACCGCCACTTCAGAAGACTGCCCGAGCTCTTCCGCCTTAGCATTGATTTGAGTAATGGTCCCCATCAACACACCCAGGAACGTATTAAACGCGTTCGCTACGGTACCCGTTTCATCTCGGGAAGAGTCATCCAATCGAATGGTCAAGTCTCCATCGCCTTCCGCCACTTGCTTGAGCCTATCGATGAGATTCAATATCGGCGTCCGAATAGCACGAGTGATTAGGAAAGGCATAATGATGCCCAGCACAATTGAGACTGAAGCAATAACCGTCATCCACTTTATCGCGAATTTCTCATCCTCTTCAGCTTGTAGAGCACTGGCGAGAGTGAAGTTTTGTACCTCGTCGAGAATCGCAATCAACGCTTTATCGATTTCATCTTCGTGGGCTTCAACTTTCTTTGAGAACTTGAGCATTTCCCCAATGTCACCATTGCTGCCGTAGTCCATTGTTTTGTCAACTTGAGCAACAAGTGTGCTGTAAGATTTCTCAACAGCTTTCAGCTTACCTAGGAGCCGCTTAAATTTTTCTTTTGCCTCGCTTGAGTGCAATAACGGAATCGCTTTCTCTATGAAGGCTTCAACGTCGTAGAGCTCTTTTTCGGTTTTGACCGTCAGGTCATGAACCTTTTTCTTGGCCTCTTCGAATACGCTCTTCTGGGCCATACCTTGCTCAACACGGATCGCCTTAATGAGAGCTCTCTCGAATAGAATCGCTTGTTCCAGCTGATGCTCTGTTACCAAGGTCAACATTTTGGTCAACGGGATGTCTTCTTCCGCGATATCAGTTAGCTCACTACCAATTTTGTTCATTTGATGCAGGGCAAACACGCCCATGATTAACATGGCAAGCAATTGGCTACAGCCGAGCAAATACACTTTTTGGGCAATGGTTAGTCTTGATAACATGCCTGTTCTCCCTTCAATCCTTTTTAACGAAATGCTTGATCATTCGCATGGCAAAGCTTTTGTGCTCCAACAGATAATTGAGATCGCCTTTGTGAGCCATAAAGTCGCTAAAGCCAGGAAATGACGACCCAAGATGCTGATCAAGCACTTTAAAACCCATTTTCCAATCAGGGAAACTGCGAGCCTCTATATGATGAAAACCAATACGGTTGATGTTGGTGTGTCGAGTGTCTTTCTTTATTTTAAGAAACAGGGATTCGACGCTGTCTTCAGGCCCTTCTAATACTTGAATAAAGGTGCCGTAGCCGTCGTACAACAGAAGGCCGGTAATGTCGTTGTTGGTGTTATTTTTACGTGCCTTGGACAGAATCTGTTCCAATTGCTCTTGCTCAAGCCGTTGAACCGCTTTACTGACATACACGAGTTCAATCATTTCCATTTCTGGGCTCCCTTCACGGTTATGTCCCAAGACAACATATTCATTTTTATGCCGCGGACATCGTGTGTTCTGAACTGATTTTGCTCCATCAAGACAACAGGTAAAGACTCGTTAACAGATTATTATCAAAAGCATTTGTTATTAAGGCTTGCTCTCAAGAGCCTCTGCTTAAAAGCCCCACCACCCGATAGGTAACTCAATATTAACAAAATCTTTACAATTTACATGCCAAGTGGGAAAGCGCTAACAGCGATGAGATTTAAGCGAAAAGAGAGGAGAATATCCATTAAGTGCATATTGTAAGTTGCACATTGCAAAAAAAATCGCAATATGCAATTGCAATGTGGTTAGAGCCAACAATAGCCACACAAACATTATGGAAAAGAGATGCTTAGATTTTTTGCTGACTTTTTACGGTTGGCATCAATGCTCTAATCCGTCAGTCAAATGTTACGCAACATACCGCCATCGGTAACCACCAGCTCAACCGACTTAATGCGAGCAATAAAAAACCGAGCCTGTGAACTGGCTCGGTCTCTTATCTGGCATTTAAAATTATGCCAAACCTTGTTCTACCGCCATTTTATGCGCCACTTTTGGTCCCTGCCACAAAGCAGGTAGCAGAACAAATGATACTGGTACCGCAGTAATCACAATAAACGACTGCAATGAGGAAATACCACCATCACCCAATGCGATAAGAGCAATAGCAACCATACTCATCATTACCCCCCAAAAACTGCGCATCACTTTATTGGGGTTTTCTTCTCCGCTTATCACTGAGCTAATCGTATAGGTCATTGAGTCGCCAGTGGTAACAATAAAAGTCGTTGTCAGGATCAGAAAGAGGACAGCAATAACTGTTGGATAAGGCAGCTGACTAGTAATCGCAAGAAGAACAGCGGGCAAATTGAACCCTTCAAAAGCGGCAGAGATAGAACCCGGATGACTGAGTTCAAAAGCTAACCCACTGCCCCCCACAATACTAAACCAAAAACAAGTAATCAAAGGCGCTGCGATACTGATAGATAGAATCAACTGTCGAATGGTTCTTCCTCGAGAAATTCTCGCGATAAAAATCGCCATCATCGGGCCGTAGCCAATAAACCACCCCCAAAAGAACACGGTCCACCAGCTAAGCCACCCTGCATCACCACGATATAATGCCATAGGAACGAAATTATCGACCAAGCGGCCTACGCCTTGAAGGTAGCCATCGACAATAAAGCTGGTAGGGCCAAACACCAGAATAAAACCAATTAGCGCTGCTGACAGGATAATGTTATACCGACTGATGAGTTGAATGCCCTTACTGACACCACTCAATGCAGACAAAGTGTAGGTAACCATCGCCAACAAGACGACCATTGTTTGTGTCACAAACGTATCGGGAATGGCAAACAGCGTATTCAACGCGTAGCTAATTTGCAGACCTAAAAACCCAATCGGCCCTACTGTGCCCGCGGCGACAGCAATGATGCAGCACGCGTCGACCAAATCACCGATCCAACCGTGAATCGCCTTATCGCCAAAAATCGGATAAACCAGTGTACGGGGCTTCAGAGGTAAACCTTTGTCATAGTGGAAGTGCATTAACACCACGGATGATAAACAGCCCAGTATGGCCCAAGCTAAAAATCCCCAGTGCATAAACGATTGTGATAAAGCATTGAGTGCAGCAGATTTAGGTGACGCTTGACCGAAAAAAGGAGGGGCCGTTACAAAATGTGCAATCGGCTCAGCGGCAGCCCAAAATACACCGCCACCCGCGAGCAGAGTACATAGGATAATAGATAGCCATTTAAAACAATCGAGATCCGGTGTCGATAAGCCACCCAAACGTACACACCCGGTGCGCGATATCGCCAGATAAAGGCCAATCACAAAATTGAGTAATAACAGCACCTGCCAATAAGCACCAAAGTACTCAATCGCGTAAGAAAAGCCGCCGTTTACCCACTTTGTCAGCAAAGGTGTATCAAGTACTGCCAACATCACGAAACCAATCAGAAAACTTCCACTCAACCAGAAAACTGGGTTATTAAGTTGAAGTTTTTGAACAAAGTTGAGTGAGGGGGAAGTAGCCGGACGGTCAGTGCAATCAAGGAGACAGGTTTCTGCTCGGTTGACTGCCTGAGTCATATTAGACATGTAAAATTCACTTATATTGAGGCTGAATGCGAGCAAACAGCATGTATCGCTCTCACAATTTTGTCATTTATTTGTGAGACTTATCACGCAAATGCTAACACAGGCCTCAACAGAAGTAGACTGTTAATCTGTCCTGCCGGCAACAGCCGAAAGAGAAAGACAGCCTATTTAGTCATAAAAAAGATTCCCTCACAAAGACTTAGCACAAGTACCCACAGCTAAACGAGCCTGTGATTGAGGTGTGACAATCAAACCGATGCCGATCAGAAACAAGGCACTGGCGACCACTTGAGGCAAAGACAACACTTCCCCAAACATGAAATAGCCACAGATTAAAGCAAAAACCGGGACAAGCAAGGTCAAAGGTGCTGTGGTACTTAACGGGTACTTAATCAGCATTCGATTCCAGACCCAGTAACCAAACAAGGTGGTTGGATAAGCCTGAAAAGTCACCGCAATTGTCGTACTCATATCCCAATTCTCATAGGCTTGCCAAACGATATTCTCGCCGTGCAACGCCATCGCGAACAACACCAGCGGGACAGGTGCAAACAACATTCCCCATACATTAAATGCAAAAGCTTGCTTGGTTTTGGAAGCCTTCACGATGACCCCCATTAATGTCCAGCTGACTGCCGCAATCATAATCAGCATCAGGCCTGAAGTCGTAATATTGCCATTGGTCGCAGACACCAGCACCAGTAACGCGACCATCGCCAGCAAAGCCCCCATCAATTTTCGAGGTGACGATTTTTCTCTAAAGACTAAAAGCCCCACCACCATGCCTATCAATACGTTGCTCGACAACATAACCGAGGACATTCCAGAAGACAAACCAGCGGTAATTGACCAAGATGCCATCCCCCAAACCCCAACACCAAACACTAATCCATAGCTGACTAAATAATGCCAAGCCACATTCGGTCTAGCGATAAAAAAGATCGCCGGAATCACCGCTAGAGCGAAACGTGCGGCTGTCACAATCAATGGATGAACGCTGGTGATCCCCATCTTGATCATTGAGAAGTTAAATCCCCAAACGGCCATAACAAATGCGGCCAGTAACAGATCATTTCTTTTCATTGTTATCCCTCCATTTATTCTGTGAAGACGAGTATCGCTTGCGAACAAAAAGGGGTACAGATACAATTTTCTAAATAAAAACCAGTACAGATATCATAATGATGAGCATTTATAAGCAGTTAGCTAATCAATTTATTGAAGATATTCAACACGCTAAGCTGTGTGAAGGGGATAGAATGCCCTCTTTGCGTCAACTCTCACAGCAGCACTCTGTTAGTATGTCGACCGCCGTTAGTTGCTATCAAGAGTTGGAATCACAAGGCTGGATCCAGTCTCGCCCTCAAGCTGGTTACTTCGTTGCACCTCGCCAACACTCTCATCAGACACCCGAGCTCAAACAGTTTGTCAGTACTCTATCCACGGTTCGCCATTCTAATTTCGTGTATTCAGCATTGCGCGGCCCATTAGGTGTTTCCAGTACTGCTGGCGATCAACAAGCTGTGACAGAGCTGGAACGCAGTTTTCGTCGAGCACTGCGGCGAATGGGTGATCGACTCAATCACTACCCAGATGTTCAGGGAGAACCTCTGCTGCGTCAGGCACTGTCGACTCACTTTTCTAAAGTGGGCGTGCATTTTTCTGCCAATGATCTTGTCGTCACAGCAGGTTGTATGTCAGCGATAAAAACCGCGATAGAGTCATGCACCGAGCAAGGTGATGCCATCGCGATCAGCTCACCATGCTTTAACGGCATCATCGATTTACTTGGCCAGATGGCGCGAAAAATTGTCGAAATTCCCTCTTTAGATGACGGGATCGATTTAGCACAGCTGGAAACACACTTTAAGCAAGGCAATGTTAAAGCGGGCATCTTCTGTACTTCTCATATGAACCCACAGGGAATCAGCATGTCGGCACAGCAAAAACAAACACTGGCACAACTGGCAAATCAATACCAGATCCCTGTGGTAGAAGACGATGTTTACCTAGAACTCTCTTACTCTGACCATACACCTCTGCCCGCTAAATATTACGATCAAGCCGGCTATATTCTCTGGTGTGGGTCTGTTTCAAAGAGTTTGTCTCCGAGTTATCGATTGGGCTGGTGCATACCTGGGCGTTATCAGTCTATCTATCAAAGTCAGTTTGGCGCTAGTTGCTATGGAGTTCCGACTCCGGTTCAGCTGGCCGTGGCTGACTTCATCGATTCTGGCCAGTACGCCAAGCAACTAAGACGCAGAAAACAAAAACTACTTTCGCTAAGAAAAGACTATATCGACTACCTCACCACTCAATTGCCAGACAACATAAAGATCAGCAACCCACAAGGCGGGATGGTGCTGTGGATTCAAGCTCCGGGGCTGAGCAGTCAACAGCTACAGAGCGAAATCGATACTCATAACATTGATATTCGCCTTGGGCATCTCTTTACCACCCTCGACCTCTACTCCGATTGTGTGAGAATCAATATCGGGTACCCACTTGAAGGGCGTGCGAAACAAGAACTGGATACTATTATTGAACTTTTGATTAAATATTCTGGCTAATAGCCGTAGAATGACACGCCATTCAGGTAGCGCTTGGGCATCCTGCCGATGGCTTACGCGAAGTGATTCGACAAATGGCTATAAACCTTGATTCTGCTTGAGCCGCTTTCAGTGCAGTCAAGACTTATCCTTATTGGATTAGTTTACGCCTAGTAACTTATCCGCATACTGAATAATTCCCTTGGCTCCAAATCCATTTTCGAGCGACTGGTAATCAAAGTAAGTCATTGAATCTGCACTATGCTCAGCTTCAACCAACGTGGTGCCATGTTGATCAACAACACAAGTCGGCGCCGTCTGCTCCATACTCGCTGAATTTACCGAAATGACCGTAAAAACATTTTCAATGGCACGAGTTAAGAGATGAGACTTAAGTATGGAATAGCGATTAGCATCAAATTCTTTTTGTATATCGCAGGAACTTATCACAACGACATCAACGTTTTGTTTGTAAAGTTCTCGAAAATATTCGGGGAAACGCACTTCATAACACACACGGACACCGACGGTTACCCCTTGAATGTCGACCACTCCATCAAAGTCACTGTCTACGGTAAAGTGTTCAGCATCCCAACCCCACAAGGCTCTCTTGTCATAGTAATCAACGCGGCCAGTTGGCTGAATAATCGCGACTGAGTTTGCGAGTTTGTTGCCGCAGCGGCGGACAAGGCCTAAGAAAACATAGATTTTCTTTTCCTGCACAAGCTCGACGATTTGTGAAAATGCAGCTTCTTGCTGTTCAAAATTAATATCACTGATCGATTTGATTTCTATCGGTGGATAACCAGAAAGCGCGCACTCTTGAGTTAATAATACTTGTGCGCCGTTCTGTTCTGCTTCACATATCGCTCGTTTAATTTTTTCGTAATTAACCTGAGCACGAGCACTAATCGAAAACTGTAATAACGCAAATTTCATTCATTACCTCTGCGGCTTGACGTTCTATATATCACTTTATTACCGGGATTGGTTCAAGTGTTCAATCCGTCCATATTGACACCGTTTATTTTGAGAGCTTGTAGAAAAGTCATAGGACACTGCGCACAAGTAAATTCAAGTCTTAATGGTCGGCTCATTGGCTCTCCCTGAACACTCCATACCAATCTCTACATCAAACCACTCATCTATTGAACCCAACAAGACCAAAGGGAAGATCTGGCCAGCTTACGCATAAGTGTGAACGGTTTACTTAATCAAGATAAATGTATGTAGGCAAGTAACCGCACTCAAAATCTAGCGTGAATCCATGTTTTTCGTATGCATATTTGGCAGCCGTCAGTAATGGTAAAGCAACATAACCTTGAGCCCTTTCACTAAAGTCATTGTCATGCGTCCACCATTCTTTGTGCATTTCCAAAGCACGATACATAGCCTTACGATAAGCCTCTTGATCTTGCTGGTGCACGGCTTTCATCACATCAAAAAAGCCAAGCGTGATGGTAATAGCATGGAAAGGGGCCCATTGACCTTGGCTTGAGCTCTCTTTACTGTCAATAAGAGTGGTCAATTGATTGATTGCAGCAGAAATGTCTTCACTGTCTTTTAGCCCCAGCATATGCAAAACAATTTCACAATGGAGTGCCTGCAGTTCAGCACGATAGAACACCTGACCACTGTTAAGTAAGCCCATGAGCAAGTTTAAATCTTGATAACGCCCAGTAACGATCGTGAGATAGATCATTTCTAGCCACTCCGGAGAAGGGATTGATTGTATTTTCCCACTGGCAGGGATGGCGAAATCTACCCCTTGATAAATGAAAGGAACAATCTCTCCCGCTGGCTGAACAAGAACACGTTGCCACAACATTAAATATTGTTGAGCAGAGAATAAATGATCACTGGCTTCTTGTTTGGAAACTGAAGGTAAGTGGTGGCCTATAGCAAACAATTTAACAAGATTGCTGTACCCCGTCTCAAAGCCAAAATAGCTCTTGTCGGCATCATCTAATGCCGACTGATTTGTATTTAAAAGGCGTTTTAATGTAGCGTTATAAACCCTTCCTTCACCTTTTAAGTTGTTTACATGCACTTTTAATTTATTTTTCACAAAGGTGATCCAATCTCAAATTTGAAGTTATTTTAACGTTTAATACTACCATCTTTATTAAAAATAAGTTCAGTTCCACTGATATTCCATATAATCACCGTGTCCACTCATTTGGTAATCTTCCAATAGCGCTAAAGTCTCCCCCAATTCAACGGTTTGCTCCCTATATGCTTTATCCTTTTGATATTTTTACTTTCCAATACACTTTTATACCGCTTATGTTTAGGGCTTGTATACCTCAGGTAACTTACAGTTAGTGACGTAACAAAGTGTATTTACTCTTCGTAGTTAGTGACGATACACGCTTGTGCCAATTGCTGATATTCGGTTTGCATCGTCACGAGAAACTCATCCGCACTGTCAAACGTCGCAATCGGTGTACCCAATACCACATCACAATTAAAGGGGACAAACATCGCGGTGCCTTTCGGTAGCGCGCGCCCTAACCCTCGCATCACAACCGGAACAACAGGGCAAGCTTGGTGTTGATTAATCAAATGATAAATGCCTTTCTTTAAACCGCTCATGGTTTCCGGTGCACCGCGACTGCCTTCAGGGAATATGATCAAAATATCGCCCTGGTTGAGTGCCTTATGACACTCATCAAAAACCGCGTGACGATCACTGCTACTCGGAGAACGATGAATGGGAATAATGCCTAACACATTGAGTGACAGCCATGCCGAAACTTTGTTTTTAAGGAAGTAGTCCGCCGCCGCTACCGGGCGCACTCTGTGTACCATACTGATGGGAAAAAGCGCCAGCAACACCAAGGTATCTAGATGGCTGTTGTGATTCGCTGCGACAACCACTGGGCCCTTCAGCGGCAAGTTTTGCCTATTGATAAGGTTTAACCCTAAGCCAACAAACACCAATGGTTTCACGAACAGCAGGACGAACAGAACTTTGAACATTCTCATCGCGTCCTCCTAGTAGTAGAGATAGTAAATGAAATGGAAAAACAAAGGCGCCGTAAACATCAGGCTGTCAATACGATCCAGAATACCACCATGCCCAGGAATAAACTGGCTGGTATCTTTAATTTGTAAGTCGCGTTTGACTGATGAAATGACCAAATCACCAATAAAGCCGCTGAAGGTGATGATCATACCAGCGACTAAACCCTGCACGGAAGTTAGCGGTGTCAGATAAGGTGCAACAAAATAGCTGGTGATGATGATGGTTGCTGCACCACCAATAAAGCCTTCCCACGTTTTATTTGGACTGACTTTCGGTACAATTTTATGTTTACCAAAGCTCTTGCCCCACACGTATTGGCACACATCATTAAACTGGGTAAAGACTAACAAGAACAGTAGCATACCCATGGAGCCCGCCTCTGGGTTCTTACTAGGTAGTACTAAGAGATAGGCCATGTGGCTAACACAAAACACCGTTAGCATCAGCGCCCAATGAATGATACCAGCTGAGCGAATGAAACCTTTGGTATCACCAATCAATACCGCCACCATTGGCAGGTATAAGAACATGTAGACCGGAATAAAGATGATAAACATGCCATACCAACCGATCGACAACCAATAGTATTGAAATGGGATAGAGAGGTATGCCCAGAAAATCACTCGTCGATCGGCCATGCGGGTAGGCACTATTGAAAGGAACTCTTTCAGCGCCATAAAACTCAAGAAAGCAACAAAGATCAGCGTGTATTGAGTCGGCAGGTAGAGTACAACGAACACAATCCCTATCATCCACCACCAAGAGCGAATACGCAGTTTGAGTTCGTGATAATCTTTGCTTGGGTTACGGCGTGATAAATACAGATAAACCAGCGTACCAATCACCAGCACAAGTGTGATCGCCGCCATCATATGTAGCGAATGCATTGGGATATTAATCATGATCAATCTCCCCTATTGGCTTTTGGTCTGATTCTTTGGTTGGCGATTCGTCTTGTTGACAAGCTTGTTCCGTCGCAGAAAGGGGGCTCAGTTGCGCTTTGGTATTAAAAATGAACACCAAACGACGCCAACAGGTCAATGCACAGCCAAGCACCATAACCAGCAGCGCGATATCCATTAAGTAGGCACTAATAAAGATTGGTAGGAAGCCAAACCATTGATTAAATGCCATCAGTAACAAGGTGACTGTCAGCAGTGCCATACGATGCTGTTTTGCCATTGGTCCACGAAAATCCGCAGGGCAATCCATACTCACGCCTAATACGCGAATATAAGCGGAAAGTACCGCAAGCAGTGCCGCTACCCAAGCAAGTGGCATAGCAAACGCAGAGTTAGCCACCAAGCCAGCAGCGATGATCAATAGAGGATCGGCGATGCGATCGGGCACATCGTTAAACAATTCCCCGGCAGGTGTTTTCTTACCGCCTTCTACAGCGACCATGCCGTCAAAAAGGTTACATAACAACCTCATTTGAATCATCAGAGCAAACAGCACCAACCAAATTGCCATTGGCCATAGGTGGTAGCCAATCGAAAAAATAAGACCCACTGCAGCAAAGGCCATACTCATTAGTGAAATTTGGTTAGGGGTGATGTTTTTCTGACTTAACCAAACGGCAATACGTTTGGCCACTGATATTTCACGCACCGCTAGAGGGCGACGATTAGGCTCATGCTGGGTTGGCATGTGGGGCATCTCCTGAAAAAGTACTGTTCCGATATCAAAACTCTGGTTCGTTGAGGCCTCGTGGATATTCAATTGAAGATAATTGGCGGATGAGTTTGAATTCGGTCGCTGTCCCAAAAACCATAACATCCTGTTCACAGGCGTCCTAATTATGCCTGTTGCGTTAATCATAATTAAGCCCAAATAATATTTTATTTAGTGAGCTCGATACCATTAAATCGTAAAGGCTGTTTTGATTTGCAGAAAGAAGTTCAACCACCTAACCAATACCCAATGTAATGGGAGCTAGATTCACTGACTGACAAGCGCTTTACTGATATATCATCTAGGAAAAAATAAATACCAATACAATCATTAAAACAGTAAGGTGAATAAGTGGAGTGAAGCGCATCAAATCGGTTTGGGTAAATCAATGAAATTGACGTGAAGCAACCGAGAGAAATATCTTCGACAACTCAATGTGTCAAATAACATTGTGAGAAAACAAGAGTACAAGATAATACTTGGTACTGAGAGATCCCCTCATAATTTCCCCAAAGCGCAACCATGTTTGAATAGATTTTGAGCAAGCTGGGTTGCAGCTGCGAGCAAGTCTTCCCTCGTTATTGTGTAGCCAGAATGCCGTAAAATTTCCATGCCTAAGCGCACTGTTGAGAGTACATTTCGATTTTTGACAGTGTTCGCTTGGAAGTGCTTATTCCAACCTTGTTTCTGAGCATGAACTCCAGCAAGCCAAAATGTTAGTTGAAGCATTAGGGCGATTAGCAGCATGATATCAAAACGCTCTGGGCTGCTCGTTCGACTATGACGCAACCCTAGTCCGTACGCAGGGCTTTTCAAGTCTCGGAATGTTTCTTCAATCTGCATACGCTTCGAGTAGAGCCTAACAAGTTGCCTTGGTGTTCGAGTTTCAACGGGTAAGTTAGTCGCAAGAACCCACGGCTCCTTTGCTGACGCAGAGTAAATTTTAGGCGATGGATGATGACAATTAGTCCTTGTCGAACGCTGATTTTTTCGACCTTTAGAGTGAGATTTATACAGTGCAATTTGACATGAGATTGCATTACTCTTAGTCAGCCTCTTATAACCTAAAGTCTTTGAACGACTTGAGGCCATGCTATGTAACCTACTGACGGGCTTCCAGTTTTCAGAACCTAGGTCTGCATATTGGACTTTCCCTCTTACTCGGCTTAACCAGTACCAGCCTAACTTCTCAATGGATTTGTACCATGGCACTTTAAAGCCTGCATCACTGACAATGAGCGGTGTAGTGTTACTCGGTAGAATGCTTGCAAGGTCGGCTAGAAATTGGTCATGAGCCGTCTTTGAACATTGCTCTGAAAGCGGAAACGCTTTCTCATAAAGAGTAATAGAACGCCCCTGTAGCGCCATTGAAGCTCGCAATACCATAAGCCGTTTTTGCTCACGAATATCAGACCAGTCAACAAGAATAATGGGCATCGAATTGCCCGAACAGATAAAGCTAGCATGCCAACGGTATACAGCGAGTCGCTCTTTGTGTAAGTGACGATTACCTAACAATCGGTCGATTCGTTTGATGTTATGTTTTGTTCTGGCTTTCGTTGGTAGGTTACGACCAAGTTCAGTAAGAGTGAGCGTTTTACATTCAAGTAATGCGTGGCAAGCCAGCGTTAAACTGTTGAGTCGTTTTAAGTGCAATTCAGGGCAGAATTGGTAAAGAGAGTCGTGTAAAATATTAAGTTCGCACATCTTGTTGTCTGATTATTGATTTTTGGCGAAACCATTTGATCATATGACAAGATGTGCATCTACCTTAACTTAATGATTTTTATCAAAATCATTAGGGGATTCCTCAGTACTTGGTAGCTATTAGTTTTTACTCTTGCAGAATACAAAGCGAATCGTGTACGGGTGTTTGTTCAAGCCACTGTGTGATAGAAGCACAAAGAGTCAGCTAACGCTCTGACTCTTTATATTAGAAACAGGATTTATTTCGGGATAGGGTAAAGATACCAAGCGGGTTACCCTTAGGAATTGGGCTGATAACCCTTTTTCATCACTAGTGTTTGCATCGCCTCTGCAAAGGTTGTTGTTCTGCCTTTGGCCTGAACCTGCACCACCTTAAACCCCATCTCTTCTAACGCTTGTCGTTCTTCCAAGACGGCGGGGTCATCTTGCTGGCTACCTTGGGCTGGCTGATGGATGTAGCACCCCTCCAATTGACCATCTTCAACCAATTGGTGATGTCTCAAGGCTTCAATATCAAAATTCATAGTAAGTCTTTTATTTAAGTTCTTCGGGTTACATGCGTTTCAAAGGCTTAACAACGCTGTCTAATCCTTCAATTTTTAGCGCAAGGCATAGCTTGAGGAGATCGCCCAGCTCGCCATTGGGAAAGCCCTTCTTGTCAAACCACAACAAATATTCTTCAGGAAGATCAATCAAAACGCGTCCAGCATATTTGCCAAATGGCATCTGTACGCGTGCTAATTTCAACAGGTTTTCTTTTTCTAACATGGTCTTGTTATTCAGAAACAACAGGGAGACTAGAGTACCATCGAAATCGACGACCAAACAGAAGAACTCACCTTATATTTGATTCAGAGTATGCGCGTACTCAACCACAATTTGGTTGCCTTCTATGTAAGCGTTTTGAATCTCACCATCAACACTCATACGGCTTTGAAGATAAACGACCTTAGGACCGGTTTCACTGGTTTCCTTGAGAGAGGGAAAAACCAGTTTAGCATCGAGATGGAGTAGTCGGCAGAATTGATTAATGAAGGACATGGTCAAAGGCTCGTCTCCACGTAAGAGCTGCGAAAAGCTCAGCTGGTTCATCCCTAATTTTCTAGCAAATTCCATTTGCGTGAGACGCATTTTGGACTTCTGAGACATCCATGTATTGTATAGTGCCTCTCTATCCTTCTCGGTAAATTCCATTGAGTGAATCCTTGTATCGCTTAGTATGATGAATTCTGAGCGTTATCATTCACTAAGATGTCAGCGAGGAGTTAACGTTAGTTAAAAGTTTGGTTTGTTCACTGCCTGTCTAGGCATCGCTTCGCCTGATAAGAAATAGCAATGTGCTCAAATCATGCCTTCAACACTCAATAAAAAAGCGGCGCTTTACGCATCCGCTTTTCCAGTCAACTAAAACCAGCCCGAGATCAATCGTTTAAACCAGTCGACCAATTGTTTAAACAGGCTGCCTTCTTCCACATCTGTCTGAGCAATGAGGTCAGCCGTGGCAACGTCATCTCCATCAACACTGTAAATGATGGTCCCGACTTTCTCCCCTTGACGAATCGGGGCGACCAATTCACGATCAAACTCGACTTCAGCCGTGAGCTTTGCTGCATTGCCTTTTGGTAAGGTCATGTAAATATCTTCTTCAACACCTACGCTCAGCTGATCTTGTTCACCCATCCAGATTTTTGCTTCGGTTACCATCTCACCAGCTTTTGTAGGTGCAACTGTTTCAAAGAAGCGAAAACCATAACTTAGTAGCTGCTTACTTTCCGATTCACGGCTTTTGCTGCTGCTCGCCCCCATCACGACGGCTATCAAACGCATATCACCGTTGGTTGCCGATGTCGTTAAACTGTAGCCAGCACCACTGGTATAGCCCGTTTTCATACCATCGACATTCATACTGCGATCCCGTAAAAGGCCATTTCGGTTATATTGAGTAATGCCGTTGTACGTGTAGGAAGTCTCGCTATAAAGAGGGTAGATATCGGGTAGATCACGAATGATGGCCTGACCCAGCTTAGCGATATCAAGAGGGGTAGAATAAAGGCCACGACTGTCTAAGCCGTGTGGATTGGTGTACGCGGTATTCTCCAAACCCAGTTTTTCAGCCCAAGAGTTCATCAAATTGACGAAAGCCCCTTCACTGCCAGCGACGTATTCTGCTATCGCCACACTCGCATCGTTGCCTGACTGAACAATTAGGCCGCGATATAGATCCATCATAGGTACAGTGGTACCCACTTCAATAAACATCTTCGACGAATCTGGAAAGTTCTTTGCCCAAGCATTTTTGCTGATCACAACTTGATCATCCAAGGTGATATTACCGGCTTTCACTTCCTGCCCCGCAACATAAGCGGTCATCAGTTTGGTCAAACTCGCTGGGTTTAACCTAGTATTCGCATTCTTTTCAACCAACACCTTTCCTGTGTTGTAGTCAATCAATACATACCCCTTGGCCCCTAATGTCGGAGGCTCAGGGATAATTGTAGGCGCCGCATTGGCATTGCATGTCGCAGCGATAGAGGAGAAAAGTACTGCTTTTAGAAGAAACGTTTTTTTCATGGGACGTTACCAACTCTAGTCACAATCGGAGTATTTATGATGAGTTTGAGTATAAACAAACATCAATGAAATTTATTCGCTTTGTAATCAATCGTTACGCTTATTGAAAAGTTTTATGAAATTATGAGAGTGTGACTCCACATATGGTTAGATTAATACAAAAAAGCCAGTGTTCACAACACTGGCTTTTTACCCGTCTAGTTTATCTCAACGATTATGTCTGAGCTTCTTGGACCTTATTGGGCTTAGGGGTAATGCTGTCTCGGTAGCTGAACCACAAATAAGTCACGATTAAAGAGAAGAAGAGGTAGGACAATGCGAATACCAATGGAGACGTAATCAACTCTTCCGACATACTCCAACTCACACCGATCACCGTAATGGTTAACTTAGAGAGCATACCGCAGATAAGTAATAGCAATGCAAGCTGAGGGAAACGTGTGGTTCTGAACGCAAACCAGTAACAACTACCCACAGCCAACGCGGAGATAGAAAGCCCCAACATGAAAGAGTGAAGGTGATCAGCGGATAGTATACCTGCTGAAATCGATGCCATTATTACCAGAAATAGTTTCATCTTTAACCTCGCTTTTTAAATGGGAAAAAGCTTCCTTTCATTCTTGCAAACTCATTTTGCATATATTTTCGCCGTTTTCACACTAAATTCAACCCCTAAATTGATACATTTTTTGTCCACCATATGCCCCCACTCCACATGTAAAATAAAGGTTAACAAAACAATAGGTAAGGTTCCAGACAGTTCAAGCTTTTAAGACACTAAAACAGCAAAAAGAGAAATATAAGGTTACATTTTAGTAACAATATTTACATCTATAGTTATTACCAATTTTGTGATCTGGTGCATTTTTGTTCATCGATTAGCGAGTCAAATAGCTGCTTGAAATCTAAGTTCTCGCTTTTGGTTCTGTTACTTTGTGAAATGTCAAAAAGAGTGTGACTCTAGCCACTGTTCAATAGATTGATACTCGAACAGAACATATCGCTCTGGTACCTTTGCGCGCATTCGATATTTCGTACTACATACCATGCCTTCAGAGTACAGAATCAAAAAGATCGTCGAGATCGGTGATACCTTACATCGTAGTGGCTGCGCACCCTACAAATTAGAAAAATACACTCAATTTTATGCTCGTAAACATGGCGTCGATGTCATGATTCAAGCAACGCCAACCACGGTTAATTATCAGTTTCCCGACGATAACAATGCTGTGGTGATGAAACGCCATCAACCTGCTTCGATTAATCTCAGTTTGCTGGCTAATACCATCATTCGAATTAACCAACCGAGTAAGGAGCCCGTTCCGGAACCTGTCGGCTACCCCAAATGGGTGATCGCACTTGCGAACATGGGCATTCCTCCAGCATATCTGATGCTAGTCGGCAGTACGTTAGAAGCGGTGTATATATCCATCTTTCTCGGTTTTCTCGCTTGGGGTGCACAACAAGTCTGCAAAGCTAGACGCTCCATAGCGGTGGAGTTTGTGGCTGCCTTGGTGACTGGTGTTCTCGTCGCCTTTTTCGCAAGTACCAGTGTCGATCTTCCCGTATGGGCGTTGTGTATCGCCGCTATCGTCCTATTTGTCCCTGGTTTATCCATCGCTAACTCACTCGAATGTCTGGCATTTAACGATTTGGTATCTGGAACAAGCCTGCTAGGTCAGAGCTTTCTCACCCTAATCAAATTGTTTGTCGGCATTATGATGGGTTTGAACATCGGAGAAGCCATTTGGGGGCAGCCAGAGATCACTTCTTACGTCAATGAGATACCGACTTGGCTCCATATCTCAGGCCTATTTCTCATTTCAGCCTCCCTTGGCATCATTTTTAATGCCAGACCAACAGACATTCTGCTTGGTTTGCCAGTTGCTGTACTTGGCATGTGGGGACCGTTTTACCTAGGTTTCGAAAGTGGTTGGGTCGTGGGGACTTGGATTACCACCGTACTGATCACGCTCTACGGCACTTGGGTAGCGAAGAAGATGGACCTCACAGGGTCTATCTATATTGTCCAGGGCATCATCATTTTGGTACCAGGTAGTCGAGTTTTGGTCAGTGCTGGGCAATCTGTGTTTGAGCAATCCATTTTACCTATTCCCAGTATTGGTCTTTCAGCACTGTTTATGTTTTCAGCGATCGTCGCTGGTCAGGTAACGGCTTACTCTATCTACTCTCCGCGAATCGAACGATAGTTACAACCCATAGCGATAAATAGAGCCCTATTCGAAAGCAGCTGTTTAAGCGGCTTTTGAATAGGGCTCTTTGCCCTTATGTTTTAGCTTACGTGTAAAGCTTCCCTTTCCTTTTGCTGCCTTTTCGACACGTGTTTTAAATAGTGGACTGGTGACAACCGCTTTTAGCGCATTATCTTGTACTTCACCTCGCCCGACTTCTAAATTCGCTCGAAGAGAAGCGACATCATTCCTTTTTTTTCTGGCACTCTTGCCCATAATTTTGTCCTGCATTGATTTTACAAACGACTACCAATCGATGATAAATTACTCATCAAGGCCATATTTGGTAGAATAAATCACTAAACAAACGAATGTTACACTATCTACAGCCCAAACAGTAATATTTCCGAAACTATACATAGCGCAAGTTTCGGATGAAAAGAGCATAGTAACGGAAAACTATCATATGAATTTTATTGACTTAGTGCCACTTAGCTTTAGACTAGAGGGCAGCTAGAAAACGGTTCTTGTTTTTATTTCGCCGTTTCGTTGGATTTCTTGTATCTCTTCCGTAACGTCGTGCGCAATAGCAATCTCCTTTTCCACGCTATCGTTGCCGTCATGGCTTTTACAAGATTTATCAAGGATATACATTATGTCTAACACTGTTACTGGTACAGTTAAATGGTTCAACGAAACTAAAGGTTTCGGTTTCATCCAACAAGAAAACGGCCCTGACGTTTTCGCTCACTTCTCAGCAATCACTGGCGACGGTTTCCGTACTCTAGTTGAAGGTCAAAAAGTTGAGTTCACTGTATCTCAAGGTCAAAAAGGCCCACAAGCTGAAAACATCAAACTAGTTTAATTTTCAACTAGCTAGATAAAGTTTTACAATAGCCAGCTTCAAGCTGGCTATTTTTTTATGTGTAGTAAACGACTATGGCTATAAAACCGACTATTTATAAGTTCCGAATTTCGCTCTCGGACACTAACCGTGACGTCTACGATTCTCCGCAACTGACTATTGCACAGCACCCATCAGAAACCATTCCACGAATGATGGCGCGTATTCTGGCTTACTGTATTCAATATCAACCAGAACTTGCATTCACTAAAGGGTTGTCTTCAATTGAAGAACCGGATCTCTGGGTCAAAGCACTGGACGATACGATCCTACACTGGATTGAAATTGGTGAACCTTCCCTTGATCGTATTAAGAAAGCCACTCGCTTAGCTAAAAGGGTCGACATCTTCACCTTTACCAGCAAATCTGACGTCTGGTGGGCACAAACCAAAAACAAATCTCACCAATATGACGCCAACATATATCGACTCAGTGCAGAAGGCATCGATGCTTTGTCCGAAGTCGTTGAACGCGGCATGGATTTATCCATCATGATTACTGGCAGCAGTTTGTTTATTGACTGTGACAAAGGCTCATTTGAAGTTCAGATCGAGACTCTACAATCTAATGACTGATCTGGAACAGGCATTCACAGCTATTAGCGCAGAGTCACTGGACGCCGTAAAGGAACATCCCAAACTGTGGCAGCAACTTTTGCAGCAACAATCGGTCTTGTTTGACAAAGTAAAACAGAATAAACCCAATAGCGCCGATGAATCCCATTTACTCGGCATCATGACGAAAGCGCATATTGAGTGCCTGTCTCGTGTTGAAACCAACCGAGAAGCGGTTCAAGCCATGTGGAAAGCATTACACGATAACCTTGGTGAGCAAAATGCCAAGCGATTCGAGTATCAAGATTATCAAATGCTAACTCTGGTAACACATGTCTGGCTCTATATTCAGGGTTATCTGAAAATGGATTTCAGCCTGGCTAATGACCACGCTGAAACCACCGCTAATCTACAAAACGACCTTTCTGGTCTAGATGTCAATGCCATCCGGACACAGTATCTCGCGAGCTACTACTTGGGAAGCGACAATTCCCCAGTAACGCAACGAAGCAACCCTATTTGGAGTTGGTTCAAACGCACCTTCGGTTGATTAAAAAGGGCTTCCCAATGGGAAGCCCTTTATCAATCTTAAAGATAGGTATGAGGTCCAAACACTTCGTAGTGAATTCGATCTCTTGTCACACCCAATCCTTCTAACTGCTTAACCACCGCTTCCATAAACGCGACTGGTCCACAAAGATAAAAGTCAGCACTGCTTAACGGTAACTCGCGCTCCACTAAAGACAGGTTCATCTGTCCTTCGAAATGAGCCTGATCGTTTAAGTACCATGTAAACTGCTGCCAACCGCGCTGTGAAATCAGCTGTTCTGTTTCACTCTTGAAGGTATGTTGCTCAGCACTATTACAAGCGTAAAGGTACGAGACGTCTTTTTTATCAGCCGCAGCCAATGTTTGCAGCATCGACTGGATTGGCGTCGCGCCAACGCCGGCAGAAATCAGAACCACTGGCGCGTCTTTTTCTTGATAGTAGAAATCACCTGCCGGTGCATATAAATGAACGGTATCGCCTTCATTTACTTCGTCATGCATGAAATTAGACACCAATCCATTGTGTTCTCCCACTTCACGTTTAACAGAAATTCGGTAGTTTTTGCCATTCGGTTTCTGAGACAGAGAGTACTGACGAATTTCATTGTGCTCGCCTGCAGACGGCTTAACTTCAACACCAACGTACTGACCAGGGTTGTAATCCAACACATCACCACCATCCTTTGGTTCAAGTACAAAACTGGTAACGTATTCTGATTCAGGTTGCTTCTGTTTAACCACAAACTGACGTGCGTTTTCCCAGCCACCAATGGCTTGCTTACGCTGAAGATACAGCTCGCCTTCACGATCAATAAACACTTTGGCCAAGAACAGATATGCCGCTGTCCATGCCTCTTCTACTTCTTTGGTAAATGCCTCTGACGCCAATTCGCGCAAGGTTTCAATTAGGTGATGACCAACAATCTGGTAGTGTTCAGCTTGAATGTTAAAGCTAGTGTGTTTATGAGCAATACGTTCAACTGCTGATGTCAATGCTTCAAGGTTTTCAATGTTCTTAGCGTAAGCTGCTACCGCTTCAAACAAAGCAACACTTTGACGACCGGTTTTCTGGTGCGTCATATTGAAGATATCTTTAAGCTCTGGGTTGTGCGAAAACATTCGTTGATAAAAATGCTGTGTTAAAGCCGGGCCAGCATTTTCTAACAAAGGGATGGTACTTTTTACGACTTCGATATGTTGATTGTTGAGCATCTTGATTCTCTCCTCAGTGGGGGGTTATCTTTTCCCTTCTATGAGCACAATTGATGCCAAGTTTAAAAACTACCTAATTACTTGGATTTTATAGTATTATCCTTTGACATAATGTCATTATGACATAGTTGAATTATGTCTAAATGACTCTACAATATAATAATTACACATTCGTATTGGTTACTTTTACTTCACTGCATTTTCCACATAAGTAACCGACGCACTCTGGAGCTTAGCCTTACCATGCAAGACATTTCAGTTTCTACACTGATCGATATGACCATTGGCCTCGCGACGGGTCACAACGAACATGACCGATTCAATAAGTTGCTTGATGCGATTCGTAAAGCCATCCAATGTGACAGCGTCGCTCTACTATCTCTGCAAGGTGACACTTTGGTTCCACTTGCCATTCAAGGTTTAACAAGAGACACACTAGGCCGTCGTTTTAAAGTTGAGGAACACCCAAGATTCGAGGCGATCTGCGCATCAAAAACCGCAGTGCGTTTCGACGCTGACTGTGAACTGCCTGATCCATTCGACAACCTCCTTCTCGATTACGATGGTGACCTGCCGATGCACGCCTGTATGGGGTTACCTTTGCTATACTCGGACAAACTACTTGGCATCCTGACGCTTGATAGCTTAACACCCAACGTTTTTGACCAAATCCCTACTCGCAGTTTAGACGCCCTGTCCGCAATATTAGCTTCAACGCTTAAAGTGGCAATGACCGTTAACCAACTAGAACACCAAGCTAAGCAGACACAGCAAAGATTTGAAGAACTCAATGAAGATGCATGGGAGCGTGATGGAGGAGAAATCATTGGAACCAGCAGTAAAATGATCTCGTTGAAATCGGACATTGATGTGGTCGCTCCATCCAACTTTAACATTTTGATCAACGGAGAAACGGGTGTAGGCAAAGAGCTTGTAGCGCGTAGCCTCCACCATTTATCTCATCGTCGTAAGCAGCCCCTGGTCTACGTCAATTGCGCGGCTATCCCAGAAAGCTTGGTCGAAAGTGAATTGTTTGGCCATGTAAAAGGCGCCTTTACCGGGGCAGATAAATCACGCCTTGGCAAGTTTGCTCTTGCCGATGGCGGTACCCTATTTCTCGATGAGATTGGTGAACTGCCACTCGCGGCACAAAGTAAGATTCTACGCGCCTTGCAGAACAATGAAATCCAGCCAGTTGGGCAGGATAAGGTCGAGACCATCGATGTGCGTGTGCTTGCAGCGACCAATCGTGACTTAAAAGAAGAAGTCAGCGAAGGCCGTTTCCGTTCTGATCTCTATCATCGCCTCAGTGTTTATCCGATCAGCGTGCCGCCACTCCGACAACGTGAAGGCGATATCGTTTTGCTAGCGGGTTATTTTTTGGAGCAAGCTCGTCGTAAACTGGGAATAGTGCAAATAAAGCTCGGGAAAGATGCCCAACTCGTACTTTCGCGTTATAACTGGCCAGGTAACGTGCGAGAGCTGGAACATGTCATTAATCGCGCGGCTTTAAAAGCCCGAGCAAAGGGCAACAATGGCAAATTGATCACCGTATCCATTGACGATATCGGTGAGCTCCATTCTCTGCCCACCGAAAACTCGGTGGCGATACCAAGCCCTGCAAGGCAGATTGAAGCGATAAATGGAACTCAGGGGCTACGTGAGTCGACAGAAGCTTTTCAGCGAGAACTCATTACACTTGCGTTAACCGAAGCAGAATTCAACTGGGCTAAAGCGGCCAGACAGCTAAAAACCGACCGGGCAAATCTAACCAGGTTGGCAAAACGATTAGGTATTACTGTCACTAAGCAGCACAAGATAAGTACTAATTAACAATGAACTTGGTTACAATGCCAACGCTCATTATTAGAGATACAAAAGTGGGAGAAAACCCACATTAAAGTCGCTCAATTTGTTGTTTTTGAAAGGAAGATTATGAAGTTCATCCGTTGGTTCCTTGGCCGTGTTATCCTGTTGCTTAACTTTGTCTTCTCACCAAAAGGCGTGAAGCGTACGCAAGAAGACCAGCAGGCGGTCAATGAAAAAGCTCAGTCTCTTGCCCTGTATCAGTTTGAGGCGTGCCCATTTTGCGTCAAAGTTCGTCGTGCTATGAAGCGTCAGTCCGTTAATATTGAATTGCGAGATGCTAAATCCGATCCTTCTCACCGCTCAGAGCTCGAATCGGGCGGTGGCAAAATAAAAGTACCTTGCCTGAGAATCGAGAAAGAAGGCAAAGTAGAATGGATGTACGAGTCTTCTGATATTGTGGCTTACTTGGAGCAAGAGTTCGCCTAAATTACGCTAAGGAAAAGTTCATGGATGTGGTTGTGCTGGAAATTACCGAGATTAAAGCGATCGTCTTTGATCTGGACAATACTTTAGTCAGCTCAGACTTGGACTTTCAATGGTTACGAACACAAGTCGGCTGTCCCAAGGACGTCGACTTGTTGACTTTTATCGATGAGCTGGAGTGCACTCAATCTGCTCTAAGGGCCAAACAGTTAGTCCTTCAACACGAGCTGGATGATGCAGATCATTCCTCGCCTATGCCCGGCTGTCATAAGTTACTTGACTTCATCGCCAAACAGCAACTTCACACCGCGATCATTACTCGCAACTGTCAACAAGCTTCTCAGCGCAAGGTTGCCCACAATCAGCTTAATATTTCTCGTATCATCAGTCGCGAACATTTCCCACCTAAACCGGCTCCAGATTCACTTCTAGCACTCGCAAAAGAGTGGCAATTGGATTCGCAACAAATTCTCTACGTAGGTGATTATGTCTATGACCTACAGGCAGCAAGTAACGCGTGTATGCCGTCTTGTCTCGTGACTCATGGTAAACCGAGTACATTTACTCAACATGCTTCATTGACCGTGAATCATCTCAGCGATCTATTGGACTTGTTCTCAACTTTTTATCAACAAAAAAACTGAAACTATTTCATGACTTAGCAGAAAGTAACCAATGGTTAAAAGTTGATCTGTGTGCAACAATAAAGTTCTAAACCTAAGATCTGCGAACTGGATAATGTCAAAGAATAAAGTTTTAGTACTCTATGCCCACCCCTCTCAGCGACGCTCTGAAGTTAACCAACCACTGTTTAAAGCCTGTCATGCAGTCGAAGGGGTTACAGCGGTTGATCTGTATTACGAATACCCGACCTACAACATCAATATCGATCGTGAGCAACAACGTCTAATCGACCACGATGTAATCGTATTTCAGTTCCCACTTTACTGGTATTCAACACCTTCAATTTTAAAAGAGTGGCAAGACTTGGTATTGGAGTACGGCTTTGCTTATGGCCACGATGGCACTGCATTACACGGTAAGAAGTTTCTTTGTGCTCTCACTGCGGGGGGTCAAGAAGAAGCGTACCAAACAGAAGGATACAACCACTTCACCATACGTGAATTACTCCAACCTCTTGAACAAATGGCGACACTGACAGGTATGGAATACCTTGCTCCATTCGCTCTGTTTGGTGCACGTACCGCGAAAGAAGACGGTCGTATCAAAACACATGTTGAGGCTTGGCAAGCACTGTTATCGGCATTGGTTGAAGATAGAGTCGATTACGACAAAGCTGCAAAAGTCGAAAAGCTCTGCCACTGTTTGGATGAGATCATTGTAGGAGGTTTACAATGACTGGTTATTTCCTACAAGCATTTATCTATCTTGTTGCCGCTGTCATCGCTGTTCCTATTGCAAAACGACTTGGGCTCGGTTCTGTACTCGGTTATTTAATTGCAGGCGTCGTCATTGGACCGATCATAGGTTTAGTTGGAGAAGAAACAACCACCATCCAGCATTTTGCTGAATTTGGTGTTGTGATGATGCTGTTTTTGGTCGGCCTTGAGTTAGAGCCAAAGATGCTCTGGTCAATGAGAAATCGCTTGCTTGGCTTAGGAGGATTACAAGTCGGTGGGACAACAGCGGTCATCATGGGTGTCGCTTTACTGTTTGACCAACCATGGACTATTGCCCTTGCAATTGGTTTGATCTTCGCACTTTCTTCAACAGCGATTGTACTACAGACCTTTAATGAAAAGGGCCTCAACAAAACAGAGGGGGGGCAGAATGCCTTCTCGGTATTGCTGTTCCAAGACATCGCCGTTATTCCTATGCTGGCGTTTATCCCACTATTGGCACTCCCCGAGTTGGTGGAACAAGCTCAGGCGGCGGTCAGCAGTGCAGCCGATCACCATGATGAGCTCAGTTTAGTCACAGGTTTACCGGGTTGGGCGTATGCCTTGGTGATTATTGGCTCTGTTATTGGTCTGGTCGTTGGAGGACATTATTTAAGTCGTCCACTATTTCGTTTCGTCGCCAGTTCAGGGCTTCGCGAAATTTTTACCGCTACGGCATTAATGTTAGTTGTCGGTATCGCGGCACTGATGAGCTTAGTTGGTTTGTCCCCAGCACTAGGGACTTTCCTTGCAGGCGTGGTTCTGGCAAACAGTGAATTTCGCCACGAGCTTGAGTCCAACATCGATCCGTTTAAGGGCTTATTGCTTGGCCTGTTCTTCATCACCGTTGGGGCTGGCATCAATTTTGGTATCCTGTTCGACGACTTTGCACTTATCATCGGTTTAACACTGGGCGTAATGTTGCTAAAAGCGACCATTCTTTACGTGTTAGCGTTGATATTCCGTATTAAAAACAGCAACAAGTGGCTGTTTACACTCAGCTTGGCCCAAGCAGGCGAATTCGGTTTCGTCTTGCTTAGTTTTACGGTGCAGAATCATGTCATTCCACAAGATATTGCTCAAACTCTGTCACTGGTGGTCGCCCTTTCGATGTTCCTGACTCCGGGTTTATTTATCCTGTTCGATAAAGTCATCTTGCCAAGATTTGAGCTTGAGTCGAATGACCGTGAAGCCGATCAAATTGAAGAAAAGGGCACCGTCATCATTGCGGGTATTGGCCGCTTTGGACAAATTGTAAATCGATTACTTGTCGCTAATGGGGTCAAAACTGTGGTGCTTGATCATCAGGCTGCTCAAGTGGATGTCGTGAGACGTATCGACACCAAAGCTTACTTTGGTGATGCCACTCGGCCCGATTTACTTCACACCGCTGGTATTGAAGAAGCTTCTATGCTGGTTATAGCCATTGATAACCCAGAAACCAGCGTTGAGCTGACCAAGTACGTCAAACACACGTATCCAAAGGTCAAAGTGTTGGTCCGTGCCTTCGATCGAGGTCATAGCTACCTATTGCGGCAGGCTGGCGCTGACATTATCGAGTCAGAAACTTACCATTCTGCGCTTGAACTTGGAGCACAGGCCTTGAAATCTCTGGGATACCACCCATTTCATGTAGAGCAACAACGAACTGCGTATCGCCGAATTGAAGACAAGAAATCCGATATGCTTTATCAGGCTTGGGAAGATGACTCTGAAGGCGAACGATTTGATAACAACTACCGAAAACTCTTTATGCACCTCGAAGAGCAAATAAAACTGGCGATGAATACCGATCGCTCAGACAAACATGAGGGTGGTGAGCGAGGCTGGACACCGCCACCCAAAGGTTATGCTGAAGAGTTCAAGGAAGAATAAGTTGAGACCGGGGCACTGCCTCGGTTTTTCTTTTACAGAATGATTGAATGATATGACTGCTACAAACATTGAAAACTCCCCATCACTGGGTCAACAGCTGTTCAAAATGACATGGCCAATGCTATTTGGTGTCCTGTCTTTGATGAGCTTTCAGTTGGTCGACAGTGCTTTCATCGGCCAGCTTGGCGTACTGCCGCTTGCAGCACAGGGGTTTACCTTACCAATACAGATGATCATCATCGGCATTCAAGTCGGGTTAGGTATCGCAACAACCGCCGTAATCGCCAAGGCTATTGGGGCTAACAACACACGCTTTGCCCACCAGCTTGGCGGGTTAGTGATTGCCATGGGGACAATTGGTGTTGCGGTTATCTCTGTGTTTATTTACCTTATTCGAGTCCCGATCCTACAGTTACTCAGTGCTCCAGAAACCCTGGTTCCTGTAATTGACAGCTACTGGATATACTGGCTGATCAGTGCTTGGACAGGCGCTCTACTCTACTTCTTGTACAGTGTTTGCCGAGCCAATGGTAATACTATGCTGCCAGGCACAATGATGATGGTCACCAGTGTACTTAACCTAGTCCTAGATCCCTTTTTCATTTTTACTCTCGATCTCGGACTGAACGGCGCTGCCATCGCAACCATTATCGCCTTTGGTATCGGTATCCTGATCGTTGCACCTAAGGTCACACGCAAACATTGGATGAGCTTTGACTGGCATGATCTCAACATCGCGCAAAGTGTTAAGTCGATTGGTAATATCATGGGGCCAGCGATGATCAGCCAGTTGCTACCACCTTTGTCTTCGATGTTAGCCACCAAATTACTTGCAGGGTTTGGCACTGCCGCAGTCGCTGCTTGGGCGTTGGGATCAAGGTTCGAGTTTTTTGCTATCGTCTCTGTGCTTGCTCTTACGATGTCAATGCCACCAATGGTCGGTCGATTGCTAGGGGAGCGAAACATCACGGATATACGCCGACTCGTAGTCATCGCCAGCCAGTTTGTGATTGGACTTCAACTCCTGATTGCCGCCATTACCTGGCTATCAGCCGATTGGCTAGCTTCATTGATGACCAGTGAATCTCAAGTCACTGAGATTTTAATCTGGCATTTATTGATTGTCCCAGTCAGCCTCGGACCACTAGGCATCTGCATGCTAATGGTATCCATTGCCAATGCATTAGGTAAATCCTACACCGCCTTAACCATGTCAGCGCTGCGTCTATTCGCGTTCTTCTTGCCTTGTCTATGGCTGGGTGCACATCTTGGCGGAATAGAAGGGCTATTTTGGGGCTCTATGGTTGGTAACCTATTAGCTGGTATCTGTGCATGGCTAATGTATCAAAAAGCACTGAGGCAGATTGAAGCCAATCTTGAGCGATAAAACTGATTGCCTTTCCTCACTATGCTGGTTAATCTGGTTTTTCATCACTAAGGAATATCTCTGATGCAAATTTCGTTTACTTACCTTTGGCTCCTTCTCATTGCCTGTAGCCGGTAGGTAAACCTGTGCCTGGCTACGAGAAAACGTAGCCAGCCTAATTCTTCTCGTAGCCCAACTATCAATAAAGGATACGAGAATAATGACCGAAAACACCCAGACGATTCGACCTCCTGCTTTTCGCGCCACTCAAGTTGGCCTATTGCTGGCTCTAGCGGGTTGTCTACTCTTCTCCATTAAACCTGTACTGATCAAGATCGCCTACCAATACGGTGGTGACGCAACTTCTATCATGGCACTGCGTGCATTCAGCTCTCTGCCTCTTTATCTGGCCATGTTGGTGTATTTGTGTCGCACACCAGACAATCGTACCAAGGCCAAGCAACATGGCCTTAAAGCCGTGGCTATCGGTATCATGGGCTACTACATCGCCAGCTATCTGGATATCGCGTCATTGGAGTTCATCTCTGCTCAATTAGAGCGACTACTGATTTTCTTGTTCCCCACTTTTGTCGTACTCATTAGTTGGGCTCTGTATCAGCAGGTCCCAAGCCGTCGGGTCATTGTGACCACATTGCTTGGCTATATTGGTATCTCTTTGATCTTTGTCCATGACTTTAACGCCCTTGGCAGCTCTGTTTTATTCGGCAGCGGTCTCGCCATCATGTCGGCCTTAGTGTTCGCCTTTTATCTTGTGTGGAGTAAGCCGCTCATCTCTAGCATGGGTAGCTCTCTGTTCACGAGCATTGGCATGGGCAGTGCCGGAGTCGCAATCGTCATTCACCTGCTATTAAGTCAGGCCGAAATCTACAGTTGGAGCTCAGAGCTAATTACCATCGGCGTTACATTAGGTATTTTTTGTACGGTTGTTCCTTCCTATTTGATTGCGGCCGCGATGGCGCGCTTAACACCGACTCAACTGAGCCTAACCAGTAATATTGGCCCAGCGATCACTGCAATATCTGCAGTACTCGTATTAGGGGAAGCATTTACTGTCTGGCACGCTATGGGAATGACTTTGGTTGTATTTTCGGTTTACCTGCTCAATAAACCTAAAACCCACTAGCCCGTCATCGCTGGCGTCGCAATACCGTAAAAGGAAGCAGGCTGTTTCTTCAGTTTTTTTGATGAAGTACAACAAGATAGATAGATGACGTACTACCAAGAACATCGTATGATTCAGCCTACTATTTTTCTACCACGACTATTATGGCTTCAAGACCCCATCACCCTATACAAGGCGCAAGCTGGATGCTTACGGCTGGTTTAGCCTTTGCCTTGGTTAACAGCCTCGCTCAGGTCGCCAGTATTAATTTCGGCTTATCTTCCACGACTGTCGCATTGATCCAATACGCGATCGCTCTGGTTGTCATTCTGCCCTATTTAAAAACATTGGGCATTCGACATTCTCTGCGTACTCAACATCTCGGAATGCACATCTTCCGGGTATTTCTTTCTGTAATCGGAATTCAACTCTGGTTATGGGCCCTGGCTTATCCTGTGCCAATCTGGCAAGGAATAGCCCTACTGATGACGTCACCACTTTTCGCAACGGTTGGTTCGGGGTTGTTCCTTAAGGAAAAAGTGGGTATCGCACGATGGGGAGCCACACTGTCCGGATTTATCGGTGCTATGATCATTCTGGAGCCTTGGGCCGATGACTTCAGTTGGGCAGCACTACTCCCCGTAGGCGCCGCTTTCTTTTGGGCTTGTTATTCATTAATGGTTAAAAAGCTTTCTTCTGATGATTCTCCATCCACTATGGTGGTCTATCTCCTGATCCTCATCACCCCATTCAACATCTTACTCGCTATTCCTGACTGGCAGACCCCTGTCGGCGGCACCATCTGGATGGTGTTGTTCGCCGCAGGCGTACTGACAGCATTAGCTCAATGGGCTATTGTGAAAGCATACTCGGTTGCAGATGCATCGTTTGTTCAACCCTTTGATCATGCCAAATTACCATTGAATGTACTGGCGGGGTGGCTCGTATTCAGTTGGGTGCCACCTGGTCGATTATGGCTGGGCGCGGCGATCATTATCGTATCTGTTGCTTTTATTACACATTGGGAATCAAAAAAATCTCGCCAAATGAAATAAATATCCGCCATTACCGTTCTATTAACTAAAGGTAACTATGGGAGAGAGCTCTATGACAGATCCAATCAAATTAACACTCTATCGCTGGGGCGGCAGTTGGGGGCCGTTCAGTGTTAAAATTCCATGTGGTGAGTGCACACTAACAAAAGACATTCTTAAAGATACATTTGAGAATGAGTTAGCGGGTATCCCTGTAGAATTGGAAGTAAAAGATTGGCTCTCTCATTGGTGGGAACCTCTGAAAGTGGGTGCGTGGCATGCACCTATTCTGATGGTAGAAGGCAAAGTTGTCAGTCAAGGTGAAGCCTTAAACCGCGGTGTTTTGGTCCAATCGATCATTCAGGAATGGACCAAGCGTGATACGTTGAAAGGCAACATTGTTTACGGCAAAGCGACCTGCCCTTACTGTGTGAAAGCAAAGAAATTACTTGATGACGCTGGGATTGATTACCAGTATCACGATGTCGTTAAAGACAGCGCGGCTCTGTATCGCATGATCCCAGAAGTGAAAGCCATTATCGGTGAAAAAACACCAGTAACTGTTCCTCAGATATGGCTTGATGGTCATTACATTGGTGGCGCCGACAATCTACAAGCTTGGCTAGCAGAAAAAGGCTTAAGTAATGTGCCCGATAACGTGGTAACCATGGACAACAGCCAAAGCTCTGTTGGTTAAAAAGAAACAAAGCCCCAAATATGGGGCTTTGTTTTTATCGAAAACGTAAACTCGACTATTTTGCGCGTTTTGGTTGTTGGTATGTTTTACCTGCTGCCTGATAGGTATCTTTGCGCTTCACATCAAACATCACTTCAAAGAACCAAGCTACAAATCGAATCAAGTCATCGCCTTCATTCATCACATGCTCAACGTATTCTTGCTCTTCACCGTGATCGTTTTCTTGCATCGTCACATGGTAAATGCGTTGTTCACCGTCAACTTCTGCCAAAGCAAACTGACCTGTTAGAGACTGCGCCGCCTCAGCAACTTCTTCATTTTCATGTTGTTTCAACACTTCAAGTGCTTGTGGTAAGTTCTCTTTTGCACAAAGCGCAGTGACTAACTCTTCGAATTGTTTGTGTTCCATCGTCGACCTCTCAGATCGTCATTTCAATCATTGAGGCGCATTGTAGCAGGGGCTTTACTCCTTTCAAGCAAACTCTTGGCCTACAGCGCGTCTCACACGGCTTGAATACAGTACCATTGCCATTAGGCTCGCAGAGATCAGATAGACCATGCCTAACGCTAATTGGCTCTCTATCCAGTTTTCAACCAAGTATCCCCCCAACACACCAGCCAAACACATCTGAATAGCACCCGACAAGGCAGAGACTGATCCCGCTTGCCGTTTATGTGGTCCAAGCAACATGCTAATTGAGAGAGGGAAAGACAAGCCCTGCGCAATGGTCATCCAGGTAAAGGCCCAGATGATATTAAACAGGGTCAAACCTGTCACTATCAGCCAAGTACCAGACGCCATCATGATCGCTATCGCTAAGACCATCAGTTGATGCGCGTTCAAATAGCGATTGAGTACATTCAGCGCCAGCGTACCAATCAATAGTCCCGCGGACGGTATCACCATGACCGAACCATATTCGGCAGCCGTTAAGCCCAATTCATGCTGTAACATGAAAGGCATTACAGACAAAGAAACCATACAAGCAAGGTAAGTAATCCAGTTGTAGCTTGCGCTACTCAATACCTGTTTGTTGGTGATCAATTCTCCATAGTTTTTGACTACTTGGCCTACCTTGAATGATGTTCGACCGTAGTTCATGGTCTCAGGTAAGATGAAGTAACCCAGTGTAAAAATTGCGGCTAGGTAGACCAGAACAAAAATAAACACGGCTTCCCAACCCAGATAGAATGCTGCCCAGCCACCAAAGACAGGCGCGATCACGGGCATAATTGAGGCTGTAACAGACACATAAGAGAGAGCTTTGGTTAGCTCTGCGCCATCGTAGCAGTCACGCAGCACACTTCGGCCTAATACAGACGCACTGCCCGCCCCGAGACCTTGCAGAAGACGACCCAACGCCAATATCCATAAGTGATGAGAAAACAGCAAACAAATCACCGTCCCGATCAGGTATATCCCTTGGCCAAGAAGAAATACCGGACGACGTCCAATCGCATCCGACAGTGGGCCATAAAAAAGCTGTGAAACACCAAAGCCAACTAGAAACAAAGTGACGAGAAGTTGGACATCAGCTTGGTTAACCTGAAGCGTCTCACTGATCATGGGTAATGATGGTAGATAGATACTCACACCTACCTGACCCGTTGCAATTATCATCATCGCCAGCAGAATCGGCGTTCTCTTCATAACATCACCTCGTTTATTCTTTATGCAATTGAGTTTAAATTCGATGCTAATGAATGATAATATCCTCAATTGGAAACTAATTAGTTCCTATAAAGAATCAATTGGGGGAAGGATGGATTGGATTCAAAGTGTTCAAAGTTACATTCGAGTGGTCGATGAAGGCAGTTTCAACGGCGCCGCAAGAAAGATGAATACCACCAGCTCGGCGATCAGTAAGCGGGTTCATTGGCTCGAAGAACGTATTGGGGTGCAGTTACTGAAACGCACGACACGTACCGTAACTCAAACTGAAGCAGGGGCCCTATTCTATGAACGTGCAAAAGTTCAGCTCGAAGGCTGGCAATCCATTGTCGACGAAACCCGCTCGGTTAATCAGACACCCGCCGGGCTACTCAAGATTGGCGCAACCATTGCCGTCGGCTCTAAGTTTTTGGTCCAATACCTCGATGACTTTTTACAAATGTACCCGGAAATTCGCATCCAGCTCATCACTACCACCCCAGGTCAGTTGCCTGAACTTAGTTTGGATCTGTTTATCAGTCGAGAAATTGAGCAGTTGAATTCACTTAGCTTTAAGGCATCTGCCCTATTCGAACACAAGGCAGGATTCTACGCGTCACCAGACTATTTAGAAAAATATGGCGAACCTAAAACCATTGACGAGCTGACACAGCACAACGCGTTAGTATGGGGTGAACGTCCACAACGCGAAATCACCCTGACCAACGGAAAAAAAATTGTCCTTTCAGGCAACCTCGCCACCACCAATCCAGAAGCACTGTTCTATGCAGCAAAAAATGCTATGGGTATTTTGATCTCCAATGATGTCATGATCAAAGATGAAATCAGATCCGGCACATTAAAGCGTATTTTGCCCCGAATAACCGCTGATGAAGCAACAGTTTACGCCTATTATCCGAAGCTTGACTATCAACACACCCGAACGAAATTATTCTTGGACTATCTGAAACAGCGGCTAGCGAGAGAACAAATGCAAGACCATTAATACAAAAAAGTGGTTTTGATGATTTGAATTATTATGAGACCTGTACCATATTTTGATTGAACCAATACCAACAAATAAGTGATTTTGGTCACGACAAGGTAGGTTACTCAAATGGCTAGGTTACAACAACAAACCACATCGATGGATTTAGATGTGGTGAACAAAACGCTTCAACTCGATGGGCCTGCGTTACTCGACAAGGTCACGCTTGTACTACACAAACACTTTGAGTCCTTTTGCACCTGCATTATTGAAATTGATAAGTTCAATTCAAATGCGCAAACCTTGTCCCATGCGTGCAACAATACGTTAGGTCAAACCATCTCCTATGCCCTGCGGGGCACACCTTGTGAGCATGTCAGAAAGTCGGACCGCGATTATATTCTTTATGATAACAAGGTTGATCAAGAATACCCGCAAGACCCTTACCTCATACAGCACCAAATAAAAGCTTACTTGGGGGTACCAATAAGAACTCGCTCTGGAGATGTACTCGGTGTATTACTGTCTACGTTCAAAACCCCTATCGAAGACAGTGACGCACTCATTTACTACCACAAATTATTTGCTAACGTGGTGGTACATAGCTTGAGATCTAAATGGCTTGCTGCCCGCTCTGAGAGTTTGGTCAATCAGCTGAGTTACGAAGTCTCGCATGATAATCTCACTGGTTTACTTAACCGCAGTTTCTTGTCAGACAAACTAGAACGACTATCTGAAGAGCGGAAGGATGGATTTACACTCGCTTACGTCGATATTGATAGCTTTAAATCCGTCAATGACTTGTATGGCAATTACATCGGCGATCAAGTGATCAAGTTTGTCGCCAACGCAATTGAGTCCTCAATTCAAGACAGACAATTAGCATTTAGAATTGCTGGCGACGAATTCGCCTTCATCACCTACAACGGTGACCCGCTTGAAGTATGTCGGACTATTCTTGGCAAATTGGAGGGTGGTTACAAAGACTCGGCGCACAATATTAAAATTAGCGTCAGTATTGGTATTGCCAGAAAAACGGATCATAGACTGACCGCCGATCAGTTGATTCTTAACGCTAGCCTCGCGCTCAAAGATTGTAAGCGTTCAAGAAACTCTCAAGTCCAGTGCTACGATACTCATTTGAGTGCGCAATATTATCGACGAACCATGGTGATAGATGCACTTCGTAACGAATTGTCACCAGCCAACCTGAAACCCAGTGAAATCTACGTACTCGCCCAACCAATTGTGCGTTGTGATCAAGATAACTGGGACTACTTCGAAATTTTAGCACGCTGGGAAAGCAAAACTTTAGGTATGATTTCGCCTTTAGAGTTCATCGAAGCGGCTGAACAGTCTGGACTCATTGTAGAATTGGGAGAACGTATCATCGATCTCGCCTGCCAGGCGAAAAAAGAGCTTGAACAAGGTTTAGGGTATCAGGTTAAACTTGGCATCAATTGCTCGGCTCATGAACTCAATGATACCAATCGCTATCTAGCACATCTCACTTCAACCATTAGCAAATATGGTTTCAAGCCGAGTGAGTTTACCATTGAACTCACAGAAACCGTGCTTCTCTCACGCACCAGCGAAATAAGATTCATACTCAACCAGCTTAGAGTACTCGGTTTCACAGTGGCGTTAGATGACTTCGGTACCGGATATTCGAGTTTGAATTACATCCACAGTTACCCGATTGATTGTATCAAAATCGATGCCACTTTCATTCGTAACATGCTGTGTAACGAAACCTCTGAACACGTGGTCTGGCTCATCATTCAATTAGCGAAGCAGCTCAACGTTGAGCTAGTCGCAGAGGGTGTGGAAAGTAAAGACGCACTCGATAAGTTGCATGAAATGGGCTGCAACCAGATCCAAGGCTATTTCTACTCACGTCCCGAAAAGCCTCAAATCCTGATTGAGCGACAGGAAAAACTCACTATGTCCAATGAACCATCAACCGTGGTCAACATGTTCGACTCATAAAAAGCACTATGGGTGTCGTTAAACTGCTAGGTTTAGAATGGGAGTTCTAGCTGCATGATAACATCACGTTCGTAGTCATCATGCCAGCGATAATCCAACCTTAGCCTTGGCTCGCCTAGCTTCTTCTCGCCGAAACCAACACTTAACTGCAGCCCATGACTCATGATCCAATCTTCTGTCTCTGCAACATTGATTTTGTCTTCTAGTTCCGACGGAACCCAAACACCAATGCCAATATAATTAGAAGCAAGACTTTGACTCAGGATTGGGCTGGTCTCTGTTTGCAAAACCCAGTCAGCCCAGTATGAGGAATAGTCTGTAGAGCGCTCTTCCGATATCCACTCATCAAAAGCATCGAGTTTATTCGCAGTATATTGGATGCCATCGAGTAAAGAGAAACAGATCCCGCGTGAAGAATGAAACAACACCGAATCAGACGAATAGCCAGTATTATACAGCTCGCATGCGCCAGCAGAGGAAGACACTACCCCAATCATCAATATCAATGAGCGACCTTTCATTCACACCCCGAATAATTAGTACAGCATTCGTTAATAATACCCTTTTTCGGCTAACATTTGGCAAACTTTAGGCGTCGTCAGTGAATTAATGTTTTTTTTGTCACTTATTGCATTTCTCACGTCCGTACTACGGACCTTGACAGTTTCAGGACATGCCATCACTGACCATCGACTAAGTATTTCATCTGCTTTATAAAATTTAGCAAAATTAAATAGATTGTCAGGGCCAATGACAAAAGTAATGTCATATTCTGGGCACTGACGCTGCAATTCATTCAAAACTGCAAAGGTTGTGACACTTTGGTTTGGTTGATAAATCGTTTCTTCAACTCGACACCGTTCAACATTACTAGGTTGCAGATCTTCGATAAATGCATCGACCAATTCACATCGAGCTTGGTAGTCAAGCATTGCTTTCCCCCAAGCATGAGAAATACTCGGCAGCAGTAAAACCCGATCGAAATGGGTCAGTGAGTCGATCACACTCTTGTGGCCAAGCGTCGGTGGGTTAAATGCGCTGCCGAATACTGCGATTTTGTTCATTTTCTTTCCTGATGATTGTGAAATCACTGTTCACCGTGTTCAAATCTGTTCAATTAGGTATGATATTACCATTATTTTTGAAAATCATTGCTTGCAGGAAGGAAACATAATGGAACAGCTAATTCGCGACGAGATGCGTGTATTGCCATCAATCGACCCACAGTTTGAAATATCGCGTCGTGTCGAATTTATTAAGCGTAAATTGCAGGAAGCAAAGTGCAAAGCGTTAGTGCTTGGTATCAGTGGCGGAGTCGATTCAACAACCTGTGGCCGCCTAGCACAGCTTGCCGTCAATGAACTGAACGAAGAAACGGATGGCGGCTATCAATTTATTGCTGTTCGTCTGCCCTATGGCGAACAAAAAGATGAAGACGAAGCACAAATCGCGCTTCAGTTCATTCAGCCTTCACACTCAGTATCGGTTAACATCAAAGCTGGTGTAGATGGCCTACATGCCGCTTCACATCAAGCGCTAGCGCACACAGACCTCTTACCCAAACAAGCCTCTAAGATCGATTTTGTAAAAGGTAATGTGAAAGCTCGAGCGCGCATGGTTGCTCAATACGAAATTGCTGGGTATGTCGGGGGGCTAGTACTTGGTACTGACCACTCAGCGGAAAACATTACTGGTTTCTACACCAAGTTCGGTGATGGTGCCTGTGACCTAGCGCCATTATTTGGTTTGAGCAAACGTCAGGTACGTGAAGTCGCAGCAACATTAGGAGCGCCAGAACTTCTTGTTAAAAAGACACCCACCGCCGATCTAGAAGAACTGGCCCCGCAAAAAGCCGATGAAGATGCGCTCAACCTTACTTACGACCAGATTGATGACTTCTTGGAAGGAAAGCCAGTGTCACAAGAAGCATCAGACAAACTGATCGCCATCTACAAAGCGACACAACATAAACGTCAACCAATTCCGACCCTATACGACTAATAACAAACGGGAGCAATTCAGCTCCCGTTTTTAAATCACGACCCTAAAACTAAACGCTTTTAAACTCTTTCTTCGAGTGCAATGTTATTATTCGCCCACAATAGTGCCTGAAGACGGTTCTTAGCATTAATCTTCTTAAAAATATTGTGTAGGTGGGTTTTCACTGTATTCTCGCTAACAAACAACTCATCGGCAATTTGCAGATTGGATGCACCATGGCCCAGCAAGCGCATAATTTCTTTCTCACGCTTGGTTAAGTTGGCGTAAGCTTGCGATGTGGTTACATTGTTCGCACAACGAAAATGCTCAATGTAATCTTGAGCGACTTTGCGCGACAACCACATTTCATCCTGCATGATTTTTTCCATACCTTTTAACAGTAAAGAAATGTCGTCATCGACATAGAAAACCCCGACGAGATTTCGCCATTTAAAAAGTTGTGTCGAAGGCACATCTTTCGGACAGTTAATCACAATTTCCTTTGAGTTCTTGCTACTTAGAGAGCGAATGTGGCTATAGAAATCAAATCTCTCGTCGTCAAGATAGTGGTAGTCAAACAGAATGTAATCGCCAAGAACGGCACTCTTACCTTCACATTCTTCCAGCGTTTCAATCGGAACAATAGTGACGTCCAATTGAACGCCTTGCTCTAAAGAATCTTTAAACAATTTGGATTGCATGCTCACGTCTGAAAGAAAGGTTATTTCGTGGGTACATTTATTTGCCATCTGCGAACTCTCCGGCTCAACTTATTCTGTCATTTAAAACTATCGTTTAGTTGTAAATAGTCAACACAGTAAATCATTGATAGCGATTCAAACGCACAATTTATCGTCTTTATTTTAGATACTTACCACTTAGTCTCATTTTTGAGATTCGGTTTATATATCTCGTATCTATTTGAATAGGCGAGTTAGGATGCCTTTTCTCCTTGAATAAATCATGCCCATGGACAGTAAAACGACAAGGTTAAGGGTTCCGCCACTACCACCCTCAGACGTCGCACTGGTGTAACTGCCATTGACATTGCTGTTCAAAACCCGGACCCCATTGACGGTCGTCACATAGTACTTTGGTGTGACTTGCCCGTTAACAACACTGTTTATCCAACCGATGTAATCATAGACATCAGTAAACACGGAAGTCACGTTCAGTGACGCATCCCCACACGTACTCGGTCCGAAGCTAGTAATACCAATCTGAATGTACTGACTGCCATCATACCAATAGACTGGCCCACCTGAATCACCATTACAGGTAGAGTTTTGCAAGCTGCCAACCAGTGGTCCACCAAAACAGATTTGTTTATCTGTCACCTTACTGTATTGGGTTTGACAGCTCGCCAGTGAGATATATTCCAGCGACGTTTCCAACAACCGAGTACCATTCGAACCATCCTCTATCAGGCCATGGCCTATTGCTTTGTAATCTGCTGGGCTAGGAAAGTTATTGTTTAACGTCGTATTTAACAGTGAAGAATAATCGGATACAGAAAGTGCGGTTTCGAGTTTAATAATCGCGATATCGTTAGGCCAAAGTTCTGACGCTGAGTCAACATAATCATCCGGATAATAAAACTCTGAAGCTTGCGCCTGCTGAGTGGTGAGAAAATTGGATTCATCCTCTAATTGGGGCACCACAACCGTGTATAACATGGTACTTTCATTACCGTAAATGCAGTGAGCTGCGGTCAACGCGTATTGGCTGTTTATCATTGTCGCGCCACAATAACTAGAGGTGCTGTAAGTGTTTCCGTTGCGGTAAAAAAGGCTGGCAAAAGAAGGATAATTAACGATGTTTGCGTTGCTCCCGTTAACAATATAAGGCGAGACATCAAACGCCATTAATCGGGAGCTGAGTAGTATCAGGCTAAGAAACCAAATTGAATTTTTCACATTCCCGTCTCCCTTTCGTATCCGTCAACGTTAAGTTTAGCTCACGAAAGGACAAACGGTATCTAACTTGTTAACTTCCTTCTGGAAAAAGCGCCCAGTATTAACAATAAAGACAGATAGCCCAGTGAGCCACCACCGCCTCCACCACTGCTGTCGCTAGTGCTTTGCACTGTGTTGTCGACGAGAGAACGTGTACCACCATTGCTCGTAGAAACATAATATTTAGGAGTTTGCCCACCAGAAATTACACTGCTGATCCATGAATTATAATCGTACACTTCTGTAAATACACCGGTGGCGGGCTGAGAAGGATCGCCACAAGTTTCAGGGCCAAAGCTGGTAATGCCAATCTGAACAAACTGACCACCATCATGCCAATAGACCGGGCCGCCTGAGTCACCGTTACAGACTGCGTTCTTGTACGAGCCATTTTGGACACCATCAAAACACAGCTGCTTATCGGTAGAACCACACACTGATTTATCTTCTAGCTCCAAACTCGTTTCCAGCAAGGTGCCACTCGAAGCCACATTGCCTTGAATCAAACCATGCCCTACCGCCTTGAACGAATTCGTTCCATTGTTCAATGCGTAGCTATCATTTTGTGTGGTATTCAGAAGATATTGATAATCCGAAATATTGAGTGGGGATTCTAGTTTGATAATAGCGATATCGTTGGGCCACCTTTGCGCTTTAGAATCGACATAATCATCAGGAAAATAGAACTCTTTCGCTCGAGAGGCTTGAAAGCTCCCGCTTGGGTACTGACTCTGATCTGTTAACTGGGGAACCACCCAAGTATGCAAATTCTTGTAACTCTCATTGTAGATACAGTGTGCGGCGGTCAACACATATTGAGAGTTAATGACCGTCGCTCCACAAAAGTTCCCATACTGACTACCATCATTAAAATACAAACTGGCAAATGAAGGGAATTCATTGATATCCGCAGCGGTGCCATTGACAATATAGGGGGTCACATCCAGCGCATAACTCTTGGACACAAGCAATAGAGGCAAAAGTATGGATAGCTTTCTCATACAGGTTTCCATGCACATTTAAATCAAACAGCAATGGTACCCATCAGAAATTCTTCAAGTCGAGTAATTTAAGATCGTCGAGCTATCTTTTCCTCAAAAATGTTAACTTGCTTGAAACTATGACGCTAAAAATTTAACTATCAGTTAAAGTGTGAGGCTGCAAAAGAAAAAAGCCCACCTTAGTGAGCTTTTCAATAACGAGACTATCTTATGGGCTGTCACTAGCCGCGGTAGTAACGTTGAGGTACAAATGGCATTTTTTCAATCGTCATCGGCAGCTTTTTACCGCGAACGTCTGCAAACAGCTCCGTACCAATAGCGGAGAGGTCAGCACGTACATAGGCCATCGAAACGGGCTTACCTGCGTTTGGACCCGCTGTACCGCTGGTAACAACACCAACTTTATTGTCATTAGCATCAAACAGCTCCGTACCTTCACGCACTGGCGCTTTCGTCTGCCCCACTAGGCCAACACGCTTACGTGACACATCTTTCGTTTCAATCTGCTTAAGAATGATATCGGCACCGGGGAAACCGCCTGCTCGCTCACCATCTATCCGGCGAATTTTCTGAATGCCCCAAAGAAGGCTTGCTTCTACAGGCGTTGTTGTTGTATCAAGATCGTGTCCGTATAAACACAGGCCACACTCTAGACGAAGAGAATCACGTGCACCGAGGCCAATCCACTCCACTTCTTCTTCTGCTGTCAGCTTCTGTGCAAGCTCTTCAGCATGGGTGTTCGGAACAGAGATTTCGTAACCATCCTCACCCGTATAACCACTGCGGCTGACGATGCATTCGACACCTAGGATGTCTAACTTCTTCACATCCATAAATAGCATCTCAGCCACTTCTGGGTTGAAACGTTTCAGCACATCAACGGCTTTAGGGCCTTGAAGAGCCAGCAATGCGCGATCATCGATGATCTCTAGTTCAACACCTGCAGGTAGGTGAGCTTCAAGGTGATTGATGTCTTGCTCTTTACATGCAGCGTTAACCACAACAAAAAGGTGGTCACCTAGGTTTGCCACCATAAGGTCATCCATAATGCCGCCTTCTTCATTGGTAAAGAAAGCATAGCGCTGGTTACCCTGTGGTAAGTCAATGATATCAACAGGAACTAACGACTCAAGAAATGCCGCGGCACCTTCACCGTGCAAACGAAGTTGCCCCATGTGGGACACATCAAAAAGACCCGCAGCGTCGCGAGTATGCAAGTGCTCTTTCTTTACACCCAGCTTATATTGGACTGGCATGTCATAGCCTGCGAAAGGAACCATTTTCGCACCAGCTTCCACGTGAAGTGTATGAAGTGGTGTTTTGAGTAGATCTTGAGTCATTGTTGTCTCCATTTAATCAGGTTCGTTTTCCGTTCAAGGAAACCTTGTTTCCAATAATAAACACGAGTGGAGAATTTTTGCACCATTAACCGCAGGAGAACAGTCCAAAGTGTGACATTTAACATCATATTCACATTAGAAGGCACCAAAAGAAAACGCCACCCCAGACTGATAAAGCCCGAGATGGCGCTATTGTACTCATCCAAATCCCAATAGCAAACGTTTGCCTTCACTATAGGAAATTGTATTTAAATCATGTTATTTAGCGGTCACCCACAAAATATTGGCATCCTGCTCGCTGGTTGAGATCAGCATATGACCCATATTCGCGTCATAGTAAACGCTGTCTCCTTCACTCAACTCCACCGGTTCATAAAACTCCGAATAGAACATGACAGAGCCAGACAAAATCAGCAAAAACTCTTCACCGTCATGACGAACCCAATCACCGTATTCCTCAAAGTTTCGAGCATGCACTTGGCTTTTAAAAGGCATCATCTTTTTATTGGAAAGCTGAGTCGCTAACAGCTCGTGTTCGTAGGTCGGTGTCGGGTGAGGTTTCCCCTGCAAATTTTTGGTGATATCCCTACGCCCTGTTGCCACCTTTTTTCTAGGTGGTTCAAAGAGTTGTGGCATATCTATTTGCAATCCAAGCGCCAACTTTTGCATCGCCTGAAACGTAGGAGAAATCTGCTCGTTCTCGATCTTACTTAGGGTTGAACGAGCGAGACCAGTACGTTGACTCGCCTCTTCTAAAGTGATCCCTAACTTACCGCGAATATCCTTGATTCTCTCACCCAATTTCAGGGGCTCGATATTTTGATCGGCGGCCTCTTTTGCCAGAGTCAAAGATGGGTACTCATCATAGATATCTTCGGGCATGCTTCCCTCTTATTAAACGTCCACTTCCTGTTTCATTTTCATTGTGCACCAACCCACTCAGAGAGGAAAGATAACAATAGGAAATAAAGCGTGCTCTTTGTAACATTTTTAGAAACCATGTTTCCAATAGGAAATTTTTGGTTGATTGTTCCTTCGACAACCGTTATGTTACCAACTTGTTAGTTGTAGAGATGCTATTTCCGAACTGGCTGATAAAGTGATTTAACAGTGAGAATCGGCTTTTCCCCTAGATTTTGACACATCACTTTGGGGTATAGAATTCACCCTGTCTTCAGTTTTGAGGGCAGAAAATAGAAAGAGGACTAACGAGAGCGATAACCCTATTAATAATCTCGTTAGCGCGAATGGAAGGTCATCTACCATGAACAACACTTACCAAAATCACAGCCTAGAGAACTTTTTCTCGACGAATCTTGCTGCTACAGACGACGCGGTTTTCGCTGGTATCCAAGCGGAAAATACCCGTCAGAACGAACAAATCGAGCTCATTGCTTCAGAAAACATTGTTTCTAAAGCCGTTATGCAAGCTCAAGGCACTTGCCTAACCAACAAATACGCAGAAGGTTACCCTGGTCGTCGTTACTACGGCGGTTGTGAGCATGTTGATACCGTAGAAACCATTGCCATTGAGCGCGCTAAACAGCTGTTCAAATGCGATTTCGCGAACGTTCAACCTCACTCTGGTGCCCAGGCAAACGGTGCGGTTAAACTGGCTCTGCTTCAACCTGGCGATACCATTCTAGGCATGTCTCTCGATGCGGGCGGCCACCTAACTCACGGTGCGCGACCTGCTCTTTCTGGTAAATGGTTCAATGCCGTTCAGTACGGTGTGGATCGTGAAACCCTAGAAATCAACTACGAAGACGTTCGCGCTCTGGCACTGGAGCACAAACCCAAAATGATCATCGCTGGTGGTAGTGCTATTCCGCGTACTATCAACTTCGCTAAGTTCCGTGAAATCGCAGATGAAGTCGATGCGATTCTAATGGTTGATATGGCGCACATCGCGGGTCTTATCGCTACAGGCGCTCACCCTAGCCCACTGCCACATGCACACGTTGTAACCACAACGACGCACAAAACATTACGTGGCCCTCGTGGTGGCATGATTCTGACTAACCACGAAGACATTATTAAGAAAATTAACTCAGCGGTATTCCCAGGCCTTCAGGGTGGACCTCTGATGCACGTTATCGCAGCTAAAGCCGTCGCATTCGGTGAAGCGCTAGGCCCAGAATTCAACACTTATATTGATTCAGTGATCAATAACGCAAAAGTTCTAGCAGAAGTATTGCAAACTCGCGGTTGTGACATTGTGACTGGCGGCACCGACACGCACTTAATGCTGGTTGACCTTCGCCCTAAGGGCTTGAAAGGTAACAAAACCGAAGAAGCACTGGAGCGTGCGGGGATCACATGTAACAAAAATGGCATCCCTTTCGATTCAGAGAAGCCTATGATTACATCGGGCATCCGTTTAGGGACGCCTGCGGGTACAAGCCGCGGCTTTGGCGCTGAAGAATTCAAACTCATCGGTAACTGGATTGGCGATGTACTGGATGGATTGGTGAACAACCCTGAAGGTGACGCAGAAGTAGAGCAACGCGTTCGCAAAGAAGTGAAAGCGTTGTGTAATCGCTACCCACTTTACCAATAAACAATTTAATCAAATTTATATTTTTGGAGATGAAGCAATGGACAACACACTGAAGTTTGCAGATAGCCACGAGTGGGTACGTGATAACGGTGACGGCACAGTAACTATCGGTATTTCAGAGCATGCACAAGAAATGCTAGGTGACGTTGTATTCGTAGACCTACCTGAAGTTGAAGCAGAAATCGAAGCGGGTGACAGCTTCTCTTTGGTTGAATCTGTAAAAGCCGCTTCAGATATCTACGCGCCAATCACTGGTGAAATTCTAGAAATCAACGAAGAGTTAGAAGATAGCCCAGAGCTTATCAACGAAGAACCTTTCGAAGGCGGTTGGATTGTTAAGGTGAAGATGTCAGACGCATCAGAGCTAGACAATCTGAAAAGCGCAGAAGAGTACCTAAACTCGATCGAAGACGAGTAATTAGGACCCGTTTAAAGCTGCCCCCAACTGGGAGGCAGCTTTTTTTCAAAGTTCGGACGTATAATTATTTATATCAGTAATGATATCCGATACCCGGAATGACGGAGTAGGTAAAGGACAATGACTGAATTACTTCAAAGCCTCAGTACACAAAATGAGTTCGTTGCTCGCCACAACGGACCAAACAAATCTGACCAACAAAAAATGTTGGATGCGATCAATGCTGTCAGTCTTGACGCACTGATCGACGAGACCGTACCAGCTCAAATTCGCCTAGAACAGCCAATGACAATGGCTGAAGCATTAAGCGAAGCAGACATGCTGGCTGCAATGCGTCAATTCGCAGATCAAAACCAAATTAAACGTACATTCATCGGTCAGGGTTACTACAATACCTTTACGCCAAACGTGATTCTACGTAACGTATTGGAAAACCCAGGCTGGTATACCGCTTATACTCCTTACCAACCAGAAATTTCTCAAGGTCGTTTAGAAGCATTGCTGAACTACCAACAAATGGTAATGGACTTGACGGCAATGGATATCGCTAACGCGTCTCTGCTCGATGAAGCAACAGCAGCTGGCGAAGCGATGACCCTATGTAAGCGTGCAGGCAAGAGCAAAAGTAACGTATTCTTCGTTGCCGACGATGTTCACCCACAAACGCTAGAAGTGGTCAAGACTCGTGCTAAATACATCGGCTTTGACGTACAAATCGGTTCGCTTGAATCACTTCCGGAGCAAGACGTATTCGGTGCGCTGGTGCAGTACCCAGGTACGACGGGTGAAGTTCGTGACCTAACAGACATCATCGCCAAAGCGCAAGCCAACAAAACATTGGTGGCTGTCGCCACTGACCTACTTGCATGTGCACTGTTGAAACCAGCTGGCGAAATGGGCGCAGATGTTGTCATCGGTTCCGCTCAACGTTTCGGCGTGCCTATGGGGTACGGCGGTCCACACGCCGCCTTCATGGCAACACGTGACAAGCACAAACGTACCATGCCTGGTCGTGTCATCGGTGTGTCTATTGATACAAAAGGCAACCAAGCGCTGCGTATGGCAATGCAGACTCGTGAGCAGCATATCCGCCGCGAGAAAGCGACTTCAAATATCTGTACAGCTCAAGCACTGCTGGCAAACATGGCCTCATTCTATGCGGTTTATCACGGCGCAGAAGGTCTACGTACCATTGCTCGTCGTACTCACCACATGACCGCTATGCTTGCAGCAGGTCTGACTAAGTCAGGCTACGAGCTCGCACACAATAGCTTCTTCGATACCATTACGATCAACACGGCTGGTAAGACAGAAGAGCTGTACGCGAAAGCACAAGCGGCAGACATCAACCTGCGTAAGCTAGACGGCAAGCTAGGTATCAGTTGCGACGAAACGACAACGACTGACGATGTGGAAGCACTATTTGCTATATTTGGCGTAAAAGAAGCAATCAATGCACTGTCTTCTGAAATCGCAGCCAACGAGTTCGCGGCTATCCCTGAAGCACTGCGTCGTACTTCAGAGTACCTAACTCACCCAGTATTCAATACGCACCACAGCGAAACGCAGATGATGCGTTACCTCAAGCAGCTAGAGAACAAAGACTTCTCATTGACGCACGGTATGATTCCACTGGGCAGCTGTACCATGAAGCTGAATGCGGCGGCTGAAATGATCCCGGTGACTTGGCCTGAATTCGGCTCAATTCACCCATTCGCTCCCATCGAGCAAGCAGCAGGCTACTCAGCTCTAGCGAAAGACTTGAAAGAGAAGCTGTGTGAAATCACAGGCTACGACGATTTCTCCCTACAACCAAACTCGGGGGCATCTGGTGAGTACGCTGGTCTTATCGCGATTCAACGCTACCATGACAGCCGCGGTGAAGGTCACCGTAACGTTTGTTTGATCCCAAGCTCAGCACACGGTACTAACCCTGCAACAGCTTCTATGGTGTCAATGAAAGTCGTCGTGGTGAAGTGTGATGACGACGGTAACATCGATATCGACGATCTCGCGGCAAAAATTGAGAAGCACAAAGACAACCTGTCTAGCATTATGATCACTTACCCTTCTACGCACGGTGTGTATGAAGAGCAAGTGAAAGAAGTGTGTGAAATGGTTCATGCTGCTGGCGGTCAGGTTTACCTAGACGGTGCCAACATGAACGCTCAGGTTGGCTTGACGTCTCCAGGCTTTATTGGCTCTGACGTTTCTCACCTTAACTTGCATAAGACCTTCTGTATCCCGCACGGTGGTGGTGGTCCGGGTATGGGGCCTATCGGTGTGAAATCGCACCTAGCACCATTCCTTCCTGGCCACATCGAAAACGGCGTGGAAGGCGAAGACTTTGCTGTCTCTGCAGCAGATCTCGGTAGCGCGTCAATTCTGCCTATCTCTTGGGCTTATATCGCCATGATGGGTGAAGCTGGACTGACTGATGCGACCAAGGTTGCGATTCTAAACGCGAACTACATGATGGAGCGTCTACGCCCTCACTACCCTGTTCTTTACCGTGGTACAAATGGCCGCGTAGCACACGAATGCATTATTGATATTCGCCCGCTGAAAGAAGACACAGGCATCAGTGAAGAAGATATCGCTAAGCGCCTGATGGACTACGGATTCCACGCACCTACTATGTCGTTCCCTGTTGCCGGCACGCTTATGGTTGAGCCAACAGAGTCTGAAGATCTGGAAGAGATCGACCGTTTCTGTGAGGCAATGATCGCGATTCGTGAAGAGATGGCGAAAGTGAAGAAGGGTGAATGGCCACTAGAGAATAACCCTCTGGTTAACGCACCGCATACTCAAGTTGATCTGTCGGCTGAAGAATGGGATCGCCCATACTCGCGTGAACTTGGCTGTTTCCCATCACCTGCCACTAAGTCTTGGAAGTACTGGCCAACAGTAAACCGCGTAGACAACGTATACGGTGACCGTAACCTAATCTGTTCTTGCCCTAGCATCGAGAACTACCAAGACTAATTAGGTTGTTGATCACAGATAACCAAGTTGGAAACCAACTTCAGTAAAAAAAGGCGAACCGTTTGGTTCGCCTTTGCTTTAAGGACCATATGCTTTGCGACGGCGAGCCGACCTTGCAACTCACGTCTGTCTAGTGTGGTGGCCACTAAAGTTCAGTATTTTGACGATTTGCGTTTCTGTGCAAACGAAAAAGCGCTAATTACTAGCGACCCGTTTTTGGGGAGAGTTGCATTGTGAATCACCTTTAAATTTATGGTTCGGTGTTTACCCTATTGGTTTGCATGTTCCTAAGAATGTGCTTTCATACTTATAAGATTCAATGATACCTTGCTCATCCGTAATAAAGACGTACGTACAACTGTCGCTGAAAATTCTATATTCAGCTTCAATCACACCACCCTCTTTAGACCTCATTTGGTTGGGTTCGCCCCACTGTTCTACAAGTTCATCTATATGATGCCCCGTCCAACTTTCACCAAAGTGGCTTTCACTTACGAGCAGAGAGCAACCACTTAAGAGAAGTGCTGAAACTAAAATCAATAACCTGATTTTCATAACCATTTCCTAATCATTCATATGGGAGTGAGGTTAACAACTAAAAGATTCACTGAAAAGATAAAGCTCAACTGGCGATGAGAACACCTAACATTCTTAATAACTGGCAATCTCGTTTTTCGGTCTGTTCAATTTACCATCAACCTATCATAAGTGACTAAAAATTAATGTAAATGTATCAAGCTATACATTCTTTCATCATATAAAAACAAGGGAGCGTGTAATCACTTGTTAACCTTTCTGGCTCTGCGGTTCAGACAGTATCTAAAGCAGTGCATCTCGGCTCAGATTTGCTCTCCGTGCACCACCAGATCAATCGGCTGTGCACACAAAGAGTAAATTCAGGACACACACTCGTAGTTCTAAAGTGAAGAATGGCCACTAGAGAATAACTCTCTGGGCATTACACCGCATACTCAGTTGATTGGCTGTAGTCACTAAACCTCGGAAGTACTGGCCAGCAGCATACTACCAAGACTAATTAGGTTGTTGATCACAGTTAACAAAGTTGGAAACTAACTGGAATAGCAAAAGGCGAAACTTTTGGTTTAGCGTCATAGAACATCATAGAGTTTATTTCTCAACCATTGATTGGCTGAGTTATGGTCATCACGCTTATGCCACATCATGACGTGTTGGAAAGGCTTGGAGGAAAATGGTAATGGCAGAATTTGTAAGTTAAACAACGAAGCGTATTTTTGGGCCATCAGTCGGCTTACAGGAGCAACGGCGTCACTCTCTGATACTAAACATAAGATTGAAAGAATAGATGCGGTTTCACAGTCAACGTCTTTTGGCAGAAAACGTTCATCAGAAAAATAATTCATTTCGAGTAAATCTATTCGCCTCTTTTGCATAAAAATTATTTTTTCAGCATTGAACTGCGCTTGAGTGATTGTCTTTTGGATGTTGGGGTGATCGTTACGACATACGACAACCACTTCATCATCGATATAGGATTGATAAGAAAAGGACGGATTACTGCGCAAACCGATATCAATGGCTAAATCGGCTTTATGTAAGTTTAACTGAGATAACAACTCATCTTCTGTATTGGGCGTCATATGGAGATTAATTTTGCAATTACCCATTGTCGGGTCGAGCTCAATTTTGTTTCTTATCGTATGCATAATTATCTCATTGACATAAACCGTAAACGTGTGATGATTTTGGACATCGAAATCCGCGACATTGCCTAGCGCACCTTCGACTACCGTTAGCGCTGGTTCTATCTCGTTCGCTAGTTTAATTGCAGCATGTGTTGGGCTAATTCCGCGCCCTTCTCGTACAAAAAGAGTGCCCCCTAGCTGAGATTGCAACCGCTTTAATGCTCCACTCACCCCAGGTTGCGTCAAACCTAATGATTCCGACGCTAATGTGATGGATCGAAGCCGATACACCTCTAAAAAAACCACCAGCAAATTCAAATCTAAATTTGGTTTCACTCTTGAGCCTATACATAACCACTAGTAATGTCTTGCATAAAGCATACTTTATATATCCTGACATTTCATTGCCTTACACTGTCAACATCAAAGACATTTTGAAATTATGAAAGCTATTTTCACGGTGTAAATAATAAACAACGCCTGACTATGGCAAGCTTTTTCTATTACCAACTTAATAAAAATGCCACGTGGTAGTTTTCGTTGGTAGTACTTTGTTAGAAAGATTGGAGTCTCAATGAATAATTCGATGCAAGTTAAACGTTACGACTATCTGGATAATATCAAGTGGGTGTTGGCAATATTGGTGATTGTGCATCACAGTGCATCCACGGCAGGCCTAGACCCCATTGGTTACAATTTACCCCAAGTCGATGAAATTATGCAGCATCAGTATAATATTCTAGGTAAATTTAATAAGATTAATCAGTCGTTTTTTATGTCACTGTTTTTCTTTATCTCAGCCTATTTCGTGCTCCCCTCTTTTGAGCGCAAAGGAGCCGGTAGGTTTCTGTTAGATAAGTTCAAGCGGCTCAGTCTCCCAACTCTAATGACCTTATTTGTGATCTTTCCAATCCTATCCTTCGAGTATGCCATATCAAATGTTAAAGACTTTTTCCTTACCGCGAATATTGGATTAGGCGTCACGTGGTTCTGTTGGACTTTGATTGTGTTTAGCGCGGTATTCGCATTGTTCCAAGTTGTCAGGGCTGGGAATCAGAATATTTACGTTGATAAACCTTTTCCGACGCTTTGGACGATCTTGCTGTTTGCCGTTATGATAATTCCGGTCAATTTCTTTGGCTTATATCTTATGGAAGCACTAGGTAAGAATTTCTTAGGTTTTCACTCTCTCAAATATTTCCCCATGTATATCAGCATGTTTTACTTTGGTATCCAAGCTTACAGATACCAATGGCTTGACAAGCTGGAGTTGAAGCACGCCTTCTCTGGGATCCTGATGTGGATTGTAGCGGGAGCATTCATCTCTCCCATAGCTTCAGACTATGGCCTGAATGATGAGATGGTAACTCGTGGATTTACCGTGATTGGAATGTCGATGTTTCTGCTGTATAGCTTCAAAATGCTTTTCAATAACAAGGGGAAATGGAGTTCAATACTTACCCGAACTGCTTTTGCTGCTTACGTGGTGCAGAATGTTCCTATGAGTTTTGCCGCAGACTTTTATCGGCCCTTTATGACCCAGATCCCTTTAATCAACTTTGTGGTCATTGCGATCCCATCGGTGATCGGCTCTTTTTTGATTGGCTATCTTATTTGCAAAACACCCGTACTAAAACGTATTTTCTAATTAAGCCTAAATATGTGTCTTTGTCATGCCGGCGACGAAGACACATGAGTAAATTCAGGACACACCCATCATTTTCTTGGTTCATATATGGGTCGTAATATGGAATGATAAGAAAGGTGGAGCTCCCCCTCGACTACTTGAGTCATTAACTGAAGGATTCTTTATACCAAAGGGTGCCCCAATTAAAGAATTACTTCACCCAGCAGAGCAGATTTCCGCAGCATCGATTAGGACATCAGATAAAGTTACTTTGCCTTTTGCTGGCGGCACCGCAGAGACAAGTGGTAAAAGGCTAGGAAATGCTAAGCCTATAGTGCCTGATTAAATTACTTGTCGCTAGCACAGAATGGGGCATTACCTCATTACGTTAGTAACCAGAATGCATTGATTCACAGAGCTCCAAGTTAATCTAGAACGATGACTTTATCGAAATGGTCTAAGTAAGAGCTATCGTGTGTCACGGCAACCATCTTAGACTTAGGGTCTAATAAGCTAAAAATCATCTTCCACAAAGCCCGGCTTGTTTGACTATCTAAGCCAGTTGTTGGCTCATCTAACAGTAACAGTTCAGGTGCTTGAATATAGGCTCTAAGAAAACAGAGCCTACGCTTTTCCCCCCCACTAAGGTTCTGACCATTACCTTGTAAAATAGTATCTAGTGTTAATCTAGGTGAGAGCCCTACTTTATCTAGCTGTTTCGTTAACCAATCATGTTTTACATCTTTTCCAAGCGTGAGGTTGTCATAGACACTTCCTGAGAAAACAAAATTATTTTGCTCTAGGTAATTAGAAGATAGAGGAGTCACTGGTTCTGATGTCAACAAGCCAGAAAGAGTATCGAGTAAAATTGTTTTCCCTTGGCCACTTTTACCTATAACAGCAATGGTGTTTACATCAGGCTTCGCTAACTCTTGAAGAACACTCTCCAACAATTTACTAAGTTCCACTATTTCATCTTTGTTATCTAGAATCAGTTTTAATGCTGAAAAATCTTCACGACTTTGATCCATTAATCGATATACATCTAACAGGCCAGTAAAAGCTCTAGTTAAACTAGCAGAGAGAAGCAACGCAGTGACAAGTTCCCCAGCATCAGAGCGTTGTTCTGGAAACAAGTGAAATATAAATAATGCGATAATTGAAAGCGAAATTAAACTCTGTGTAGCTATAGCGACACCATCAAAAACACTCCGACTGACAGCAAGTGAGACCGTTGCTTGTCTATAATTTTCAAAAAATGGAGCTAAGCGTTTCTCAAAAAAACCTTCGACACGATTAGACTGAATCGTACGTATACCAGCAAATACACCAACAATTTGGTCTAATATTTCATCTTCTGCACCGTTTACTCTACCAATATAAGGGCGTCTTAGCCTAATAATTAGAGTCTTAATCATTGTGGAAATGGCTAGGATAAATATCACAAGAGTAAAGGTTATCCATCCACTAAAAAAAACAATAGCGCAACACAAAACAAACAATTCAATGACTAAGGGCAAGCCTCGCGAGACACTTAGGTTGATGAACTGTTCATAAGACCCAATACCTCTTTCAAATTTACTAGCTAGTGAACCTATCTCTAAGCGTTTGAAATGACTGAAGGGTTTACGCATCAACTGACTAAACATTGATCGTGATTTAGTTTCGACGTTAAGTTGTATCTCTTGTTCAAAAAAGTACGTAAAAAAAGGAGATATACAAATAGTCACTAGCGTAGATAGCAACAAATAGATTAACAAAGTCTCCATGCTTTCCAGTGATACGGTCTGAGAGACAACATTGATTATTTGCCCGATTAAATAAGAAGGCAAAGCCAAGTTAATCTTAAGAAGAAGCAAAGTAGAAAAGAGTAAAAAATACTTTAGGCAGGTAGCTACATGCATTACTTATCCCCCCAGTGGCACGACCCATTTCCCCTTGTCTATAATATTGAAGCGCTCCAACCCGGGAATGTACGTAGACGTGAGCCATATGTTGCTCTGACTAAATGCAGTATGAACAAGTAAATCATACCCTTTCGCTTTAACTGAGCTTAACAGACAATTGTAATGCACCTTAAAACCCATAGAGTCTTCTTGCAGGCTTGATAAATCTATAAATGGCAACCTATCCAACTCCGACAAATCTATAATTTGGCATAGCTTATCGTGTTTGTTTAGAAACTCGGTTGCCTTGAGATCAATATCAAGCTCAACTTCATCATAGTTCTCTATGTTCTGTACAAGCTCAGACAACGCTCTCTCTATCGAGTGGAACTCTGAATACGAAACACCTGACGAGCGAAAAGCCATAGGACTAGTTGAAGAAGGCATTACACACGCGCAAAAGTAGGACAATCACGTTCTTTACTATTGATACCCATAGCCTCTTCTGATGATTCAAGATCAAGACTTGGACCCGTAGAGGGATCGTTTGGACCATTAATTTCTGAACGTCTTTTACCCATAATTCCATCCTTAAATGTAAAGTAGTTTGGTCGTTAATGAGCTCCACTTAAATCAAGTACAGCCACGTAAAATCTATATTCAAATCTATGATTTTTTTAAGTAATTTATATATAAATTCATTTTCACAGAAATGAATTTATAAATAGAAATGGACCTATCTATGTAGTGAGAGTCATCTCAACTCAAAAGAACATCCTACATAATACAGAGATAAATTATGCACGAACCACAAGTTCAGCTTTTCTAATTTGGAGATCAGAGTGTAGGGATTACATTCCGGATGAATTCAGGACACACACCCATCATTAGTGGCGAAGGCTCTTTGGCAATAGAATAATATCTGCGCCTAACGCATACCTATGGGTTGGGAAAATAATTGGGCGTTCTGCCCGTGCCTTACTAACAGGCGATAAAGTGATCACACCCAACCTGAACATTGTGCCATAAAATCAGTTATGAACTCGCCATATGTCAGGAGTCCCTGTTTAGTAATTTTTTATGCTTTTACTTTCGAATGAGACCGAGTAGATCAGTACAATACGAATTGTCACCACTTTGACTAATTAGGGTTGTCACTTGACCTCGATGATGAGTTTGGTGATTAAAAAAGTGCAGTAACACCGATGCGAAGGGTTCTGAAAACCCCTTACCTGAAGAGTTTTGATAAACCACATTAGAATCAAATTCAGTATCACTAATGGAACTTACCCAGTCAGCAATTACAACATCTAATTTACCACGACTTGTACGCAATTCATCTAGAGTTTCGAAGCAATGCGTACTAATAGAAGTTGGATGAGGAAACTCATTCAGACTTTCATTCAAGTCATAGGAACTCTGAACATTGGTAAATCGATGTAACCACATCAAGTCGCAAGTAAAAATATGACTCATCGTTTTGAAAGCTGAGCCCCAAAACGCGCCTTTTTCCTCGTAAATATCAAGGTCAACTCCCTCATCCAAATACGAGAGTAATGACTCATTCATCCATTGGTTGTACTCAGACATTAGAATAAATTGCTGTTTCATCTGTGTTGTTCCTAATTCAACATAATGCCATGCTGCCCTGCTGTTACGAATCTCCTCATCATTTAAATCTAATTGGGACAGACACCATAACAACCCCAATAAGAGATCCTCAATATGTGTTAGCCGCTCATTCCCAGCTTGCTCAATAGGAACTTACGCAAGTCTCTCTCAGAACGCCTAACAAACAGAATAACTACTTTGTCGCCGTCTTGTTTATAGAAAATACGGCACGGACTAACTACAACTTCACGATAACTTAGATGTTCTAGTTCAAGCGGAATGCGACCCGATTCAGGGGAAGCCTCTAAGCGCTCGACTTTAGAAAAGATCGCTTGAACCAATTCTTTTGCAGCTGCGATATTTTCAAGTGCGATGTATTCAGCGATATCATTGAGGTCAGATAGCGCTGGCTCAGTCCAGATTATTTCAGCCATTTTGACATTTTGTCCTTGGCTTCATCGTGACTCACCACTTTACCGTCAGCTAATGCACGTTCACCTCGTGCAATCCCCTCAAGAATCGCCAAACGATTTTGCATAAACTCGTAATCATCAACATCAACCAGATATGCCGATGGCTTACCATGTTCGGTAATTAACACTGGTTCTTTAGTTTCGTGGAGATCGGCAAGGATTTTTGTTGCTTGGCGCTTGAGTGATGTAACGAGTTCTACTTTCATGAGAGCTGCTCTAAAGGAATACTAAAGTGATACTATTCTATCACTTTGAGTATAGCAATCTCCATGACGGCTAACATTCTTGATAATAGGCAGCCTCGTTTTCTCTCTACCTGCTTTCTAGTAGATAACTTTGTTGTTCGAAAAGCATTGGCTGATCACGCAGCCAATAGGAATTATTGCCTATTGACAGGCAGAAGGCTCATATGTGTCATAAGCGTGATTAGGAGTAGTGTTCCATCAATATCTAGCATTACATGATGTTTCATTTTATTCCTTTTAAACTTATAACATTTTTATTAGTTGGCTATTCCCAAGGCTTCACGGTAATGTCAGGCCAACGCTTACGATAGCCATCAACCATTTGGTTGTAGCTTTCGCGCGTCATGGCAATGGGATTTGGCTTTACCCGTTTATTGAATGCATCAGTTAGCCCATAAGGCGAGTAAATACGCATTGTACCGTTTGAATTTAACCTAAATCCGATCGCAAATGCAGATAACCAAGAATCAATGCCATGCTCTACTTTTGTATATGCAGATATAGTTTGGCCAAACCTATGAGGGTACCATTCATGAACACGTGCTTGGTTTACCACATCAATTGGGATTTTATGGTTCACGACACTGTTAATTCGGCTGCTGTAGCTTTCTTCATTAGATGTACTAGCGATATCGAAGTAAATAATATCGAAGTCCTTAACATTCTTGAGTGGACTTTCACCTGATAGTGAGTTCCAAATCAATTGTGTGACTGAACCTCCAGCAATATAGTAATCAGGTAATCCAACCTCAATGCATGCTTGTGCAGTTTCCATTAGCTCAGGAGTATTTCTAATTAACTTTTCTAGTTGACGTTCTAACATGTTCCCCCAGTTAACTAACGCCCTGTAGGGGTAAGCAACGCAATACAAAAGCCGCCGCATACCACCTTAATCACTTAAATCAACGCATAGTGAAAATGCCACGCGCACCAAGTCCTTCTTTAACGCTTTATTAGCTGTTTACCCTTCAGCTTCAAAATGAGCAAACACTTCAGCACCAGTCATATTCTGAGTTTCGTTTTTGAAATCATAATATTCGGGCTTCTCATCAACAAATATTTGATGAGTAAACTGAAAATGGTCTTCGCCTTGAAGCAAGCCAACTGGCAGGTGGTACTGATTTGCAGGCTTAAGGTAATAAAACAAATGTGTTCCACACTTATTGCAAAACCCTCTGTCTGCCCACTCTGAGGATGCGTATCTTGTGATACTTTCTTCACCTGTTATTTGTACTGAATCAGCACAATCGATGGCTAGCATTGGACCACCGCCCCAATTGCGACATATGCTACAGTGACATGCCGCCACCTCATTACTAGCATATTCAACTTCTAGTGCGACTGAGCCACATACACATTTAGCATGACCTTTCATAAATCCTCCAACAATTTATAGGTAGACACGTTTTAACAGCTAACACCGCGTTCTTACGAATCCCTTCATAATTTCTCTATCGATACATTCAGGACACACACCAATAGTCACAACGAAGCTAAACCATACCACCGTTAACACGAAACCCAACCTTGAACTGAAAATGCCAAGCATTGGGAATCACTTTTGAATTCTTTGTTATACTCACATCACACTTATTGTTGCGAACACTGCTATCAAAAACAGAGAAACGATTACATAAGCTACGATTAGCATAATCGATATTGCTGTAAACGGCTTTTTATCGATTTCGACAAATCTAAGCATAGTGTTTTTCACAATATCTATTCGCTGCGTAAGTTTCAGAAGAGCATATGACAATATATGCATCCACAACCAAACCGAAGTGAGCAAGCTAGAGTAGAATGCTACCCCCTCAGGAAATGCATATACTACCTCAGAGTCCCATCCGCCTTTGATGTGATAATTCCCAGGAGCAATTTCAATCAGCATATCAGAAGTTAAGTCATTTAATGTTTGCATTGCTATAGGTAACTGGTCTAAATACAACCAAGTTGAAAGTGAGTCACCAATTGAGAGCCATTTAGGGTTCACAATAAAATACTTAGCCGATGTAATACCAAAATAGAAGATCAATGCTGAAATAATTAGGTCTATGATTAAGACTAAGATTAGCTCAACTAGACTTTTTGTTTTTAACTTTCTAAAAATAAGCCTAGTCGCCGACAAGGAAGCAAAATCTATAGCAATTAGAGAAAGTACTATTGGAAGAGCACTACTAAATATCACTTTTTTAAAGTTAGCTTCGTTTACCCATGCAGAATATCCTGGGAACAAAAAGTAACAAATTATTGCAATGAAAGTTACCCAACATATAGTGAGTAAGGCTGACTTAAAAAAAGCTTGAAAAGAGATTAACCTAAAACCAAAAAAATTATCAGAAATATGAGAGAAAGTAATCAACGCATGCAAAGCTACTGGTGAGCTTTTTAAGCTTTTAACGATGTTTTTCAGTTTATTCTTAAACTCATCATTCACACCACTTTCGGCCAAGTGCGTAACATAGTATGCCATAACTATGATGCTACCAAGTCCCAAAAATAGCATCTTCGAAAAATCAAATACTGACAAACGTCCTCCTTTAACAATGTTTGATTAGGCGAATGAGTATACCGCCGTGTTAAGTAGTGAGCAACGCCACCACTTAACCTAACCTATTGTATAGTAAACACTAAAACTGATTGACACCCAAAATGCTAAGCGTTGGGAATCTGTCTTCAAACGCCTTGTTATACGCAAACCCGATTGCACGCTTCAATCTCGATACTCTTTAATTTGGAGCATTTTTCTGTGCCATTCAGAGAAACTAGAAGTGGGCAGTTATAGAGATCCAGTAGCTCCAACTTAGATAGGTGCTGTATTCCATCAAGGTTTTCTAGCTTTCTAGAAGTAAGGTACAACTGTTCTAAGTTTCCCATGCCACTTAGGGACTCTAGATTCTGATTTGGGTAATTTTGGATATTTAACTTCTTGAGAGTATTGAGCGTAAGCACTGAACTTAGACCTTGGGACCAAGTAGCTTTAAAAACCTTCAAATCGGAAAAACGCGAAAAATCTATTTTTTGTTGGCTTTTGCACTGAAGTCCTAAAACTTCCAACTGCGGTAAAAATTCAATAGTCTCCAACCCAGTTGCATTCCAAACGTATATCTCCAAACTTTTCAGAAAGGTAAGCTGTGATATAAATGAAATGTTTCGGTCTTTGAAGCCGAAGGAGTCACTCAAACGAAGCGCTCTAATTTCATTGGAAAGCATATATTCCAAGACATAGTCTGACCAAGAGTCTTTCAAGATTAAGACCTTACCTATCCCATTGTCATCGTCACGTATTTCGAATTTGTCCATTTTTCGCCTTTGTGTTTAACGCCGCGTTAATGGGCAGACAACGCTACCACAAAACTTTACCTATTGTGGCATAAACACTAATACTAAACCGTGAGCCAAAACTGCCAAGCGTTGGAAATCTAATTGGGACAGACACCTTAACACTATGACAAGTCATCGAAACTAATTGGGACAGACACCTTAACACCATGACAAGTCATAGGCAGCGGCGAAGTCGCAACAAGAGATCCTCAATATGTGTTTGTCGTAAGCAATGCTTAATGACCGAAATGGCAAAGCGAAGTAGATAACTTTGTTGTTTGAAGAGCATTGGCTGCTCACGCAGCTATTAGGATGTTATTGCCTATTGACAGGCAGAAGGCCATATGAGTTTTGCTGCTGTTACGAGGACCTCGTTGCTAGCTTTTTGTACACTGCATCTTTGTCTCTTTTACCAATAGCCAACACATACACCACGATTTCATCGTCGATCACTTCGTAGGCTAAACGATAACCCGCAGTACGTAGCTTGATCTTGTAAACTGAGTCATAGCCGCGAAGTTTAGATGCGGGAACATGCGGATTTTCGAGACGTTCTTTAAGCTTCTTTTTAAACTGACTTTGAATTGGTGGAGCTAACTTGCTCCACTCTTTCTTCGCGGCAGGTAGAAATTTAAGCTTATAAGTCATCGATATTTACTTCAACCGCTTCAGATAACTCACCGCGACGACTTTCAACAAGTTTAGCCAGCTCGTAATCATCGAGCATATCCATCAGAAACTCATAAGTTTCCGCAGGAACAAGATAAGCTGCTGGCTTATTGTGGTTCAGAATAGCAATAGCAGAACCATCAGCTTCATTTAGCAAAGCAGTAGGATTTTTCTTTAACTCAGAAATACTTGCTGAATAATCAGCTAAAACCTGTCTCATAACAACACCAATTCAGCACTTAAATGAGTGCTAATTTTAGACCTTATTTTCAGTCTTGGCCAGAAGTTTCTGATTGTAGATATAACATTTTTAATAACAGGAAGCCTCGTTTTTCTCTCTATCTAGCTTACCACCAACCTATCATATGTTACTAAAAATTAACGTAAATTTACCAAGCTATACATTCTGTCATTATATAAATACGATCGTGACTAAATTTAAATTCAGGACACACACCAATAGTCTTCTGAACTTACTAAGCACGCCGGACTTCGTACCACAAATGCCGAATGTCATGCATCACTTTGATCATTTGGCATGGATAAAAAGCACTCAAATCGCACGATTTAATTAAATTGACCACTTCGTGCGACTAGCTATAATCTTACTGTAATGCCAAACTTGGAGATTGAGCATGCAAACACTAACAGCAAATGATGCTAAACGTAACTTTGGTGAGCTGCTTCTAAGCGCTCAACGTGAGCCAGTAAAGATTAGCAAAAACAGTAAAGATGCCGTGGTGGTAATGTCTATCAAAGACTATGAAGAACTAGAGGCAATGAAAGCTGATTACCTTAAACATTGTTTCGAGTCAGCTAAACAAGACTTAGCACAAGGCAATGTAGTTGATGGTGAAGACTTCCTAAACGCCTTGTAACCCACTATGCAAAAGAATAAGTACAAGCTAAGTAAATTGGCTCAGGCTCATTTACGAAAAATTAAAAGCTATACCATCAACAACTTTTCTGAAATGCAGTGGAACAACTATAAAGATACATTGTTAACTGGGTTTCAAATGCTTGCCGACAATCCAGCCGTAGGTCGCAGTTGCGATGAGATTTATCCAAGCGGTTTTTATTTTCCGGTAGGCAAACACACAGCTTACTTTACAAAGGAAGACGGCTTTATTTTGGTTGTGGCTGTACTGGGTCAATCGCAACTCCCACAAAACCACTTGTAGCTAAGACATCACTCTAAATAAAAATTCGGGAGATGATCTTGATTGGTAAACTAACGCCAAATTAAGTGGGTGAGCAACGCAGACCACCAAACTTAAACCATTGTGCCGTAAATACTAAATTCAAAGCCAACCGAAAATACCAAGCGCTGGGAATCTGCCTTAAACGCCTTGTATTGTTCGCCCTTTACAACAAAGGAAACCATGGGCTTAAATCCTTTAAGCGATGTCCTTTATAGTGTTTAGAGTTAGCGATTGCCTGATAAGAACTAGTTAAACTCACTGTGGCTGGAATAATGAGCAAACAGAGTAGCCACTGAACTGGATCCGCAAAGCCTAGTACCATTGCCAATAAATTAGCAGAGCACAATACCAAAACGACCCAATTCCATCTGATCATTGCTCTCTTAAATCTGCAGTATCCTGCCCAATCATAAACAACCCAGTCATTTGAGAACTCTCCACATTGAGAACACTTTTGGCTAAGAGGAATTGATTCAGATTTTGCATTGCAGTTTGGGCAACGTCCTTTCATTACTACATGTACCTTTTGGAGAGGGCTAACATCCTTAACAACAGGCAGTCTGGTTTTCCTATCTGCCCAACTCATTATCAAACCATCATAAGTGACTAAAAATTAATGTAAATACATATAACCATACACACCATCAATATATAAAAACGAGCGTGCGGGTTATCTTAGTAAGAAGAGTAAAAATTCTATTAATAATTTAGAGCAACCACCCTACCCCAAACCTCAGTGATTCTGTGCCTGCTCGTTGATAGCCAATCAACGTGAGGTGAGAGTTTGCTCTGCCTTAAGCGTTTTAACGATGCCATCTCGCTGACTATCGCTCAGCGGAAACCAACGGTTTTTCTGGATCTGCGGTTCAGACAGTACCTCAAGCAGCGCATCTGGGCTCAGTTTCGCCTTCCCGTGCGCCACCAGCTCAATTGGCTGTGCGCACAAAGACTGCAAACGACAAATACATTGGTCGACGTCTTGGGTAAAACACAAGTTATAGGCATTTTGGTTCTGCATCTTGATTAAACAGAGATCGGAAGTATCGCGAGATGGGGAGCAGTGCTCAGTAAAGCGATTGAGCTGCGCTTGTCTAATAATCGCTTCGAGCCAGCTATATTTAGACGTTTGTTTAGGATCGGGCCCATTGAGCAGCGTCGATAAATCACGCATATGGGAGCGAATCGATTCAGGCTCGGTGTGAATACGGTAACAAATAGAATTGAGGACTTTTAGAACGTGATCGTCTGTGAGCTTTGGCATGGTAACCTCCAACAGGAAAACATTTCCATCACCACACAGAGACCCCATAACAAAGGGTGGTGAACTGAACAAGGTTAGCACTACCGGAACATTCGCAACGGCCAGCCGAAGCTGCCTCGCCCAGCCCACCGTAATACCGAATCGAATTGCGCAATAACTAAGCAATTCGGGTTTCGACGGATGCGCCGAAGCACACATAGCGAAAGCCAACAGTTCAGTTAGCTACTATGCGTAGAATGTTCAACAGGGTGCTAATCCTGGCACTGGATTTTGCCAGTGCTTTTGCAGGATATCGCTGGGGTTCAGAAGAGTCAACGCTTTAAGCGAGTAGGCCGATTAACTGGTCAAAAATCAGGTTCTTATAGAGGAGTGTATTAACAATGTGTCGAGTAAAGGATGGGGTTTAGACAAGGCCGTCACAGAAAACGGTTGCTATTGTTTGAAATTCAATTCAGGACACTCACCAAAAGATTGGTGTGTGTCCTCGAATTCTGGGTTAATAAGTGTTCGATTAAATGTAAACTTTTAGAAAGTCAATATAGCTTGTCATTAATATATTAAATTTAATCATCCATAAATGATTTAAATAACATTAAATCACACCCTATGCGTGACATTGATATCATTATTATATTTGGCATGCATCAAGATAAAAAATAGCGTTAACTTTGATTAGTTAAGTAAATATAATATTAAAACTAATCATAATAAATAATATATTAATCATGAAAATAGCGTCTGTTATTTTAGCCTGCATGGCTTTGGGTAGTACAGCCAGTTTTGCCGAAGAAAATCATACCATTCGTTGTGATGCTAACCCTCCCGGTAGTGTAGTGATTATCGATGAGCGCTTATATGTGGTGGTCGATAATGCGCTATTGCGCCAACAAGATTACTGGCAAAACTTTATCAACGGCAAGATAGAGCTGTGTACAAGTCATGTCACTGATATGAGCGATTTATTTGCTCAATCACCCTATTTTAATTACGACATCAGTCAATGGGACACGCGCCGCGTGACCAATATGGATCGTATGTTTAAAGGGGCAACGCGCTTTAAGCAAGATTTATCCAATTGGTCGGTGGAAAAGGTCACTCGCCATAAAGACTTCGCCCTGCAAAGTGGCCTACCTAATTATTACCTGCCGCTATTTTCGCACTAATTTCTCTTAATAATGTCGATTCAACCTAGGAAATAACCATGAAAAAGAATCTTCTGTCACTGCTTGTTGGGGCGGCGGCGCTCGTCAGCCAGCAGGCTTATGCCATCGATATTTCAGTCAAATGCCCAGATCAGCCCGTCAATTCCGTAATACTCGAAAACGGCAAGGTGTATGTGGTGGTCGACAACACTTTGATTAAAAACCCAATTATGCTCGATAACCTAGAGCAAGGCCATATTGGCTTTTGTACCACTCAGGTCACTAATATGTCTCATGTGTTCTATAAAAGAGCCACCTTTAATGCCGATATCAGCGATTGGGATACCTCTAATGTGACTAATATGATTCGGATGTTTCAGGGTGCGAAAGCTTTTGATCAAGATATCGGTGATTGGGATACCTCTAATGTGACTACTATGATTGGGATGTTTGTGAAGGCTGAAGCTTTTAATCAAGATATCGGGCACTGGGATACCTCTAATGTGACTGCTATGGATTATATGTTTGTGGAGGCTGAAGCTTTTAATCAAGATATCGGGCACTGGGATACCTCGAATGTGACTACTATGGACGGGATGTTTAAAGGTGCGAAAGCTTTTAATCAAGATATCGGGCACTGGGATACCTCTAATGTGACAGATATGGGTTCTATGTTTCAGGGTGCGAAAGCTTTTGATCAAGATATCGGGCACTGGGATACCTCTAATGTGACTGATATGGGTTTTATGTTTACTGAGGCTTACGCTTTTAACCAAGATATAGGTCGCTGGGATACCTCGAATGTGAGGAATATGGATTCTATGTTTTGGAAGGCTAAAGCTTTTAACCAAGATATAGGGCACTGGGATACCTCGAATGTGACTAATATGGAATATATGTTTCATGGTGCGGAAGCTTTTAACCAAGATATCGGTGATTGGGATACCTCTAATGTGACTAATATGAAATATATGTTTTGGGAGGCTAAAGCCTTTAACCAAGATATAGGAAACTGGGATACCTCGAATGTGACTAATATGTCTTCGATGTTTAGGAATGCTGAAGCTTTTAACCAAGATATTAGCAATTGGAATGTTAGCCAAGTCACTTGGTATATCGGTTTTGCTAAAGACAGCTTATTGACTGAGGAGCAGCTGCCTATATTTGCCCAGTAGCGGTTGATCTATAGATTTACGGCTTATCTCTATGCAGTGGCCAACTAAAATTGGCCGCTGCAAGATTCCAATATCGCGACACATGGAGATTGTAATCTAATTGGGACAGACACCTTAACAATCCCAATAAGAGATCCTCAATATGTGTTTGTCGCAAGCAATGCGCAATGACCGACATGACAAGCGAAGTAGATAACTTTGTTGTTCGAAGAGCATTGGCTGCTCGGGCAGCCGTTAGGATGTTATTGCCTATTGACAGGCAGAAGGCTCATATGTGTTAGGCGCATTAGTTGTTCCTGAATATTCGCATGATTAACCACGTGACTTGCTCTACTTTCTGCGTTTTTAAGCTCTGAAATCAGCATTGTAGAAATACCTGCTAATTGAGCTCCACGAATATCGGCAATTTCACTATCCCCAACCATAATGCTATTTTTCGCCAAACTTCCTACACTTTCTAATGCAATTTCAAAAGCCTGACGGCTAGGTTTCCTAAAACCAATTTCTGAAGACCAAATTATGCTATCGAAATATTTAGCTAGTCCTCGGTTCATTAAGTCACGTTGAAACACTTCTGTACTACCCGTTACATTAGACAGTAATATGAGTTTTGTTCCCTGGTTATGAAGGGCTTCAAGTAGCGGGATTGAATATTGATAAAGACGACCGCTATCTACAAAGTGATTCAAATGTTTTAAACCAATCGATTGGTCAAATTCTAGTTTGTACTCATTAAATGCCTTTTGCCATACATCAATCCAATTTGGTTGCACCTCTTGTTCGGGTACATACAGGTCTTGAATACTTTGCTCTATCAAGTCACCAATTTGATCAGCATACTGCGATTTAAGAACAGCTTTCAACGAGCCTGAAAGGCTACCCATTTCACACAAGGTATTTCCGTAATCAAAAATCACTGTATCGTACATCTGAACCTCTTCGCCTAAGGCCGCTGTAATTGGCGGCTTTGTTAGGGCTAGTCACTACTTGAACCCACAAATATCCAGCGCTGACCTTTTGAATGGATGTCATACGCAAAATCCCAAAACACTGGATAAGCAGGATGGCCATTTTTAAAATCAAACTTTACAACTATTTCCGCATCTTCGATGCCGGTACTCGAAAATACCTTGCCCATTAATTCGGATATTTCAGACTTTTTAGATTCAAGCTCTAAGGAGCCTAAACCTGTATAGCCTTTATACAAAACCATGTCCATTATTTCAGACATGGCCTCATTCGGTGTAGAAGGAACTACCCCTGAAACCTCGCAGACTTTTGAAATTAACCTTTTGAGAGTACCAGTTAAACCCAGCTCTGGATCGGCAGGACCATAAAGATTGAACCACACTTCGTAGTTATTTCCATAAAGGAGATGCTCAATTCTTTTGAACTCTTCCAGTCTTGTATCTCGCACGATTTTCATAGAATCCTAGCGCTTGTTATAAACCAACGCATAGTAAAAATGCCACGGGTTGAAGGTCTAGTTGAATTGATTGTTATGCCACTAGCGGTCGCTGATTGCGACTTTACTTGCCAGTCCGATAAGCAAAACTCCTGAAACACCCTCAAGCGTTCGAGAGTAACGCTGAGAATTCGGGCGACTGAAGACCCAACTACCCACTGATGCATAGAGAACATTACACATGGTCGCCAATACACTAAATAACAAACCAAACGCCAACAACTGCATTGAAGTCGAACCTGTTGATGCGTCAATAAATTGAGGTAGGAATGAGAGGAAGAACAGCGCTACTTTAGGATTCAAAACGCTAACGATAACACCCTGCACAAAAACATTTTTTTCGTTTACAACGGTTTCGCTTATCACTATTTTGCTATCCCCGCGCCACATAGAGAGTAACGATTGAATACCCAAGTAAACTAGATATGCTGCACCTAGCCATTTTACTACGCTAAAAGCGACCGCAGAACTCAGGATGATCGCAGAGAGTCCTAATGACGCTGCCAATGTATGAATAAAGTAGCCACCACCAAGCCCCATTGCCGCCTTAAACCCGGTTTTCAGCTTACCTCTCATTGTGTTAGAAACAATATAGATAACGTCTGGACCCGGAATCATATTGATAGCCAGACAGGCAACGATAAATAGTAGTAACGAGTTAAAGTCCATTTCCTTTCCTCCAGATTAAATTCAGTGGCATAACATTCTTAATAACAGGCCGTCTGGTTTTTCTCTCTGCCTAACTTGCCATTAACCTATCATAAGTGACTAAAAATTAATGTAAATACAGCAAAATATACACCCTAACAATATATAAGAACGAGCGTGCATGTTGTTACTTTTTAACCATGCGCGTTATCTTGGCAATAATTGAATCTAATTGGGATAGACCCTTAACACCTTAAAGCCTAACACCTTGTTAACGCGTGAAAAACTAGTGTGCCATACTATTGAGCGAAGCGAAAATAGCACGCGTCTTGGTCGCTGTAGAACAATTTGTTATAGCTACAACTCTACGAACTTCGCCATTCAGATAAAGCCTCAGTGACGTTAAAGTTAGTTCTGAAGTTAGCTACTTTCCTCAGTGTAAAATACTCCGGTTTCGCACGGATACTACTAGCAAGTTGAGCGATATATGATTTTCCCGTTAATTTATAACTTGATGCTTCCGAATGAGTTAATTGAATCTCTATTGTAAACATGCCGACAGTTCCACATACCACCGACAAATACATATCGTTTGTGTGTTGGAAAAGAAGCCATGACATGTGTTCTTCATCTAAAACTACCACCCATCCTCCAGTAGCTATAACAGTTTGTTAGTAGCAATTTCATGCACGAGCGCCTTGATAACGTAACCCCATTGAAAACGCTTGCTCCTCAGTAATAATTTCTTTCTTCTTTAGCAACCCAATGATCGAGCTAGGCTTTCTTGCTACCTCTTGAGCTATGACATCTATGGATGTATTCGCCTGATGTTGATTTATAACGTACTCGACGGTTTCATCTGTCCAAGGTAAACCATAATTCTTCGGTAAACCTTTGGAAATATTCTCTTGCTGCTTTTCTTCGAGGGATTTTTTCTGCTTTTTCTGTGTTGGTTTATTGCGAAGCACATAAAATAGCGCACGAATAATATCTGGATGATTATAAGGTGAGTCTTCTGGAAAATACTCACCCGTGTTCGGATCGATACCATTAGCTAAAGCATCAATAATTGAATATGCCTTTTCTTGGTCCATATTTATATCCTCAAATGTTGAAAGCTAAAAATCACTACTAGCGCCTTGCTCTTACGAATCCCCTCATAATTTCTATATAAAACAATGAGTAGACGCGCATCGCTCATTCTGAACTAATGAATTTCGCCAAAAACACACCTGAGTAAATGGATTTAATAGGGAGCCCTAACGATGCGCACATTCAAATTCTACAGCAAACTATTGAGAATCAATGCCCTGAAATTCACAAAAAACGACTTAGATCTCTGATACTTGCAACCAAAGCGGTTCTTCAAAATCTAATTGGGACAGACACCTTAACACTCCTGAACAATCCCAATAAGAGATCCTCAATATGTGTTTGTCGTAAGCAATGCGTAATGACCGACATGACAAAGCGAAGTAGATAACTTTGTTGTTCGAAGAGCATTGGCTGCTCGGGCAGCCAACAGGATGTTATTGCCTATTGACAGAAAAAATCATACATGTTAAGCGACTTACTCTCTGCTCAAATAGCAGTCAATGCCTGTAGGGTAGCTTAATTTGCGACCAATCAGTTTCATATATATAACTTTATGACATTCGCCTATTGAAAAAGGCGTAGTTCCCCCCAAAATCAACGCAAGACCCATAATAAAAAGGAATCGAAATGACTCTCTCGTACTCTTTTTCCTTCTATCCGACAGATGAAGGCTTCAGCTCTAACGACGTCACAAAGACTTTGCAACTTGCTCTTGAACTAGCGAGCCTTGTTGGTGAGTCAAACCTAAAAACTCACAACCAAATCATTGAAGGCGCTGTGCAACAGCTCTTTGAAGCATATGAAACAAGCCAAAATCGAAAACCTTACCTTGAGGGTAAGGAAATTAAAGCACTCGACTCAGCAAAAAAATATGCTAACGATATTAAGTCTCAGTCGATTAGCCCTGGTCAGGTTGTGTCTTTGATCGATGAAATTGATAAAGTTTCACCTGTAAAACATTTCTAACTGCTATCAGCGTGGGAGCCACATGCTCTCACGCCCCAGTCTCGCATAGACATAATGACCCCCACGAGGTGCTAGCCTCCAATTTCGTGGGTTAGCTTAAAGCCAGAGCCATACTTAGTGC
>NZ_JAPPTP010000014.1:0-122301 GCF_027587155.1 Vibrio sp. T11.5
CGCTCCAATCGCAATGGATGAAGGTCTACGTTTCGCTATCCGTGAAGGTGGCCGTACAGTAGGTGCTGGTGTTGTTGCTAAGATCTTCGACTAATTCTTAGGAATTAACTGAAATCTTGCACTTTTCTTCATTTATGAAGAAAGCACATCTAAAAAAAGAGAAGCTTCGGCTTCTCTTTTTTTATTATTTGGTTATAAAAAAAATATTCACCTTTTGGATCATATCTAGATATAAACTTCATTTTATCTTATAAAACAATTTGTTAAATAGCTATAAAGCCATGCTATAAGTATGGTTAAACGCGTAAGTGTTTTGCACCTTTCATTCGTCCTGTTTGTTATAACAAATTTGTCTTAATATCTTCTTCAACCTAACTGGTAATAAGAACAATTATTGTTTATATTTTTATCCTAGGTTGTATTACGGGTCTCATTTATGTACGTTTGTTTGTGTCATGGAGTTTCTGACAAGAAAATCAGGAGGTTAGCTTTAGAAGAGGGCGTAACCGATATTAAAGGCATAAAGAAATGCACCGCACTTGGCAGTCAATGTGGAAAATGTGTCAAGATGGCGAAGGAAATCCTCAATGAAACAGGTGTAGTACAGTACCAAAAAGCGAGCTAAAACAGCCTCGTGTATTTTTGACACCTTCTCAATTGGTTCTAAAGTTTAAATGGAGCCAAAGAGGAGGTTTTTGTCATGAAAGGCGATCCAATCATTATTCAACATCTCAATAAAATCCTTGGCAATGAGCTAGTTGCCATTAACCAATATTTCCTTCATGCGCGAATGTATAAAGACTGGGGGTTAAAGCATTTGGCGGATAAGGAATATCACGAATCTATCGATGAAATGAAGCACGCAGATCATTTGATTGAACGTATTCTGTTTCTTGAAGGCATCCCTAACTTGCAAGATCTTGGCAAGTTAATGATTGGTGAAGACACCAAAGAGATGCTGGAATGTGACCTCAAGTTAGAAATGGCTGCGATACCTGACTTAAAAGCGGCGATCGCTTACGCGGAAGATACGCACGATTATGTATCCAGAGATCTGTTTCAGGATATATTAGAAGATGAAGAAGAACACGTTGATTGGCTTGAAACTCAACTTGGTTTGATCGACATGACAGGTATACAAAACTACCTACAGGCTCAGTTTGTTGATGAAGACGACGACTAAGCAGAACGACAACAGCTTAGAGCAGCGTGTTATGCGCTGTTCTATTCTCTAGCAACCCTTGTATCACATTTCTCTTGCTTAAATTGCAATCATTCTGTACTATTCGTGCTCCTTAAATCTCGGTCAATTATCTTTAGTTCCTTGCTTCCTCTGGATGACCGGGCCAATTGTGGAAGCTGAATAATCCGTAAGGAGCAACCAATGCGTCATTACGAAATCGTATTCATGGTGCACCCTGATCAAAGCGAGCAAGTTGCTGGCATGATCGAGCGTTACACTGGTTCTATCACTGAAGCTGGCGGTACTATCCACCGTCTAGAAGACTGGGGTCGTCGTCAACTGGCTTACCCAATCAACAAGCTTCACAAAGCTCACTACGTTCTAATGAACGTTGAAGCTGACCAAGCTGTTATCGATGAACTAGAAACTGCTTTCCGTTTCAACGATGCAGTTCTACGTAACATGATCATGCGTACTAAAGCGGCTATCACTGAGCAATCTATCATGCTTAAGCAGAAAGAAGAGCGTGCTCCTCGTCGCGAAGAGCGTGCTGAAGCTAAGCCAGAAGCAGCGGCTGAGTAATTACTACTCAGAATTAGTACTCAGTCTAGATAACTCAAGGGGTTACTCGAATGTGTTTATCTAGGCAGACAACTTTTTTCAAATTTAAGATCAGGAGATAGCCCATGGCTCGTTTCTTCCGTCGTCGTAAATTCTGCCGTTTCACTGCAGAAGGCGTACAAGAGATTGATTACAAAGACGTAGCAACTCTTAAAAACTACATCACTGAAGCTGGTAAAATTGTACCTAGCCGTATCACTGGTACAAGCGCTAAGTATCAACGTCAACTAGCTCGCGCTATTAAGCGTTCTCGCTACCTAGCTCTACTACCGTACACTGACAAGCATCAGTAATCGGTCGTTTTATTAAGAAAGAGGATTAAGCAATGCAAGTTATTCTACTTGATAAAATCGGTAACCTAGGTGGTCTTGGTGACACTGTAAACGTTAAATCTGGCTATGCTCGTAACTTCCTTATCCCTCAAGCTAAGGCAGTTATGGCAACTAAGGCTAACGTTGAAATGTTCGAAGCTCGTCGTGCTGAACTAGAAGCTAAAGTTGCTGAGCAACTAGCTACTGCAGAAGCTCGCGCAGAGAAAGTTAACGCTCTAGAAGCTGTTGTTATCGCTTCTAAAGCTGGTGACGAAGGTAAACTGTTCGGTTCTATCGGTACTCGTGACATCGCTGATGCAATCACTGCTGCTGGCGTTGAAGTTGCGAAAAGCGAAGTTCGTCTTCCAGAAGGCGCGCTACGTAACACTGGTGAGTTCGAGATCAGCGTTCAGCTTCACTCTGAAGTATTCGCTGCGGTTAACCTACAAGTTGTTGCTGCTGAGTAATTCAGTATCAAGACGTATTTTAAAAGCACCTCCCAGAGGTGCTTTTTTTATGTCTAAAGTGTGGTATTTAAAATAAGAAAAGTAAGTTAACAGAGAAAATACTGTCGGCTTTCTTTAGCCCTTCGGGGACGCGGTCATGATATTGACGTGTATGAGCCAATTTGAGTGCGATATCTTCTGTGATGTTGTTGGTCACATTGATATCTGTATCTACTCTGAGGTTACTGTCACCAGCGACGAGAGTCACATCGGCGGCTAGGCTAAGGTTTTTCAGTACTTGCCAACTTGAATTGACTTTACCTCGAAAAATCGCTTCCTGAACGGTTTCCTCAAAGACAATATCGCTGTCACCAATTTCATCAGTATTGGGCTCTTGGTAGCGGAAACCAGGGCCGAGTTCGAGTTCCAGTACAAAGACATCGGTATTAGAAAATTGATAACCTAAGCCTCCCGAGAGCGTATAGTCCTTAAAATAAGCACTATATCGAGAATCGACACCTTTGAAGCTGCCGTAAAGATACGTCTTAGGGCTAAGCTTATAGTCGCTCTGTGCCGTGTAGGTTGACTGCCGTTTGTCTTCTTCCCCATCCTTATAAAGTAGGTAGTACTTCCACTCACCGCTGGTTCGGTATCGGCCAGATAGGTACTCGGCACTGAGTCGAGAATTAAGGGAACGTGAGTCTGAGTTTCCGGTATGCGCCTGATAACCGAATTCAATTTCGGTATCCCAAGGGGAGGGTATTTCAATGTCCGTTTGACTTTGTACTGTCTCATCCGCAAGGACTACGGAACTGCACAGTAGGCCTGCACTCAAGAGCCAAATTTTCGTCACTCACTACCTCTTTATAGATGGAAAAATTGGGGAAATAGTAGAGGTTATTCACTCAAATTCCGTCAGTTCTAAGTTAATTCTACACGAGTTGCATTCAAACCCCTTGTTTATTACAGACATCCCGTTCATTCTGGCTATAATGAGCGGTCACAAGTAAATTGTTGAGCAAGAGCATGGCAGAACAGAGAACAGACAATCGTAATCAGAAACCAGCAGACGCCCAAGTCGATGCTATCAAGGTTCCTCCACATTCGTTGGAAGCTGAGCAGTCCGTCATCGGTGGTTTGTTGTTGGATAACGAGCGCTGGGATACTGTATCTGAACGCGTGGTGGCGAAAGATTTTTACAGTCGTCCACATCGTTTGATGTTCGAAGCATCGCAAAGCATTCTAGAAGATAGCCAGCCTCTTGACTTGATCACCTTGTCAGAGTTTTTAGAGCAGCGTGAACAATTGGACGATGTTGGTGGTTTTGCTTACCTTGCAGATTTGGTCAAGAATACACCGAGCGCAGCTAACATTAACGCCTATGCAGATATCGTCGCGGAACGTGCTCTGACTCGCGACTTGATCGGTGTGGCGAATGAAATTGCCGATGCGGGATACGATCCTCAGGGGCGTACATCTGAGGATCTGCTTGATATGGCAGAGAGTAAGGTGTTTGCTATTGCCGAGTCGCGTACTAGCGAAAGTGAGGGGCCGCAAAACGTCGATAATATTCTTGAGAAAACGCTCGAACGTATTGAGATGCTCTATAAATCCCCTCAGGATGGGGTAACAGGGGTAACGACGGGCTTTACCGATTTGAATAAGAAAACGGCAGGTCTTCAAGGCTCGGACCTAGTGATTGTTGCAGCGCGTCCATCGATGGGTAAAACAACATTTGCGATGAACTTGGTTGAAAATGCAGCGATGGCCCATGATAAGCCCGTGTTGGTTTTCTCTTTGGAGATGCCATCTGAACAGCTGATGATGCGTTCTTTGGCATCCCTCTCTCGTGTCGATCAAACCAAGATAAGAACTGGCCAGTTAGATGATGAAGATTGGGCGCGTATTTCTTCTACTATGGGGCTTTTAATGGAGAAGAAAAACATCTTCATTGATGATAGCTCGGGTCTGACACCAACCGAAGTCCGCTCACGAGCAAGACGTATTGCGCGTGACCATGGTGGTCTGTCTATGATAATGGTCGATTACCTTCAATTAATGCGTGTCCCTGCGCTGGCTGATAATCGTACGTTGGAAATCGCCGAAATTTCCCGTTCACTGAAAGCCTTGGCTAAAGAGCTCAACGTGCCAGTGGTCGCACTGTCGCAGCTCAACCGTTCCTTAGAGCAACGTGCCGATAAACGCCCTGTTAACTCAGACTTGCGTGAATCAGGCTCGATAGAGCAGGACGCTGATTTGATCATGTTTATATACCGTGATGAAGTGTATCACCCAGATAGCCCGATGAAAGGTACGGCGGAAATCATCCTAGGTAAGCAACGTAATGGTCCGATTGGTTCGGTACGTTTGACTTTCCAAGGTCAATGGTCACGGTTTGATAATTATGCTGGCCCGGCGTTTGATGTGGATGAAGAGTAACGCATGAGTTATATGAAAGCGGCAACGGCCTTTATTGATTTAGATGCGTTGCAACACAACTTAAAACAGATTAAATCTCAAGCACCAAATAGTAAGATCATGGCGGTGGTTAAGGCCAATAGCTATGGCCATGGTTTGAGACATGTTGCAAAGTATGCCACGGATGCAGATGCGTTCGGTGTGGCACGGATTGAAGAAGCATTGCAACTTCGGGCTTGCGGTGTGGTGACACCGATTTTATTACTCGAAGGCTTTTATTCTTCGGGCGATTTACCTGTCTTGGTGACTAATAACATTCAAACCGTAGTGCATTGTGAAGAGCAGCTTGAAGCACTTGAGCAAGCAGAGCTGGATACTCCTGTCGTTGTTTGGCTTAAAATCGATAGCGGGATGCATCGTCTCGGTGTCAGGCCGGAACAATACTGGGATTTTGTCTCTCGTCTCAAAGCGTGTCATAACGTGGCGAAGCCACTGCGTTACATGAGTCATTTTGGTTGTGCTGATGAGCTGGATAAGTCCACTACGACAGAACAAACTGAGCTGTTCTTGTCTCTGACTGATGGTTGCGAAGGCGAGCGTTCACTCGCCGCATCTGCGGGATTATTGGCGTGGCAGAACAGCCACCTCGATTGGGTTAGACCCGGAATCATCATGTACGGTGTTTCGCCATTTAACGACAAAACGGCACAGCAGATGGGATATCAACCTGTCATGACGCTCAAATCACACCTGATTGCGGTACGTGAAGTAAAAGCGGGTGAGAGCGTCGGCTATGGCGGGATGTGGACCAGTCAACGCGATACCAAAGTGGGGGTTATCGCGATTGGATACGGTGATGGCTACCCAAGAACCGCTCCCAATGGCACACCAGTGTTAGTCAATGGTCGCAAAGTACCGATTGCGGGAAGAGTATCGATGGACATGTTGACGGTTGATCTCGGTCCAGATGCTAATGATAAGGTGGGGGATGAGGCAATCCTTTGGGGACAAAGCCTTCCTGCTGAAGAGGTGGCTTGCCATATTGGCACTATTGCTTATGAACTGGTAACTAAACTGACCTCGCGAGTGGAAATGGAATATTCCAAATAGCTGACATCGAATCTTTCGTTTTAGGCTGGCTTATTAAGCCAGCCTTTTTATTTTTCGCCCTGAATCGTCACAACTAAGGTGCGGCTACCACCGTAATCACGATGCTCTCCAAGGTAGATTCCTTGCCATGTCCCTAGAGCTAATCGTCCGTTGCTAATGGGGATCATCACGCTGCACCCTAAGATCGACGTTTTGATATGGGCGGGCATATCATCATCGCCTTCATAGGTATGCTTATAGTAAGGGGCGCGCTCTGGCACAAACTGGTTAAAGTGCTTTTCCATATCATGACGTACCGTTGGGTCGGCGTTTTCGTTAATGGTCAGGCTTGCAGAAGTATGTTGGATAAATAACTGTAATATTCCGACAGAAAAATCCGCTATCTCTGGAATTTGTTGTTCTATTTCATCGGTGATGAGATGAAATCCGCGTTTTCTCGCGCTCAATTGAATACGCTTCTGAGCCCACATATGGCATCCTCTATAATCTATTTGGCAAATTCAACCTGAGGCGGTAAGGTGAGTGCCAATAGCTAGTCATGGGTTTGAGTGTAACTAAATCACTTAACGTGACTTAACTCAATGATGGTGCAGCCACACTGGTTCATAATTGCACCTTGAAAATTTATTACAAAGTTCTGGCTGCTTGTTGCAATGCGAGAACCGAACTATTTTTGCTTAATCGGGGATTCTACTGGCTGTCGTTTATCTTACTCTTCAGTCAATCAATGTAGAATAAAACCTACTGTAACATCGGGATAGTAACCATGTTGAAAAATATCAATCCAACGCAAACATCAGCTTGGAACGCGCTGACTGCGCACTTCGAATCGGCTCAAGATATGGATCTTAAAGAGCTGTTTGCTCAAGACGCTGCGCGTTTTGACAAATTCTCTATGCGTTTCGGTAGAGACATTCTTGTTGATTACTCTAAGAACCTAATCAATGAAGAAACTATGAAGCACCTGTTCGCATTAGCTGGCGAAACTGAGCTTAAAGCAGCAATTGAAGCGATGTTCAGTGGTGAAGCAATCAACCAAACCGAAGGTCGCGCCGTACTCCACACAGCACTGCGTAACCGCAGTAACACTCCTGTTATGGTTGATGGTGAAGATGTCATGCCTGCAGTAAATGCAGTGCTAGAAAAAATGAAATCGTTTACGGAACGTGTCATCGGCGGCGAGTGGAAAGGGTACACAGGTAAAGCGATTACTGATGTTGTGAATATTGGTATCGGTGGTTCTGATCTTGGTCCTTATATGGTGACTGAAGCTCTAGCTCCTTACACAAACCACCTAAATCTCCACTTCGTTTCGAACGTTGATGGTACGCACATCGTTGAGACGCTAAAGAAAGTAAACCCAGAAACGACACTATTCTTGGTCGCATCTAAGACGTTTACTACACAAGAGACTATGACCAATGCACACAGTGCTCGTGATTGGTTCCTTGAGTCAGCAGGTGATGAAGCACACGTAGCTAAGCACTTTGCAGCGCTTTCTACCAACGCACCAGCCGTATCTGAGTTTGGTATCGACACCGACAACATGTTCGAGTTCTGGGACTGGGTTGGCGGTCGTTACTCGTTATGGTCAGCAATTGGTCTTTCCATTGCCCTAGCGGTGGGTTACGACAACTTTGTTGAGCTGCTAGATGGCGCTCATGAAATGGATAACCACTTTGCATCTGCGGATCTAGAAAGCAACATTCCTGTGATCCTTGCGCTAGTTGGCCTTTGGTACAACAACTTCCACGGCGCTGAGTCTGAAGCGATACTTCCATACGATCAGTACATGCACCGTTTTGCAGCTTACTTCCAACAGGGCAACATGGAGTCTAACGGTAAGTACGTTGACCGTGATGGCAATGCAGTGACTTACCAAACAGGTCCAATTATCTGGGGTGAGCCTGGCACTAACGGTCAGCACGCTTTCTACCAGTTGATTCACCAAGGTACTAAGCTGATCCCTTGTGACTTTATTGCACCTGCTATTAGTCATAACCCTGCAGGTGATCATCACCAGAAATTAATGTCTAACTTCTTTGCTCAAACTGAAGCGCTTGCTTTTGGTAAGTCGGAAGAGACGGTCAAAGCGGAATTTGCCAAAGCAGGCAAGAGTGAAGAAGAAGCGGCAACCTTAGCACCATTCAAAGTGTTTGAAGGTAACCGACCAACTAACTCAATCCTAGTCAAGCAAATCACACCGCGTACGCTAGGTAATTTGATCGCTATGTATGAGCACAAGATCTTCGTCCAAGGTGTTATCTGGAATATTTTCAGCTTCGATCAGTGGGGGGTGGAGCTAGGTAAACAATTGGCTAATCAAATCCTACCTGAATTAGCCGATGAGTCGGAAATCAGTTCTCACGACAGCTCAACGAATGGTCTGATTAACGCATTCAAAGCTTACAAGGCATAAGCTGCTCCGAACTAAGTAAAAACGCCAACCTGTCGGGTTGGCGTTTTTGTTTTGGAAAGCGGGAACGCTGCGCTTCTGGATAACGGGAGCGGGCTTCGCCCTTCGAGAGGTGCGCTCTAGTAGTAACGAGAGTCGGTTGTGGTGCATGGAATGTTGACAGAATACGTTCATAGGCAGAGATAATCATCCCGTTTCCCGTTTCCCGTTTCCCGTTTCCCGTTTCCCCTAAACCGTCGTATCCACACTTGGCTGAACGTCTGTACTGGCAGTAAATTTCTGGCTTAATAGGGCGACCATCTGATCGTAATACTGCATGTTCGGCTTGTTTCCAAGTAGCTTACACAATTCATTGCCAGTTGGGCTAAAGCGGTAGTAGAGAAGTCGAACCCCTTTGCTGTGCGCTTGCAGTGATAACTGCTTGCCCTGGTAGGTAAGCGGTAAGGGGGAATCGAGCTCAATTTCACCTGACTCCAACTCAGTGCCATGCATCAGACCAAGTTCAAATAAGACCAATAGGCTGGAATAGGGAAGTTGAAAATTACCAACGTTGATATTGCTGGTAATATTACGCTTACCAAAGCTGAAAATCCCCCCTTGTGACCGATAGCCAATTAACAGCTTGCGACTGGTATCGCCACCAAAACTACATGCTAAAGAGGCGGCACGCTGCAAGGTCTGTGCTTCCTTAGGTGACATATCTTGTAGCACCTTGAGCGCTTTCATTGACGTCGAACCTGGGTTGGTGACTTCGCGTTTTAACACTTGTGCCCATAGGCGCTGCATTGAGGTGTTATGTACTTCCTGAGCCATGTTAAAGAAGCGGTGCAGCCAATCTTGATCGGGGTCGCTCGCAGTTTCATCTTTACAGGATAGGTGAGCGAGCTTAAGGATTTGTTCGAGGTTTTTTTGTTTTTGCTCTTTGTAGCGGCGCTCGCGAATGAGGGCGCGTTCTAATGCCGTTTTTTCTGGCGAGTCTTTTTGTAATAAGGCATCCAAACCATGGGTTTGAGCAATGTTCATCACCCGACTGGCACTATCTTTGATATAGGTTTTCTTTTTTTCATGCCGTGATTCAGCGCTGGACTCGTGCTCTATAACCACTGGCTTTTGCTTTTCCGACATGTGAATTCCTTGACCATCAGAGTGTTAAATGTATTTAATTAAATTTACCTCTTAAGCTGATTGGCTGCCAGAAGAACTATGTGAGCAATCCTTGAAAATTGGCGCTATGCCAAATGATAATAAGTTGTTAAAATTGTTATCGATATTTTTGAGGGGCTTATGAAGTTTTTTAATGAGAATAAACTGAAAAAGCACCTGTCAATTGCCCTACTATTTCTGGTCTATCTAGCCGTCTTGGTTTATCTCTCTAGATACATATAAAGAAAAGCGGATAATTAACAGGTTGCTTTTATGTTAATACCTATTAGTAGTCATCGTATTCTTCGATTGCGGTGCCCTCTAAAACGTAACCTGTTTCAGCCAATTCATGGTTGATGGTTTCTGTTTTCAGTGTGCCGACCACGTAGATGACATCCCACAGTTGCTGTACTGGTGCTCCCTTCGGGAATTTCACGTAGATGATCTGGTTTGGTGGTGGTGGTGGTACGTGAATACATGCACCAAAGTATGGTACCAGTAGAAATTCGGTGACTTTGTTCTCATCCCCTTCCAACGGAATCACAAAACCAGGTATTTTAACCTGACTGCCGTTGAGCTCCTGACGGACCTTGCCCATCAATGATTGTTTTGCTGCTTGACCAGAGTGATCAGTTACTGGCATGCCATAGGAATCGAATTGTTTTCGTTCACTCTCTGGGATCAGATCGATCCAGTCCAGTTTGAGAGTATTTTCTTTAGCACTGACTATAGAGGGTGTCATAACGCTCATGGCAAATATGACTAATATTAGTATCTTTTTCATGTTTAAACCCGAATTGTCATCCCGTCACTAAGGGATTGTCTGTATGCACGGAATGCTGGAATTAAGCCGATTACAGTACCTGCTAACTGCACAGCTGCAAGCAATATCCACTCATAATGGGATATGGCTATCATCTCAATATTAATTCCATATTGTTGTTGAATGACTGGTGCGATAGCGGCTAATAGAGCATAAAGACCTAGCACACCGACAACTAAGCCAACTAAGGTTAAAGCACTGGCTTCGAGAACTAACAGAGAGAGAACATGCCTTGGTCTCGCTCCCATTGCTCTTAGAATGGCCATCTCTCGACGTCTTTCCTGTAAGCTAGTCAGTAAACTCGACAACATTCCCAGTAGTCCGGCAATGACCACGAATACCGAAACTGCCATCAGGGCTTGCTCTGCCACCGACATCATCCCCCACAATTCATGCAGCGCAACGCCCGGTAGGATGGCACTCAGCGGTTCTTTAGGGTAAGTGTTGATCTGGCGCTGCAGAGCAAAGGTCTGAATTTTCGAATTCAGGCCAAGAAGCATGGCAGTAATTTGTTTTGGCTGAAAGTTTTGCTTTTCAAGGTGCTCAGCACTTGGTGTATTGCCTAAGTGGGCTCCAGATTCCCAGCCAACGTGAATCGCTTCAATCGCTTCGAGTGAGACATGTACGGTTTTGTCAACTGGGGTGCCTGTCGGAGCTAAGATACCGACCACTTTAAACGGCAGGTTGTCATGACGACTGAAGCCAACGTCACTGATGCCGTGGGCAATAATGATTTCTGTGCCTATATTGTACCCGAGAGAGCGGGCAACATCGGAGCCAATGACGGTTTCAAATAAACCACCAAATTCGCGTCCCTCAGCGATGGAGATGTTTTGTTTTTTGCCGTAGCGATAGTGTTCAAAATAGCTATGATTGGTGCCCATCACGCGGAAGCCTTTGTGTGAGTCTCCGAGAGAAATAGGTATCGCCCACTTCACAGAACGATGATTACTGAATTCCTGATAACTTTTCCAGTCAATGTTATTGGTAGCGTTGCCGATGCGAAACACTGAGTAAAGCAGCAAGTTTACTTGCCCAGAACGTCCACCGACGATCAGGTCAGTTCCTGAAATTGTATTAGCAAAGCTGCTTTTGGCTTGGGTACGGATCCTTTCTACCCCCAAAAGTAGTATGACCGAAATAGCGACGGTTAATATGGTCAGAATGGCGGTGACACGACGGTTACGGACACTCTTCCAGGCAAGCATAAATGTTGGGGTCATTGTTGTGCTCCTGCCTGATTGATTTGATTGAGGTTTAAGGTGCGATCGAACACGCTTTCCAGTGTGGGGTCATGACTGACGAACAACAGGGTTGATTGAGCCTGATTGACCTGCTCGAGCAATAACTCGATAAATGCAGTGCGATTTTCGTAGTCAAGTGAAGAAGTGGGTTCATCGGCAATGATTAGCGCCGGTTTACCAATCAGAGCTCGAGCGGCAGCGACACGCTGTTGCTGTCCAATACTCAGTTCGACGACAGGCTTCTTCAACAGATGTTCAGGTAGATGCAGTTTTTTCAGAAGCCGAGTGGCGTCTTCAACCAGTGATGTCTCAACCTGTGATTTGCGTTGTGCGGAAAATTGGCACGGCAGGATGACATTTTCAATCACGTTGAGGTAGGGGAGCAAATTAAACTGCTGGAATATATAGCCAATATGATCGGCACGAAATTTATCGCGTTGGTTAGCCCTCATCTGATTGAGGTCCTGACCTAAAACAAGTAGCTGGCCGCTGCTGGCAGTGTTAATTCCAGTGAGTAGCCCGAGCAAGGTGGATTTACCACAGCCACTGGGGCCTTTAATAAAGAGGTGCTCGCCTTTAGTGATATGCAGTTGTTTGATATTGAGTGTCGGAGTTGGGTTCCCAGGCCAGGTAAAGGTGACCTGCTCCAGATCAACGACGCTGTTACTTTTGTTTTCTACCATTGGATCAACCTGAACGAGTAGACCTGATAGCCGCAAGCTATCAGGTCGTTTTGGACTTAAAGCGAAATCTTAGTGTTGTCTGCAGATAGTTCGAGTGCGGTTTGCACTTTATCTGTTAATAGGTTAACGCTAATAGATTCTGTGCTTGGGAAAGCTTTAAACCATTGTGTATCGATGGAAGAAAGTGCGTTGATGTCGTTACATTCGAAGTGATATTCGACAGTAAACTCGCCATGACCGCCTTGAGGTTCATCATGATGGTCGTGACCTTCGTGACCTTTATGATCATCGTGATGTTTATGGTCATCATGATGTTTGTGTTCATCATGATGTTCGCTATGCTTTTCGTGGTCGTGGTCGTGGTCGTCAGCACCTAGAGTGTGCTTTACTGACTGATGTTCAACCTGACAACCAGCTGCTGATGCAAGAGTGAAAATAGAGTCTGCATTTTTTAGTCGAGTGACTGCGTCTTTTAGGGCTTTTTCTTGTTCTGCTGTTTTTGGAGCATGTTCAAAGCCGACAACATCAGCACCAGGAGCGGTAATTTCCATTAAAAGCTCTTTACCATCTTGAGCGATGTTTAGCTCAACGTGGCCGTGCACGTGAGCTTCGTGTTGACGGAATCCTTCTTCAGCGAAAGCGGTAGTACTTAGGGCAAGACCAACCAGTGTTGCAACTTTTGTCATTGAGTTCATTGTGAATCCTAATAAAGTGTTTTGATAAAATATATGGTTATTGCTTTGAAACAGAACGTAAAAATCTGAGTTAACTAGTTAGTCTCACCGGGGGAGAGCGGGCCTGATAGGCAAATGCTAGTCGCTGGTAGAAGTGATAATCATTCTGCTCGATGAATACATCTGGTAATGAGGTATCGGTGAGTGTCGGAGATGAATGGCTCATGCCGTATTGCGCACAAGAAAATAGTTGGCAGTGATGATCACTGTGATGGGCAGGCGAGATATCGTATTGGTGGTCGATGTAAGCGAAGCTCATCCATAACATCAGCACAATGCCAAAGAAAGCAAGGGCCGCTGAGCGTCTGGTTAGATTGGGATGAGTTTTAATCACAGCGTTTCATTTAATACGAAAAAGAGCTGTTATATTATAACAACTCTTAAGAAAACGCTAAGCGCAAATGAGATTAGATGTTATCTTTAATCAGTGTCAAAACTTGTTGAATTTCTTCATTATTCAGAGCACCTTCTTTAACAAACAAGACGGTACCTTGCTTGTCTTGTAGTACAATGGCGGAAGATTCTTCCTGAAGTTCCCAAGCGCCAGTAACCACACCTTCTTTATCAAGTACCATTGAAGACCATGGGAATTCTTTTTTGCTGTCTTCTGCTGAGGATTTAACGAACGAGCCAGTCCCCCAGATCGCATCATCCTGGTTAATGATGGAGGTAGTCTGGTAGCTTTCTGATGGAAATTTTGCGGCTGTGATAGCTGACATAAGGGGGGCATTAAGTTCTTTCGAGCTACTGCGTCCGGCGATAGCTTGGATCACACGTACCTTACCTAACATGTCCTGAGATGACCATGGTTGATACGTCGTATCATTATCTTTGACCATGATTTCACCGTGGCTAGCCACTTCAACGTTTGGAACTGTTTGGCCGACAGTGATGTTATGCGCCAGAGCAAACATGGGAGAGCATGCTACTGTCAAAGCGATTAGAGTCTTGTTTTTCACTATTTTCTTCCTTTTTAGTAAGCGGGAAAAGTATATACCTAAAAATTCTCAGTCGCTGAAGAAAACCAATGATGTTAATAATTTGTTTTGTGTTTGTGATCTTGCTTGTTGTTGGTCTTACATTAATGTGTATGATGTATTGTAAACCGAAGAGGAAAAGAAGCGGATCCAAGGAAAGGATCAGATCGCAAATGGATATTGAGGTAGTTATGCTGCGCGAATTTACGAAATATCGACCACATCAAGTGGCACGCTTTGTGAAGACATTATTCAAGGGACAGTTTGTCATTTCAGGAATTGGCAAGTTTAGGTTTGATAACGGTAAGGTTCTGATGCCGGACATAAAAGATAAAAAGAAAATGCATACTTTCAAGGAAATTAATCGAGCGATTACCGTGTTACCTGTTTAGGAAAATGAAAAGTCGCTCAACTGGGCGACTTTTTTGTTTGGTAGCGTTTAATCTTCTGGTGGGAAGCACACACCAGTACCACCTAACCCACAATACCCATTTGGATTCTTAGCCAAATACTGCTGGTGGTAGCTTTCTGCGTAATAGTAGCGACCAGCAGGCAGAATCTCGGTGGTAATGGATGATGTTTCTTGTCCGAGCAACGATTGATACTCGTCTCGCGATTGTATCGCTGCTTGATATTGTTCGTCACTATACACGTAAATAGCTGAACGGTACTGGGTGCCTAAGTCGTTGCCCTGACGCATTCCTTGAGTTGGGTTATGACGCTCCCAAAATATTTGCAGTAGTTGGTTAAGGCTGATAACTGCAGGGTCAAAAACAATCCGCACCACTTCAGTATGACCTGTCTGACCTGAGCAGACTTCTTCATAGGTTGGGTTAGGTGTAAAGCCACCAGCGTATCCCACCGAAGTACTGATCACGCCATCAAGTTGCCAAAACAGACGTTCTGCTCCCCAAAAACATCCCATGCCGAACACGATTTCTTCGCAGCCTTCAGCGGGTGGTGCGGTTAAACTGGATTGATTGACAAAGTGTGTATCATCAATCGCAAGTGGTTGTTTACGTCCCGGTAAAGCTTGCTGAGCCGTGATCATGGTTTGTTTATCGAGCATAGTGAATATCCTTAAATTAATAATCTTGAGAGTAGACCGCCTAATTGACTGTTTTCGTACAGACTTATTTTTTGTGTGGCGTTATTATTCCGTTACGATTCTTGGGTAGTAGATAAAACATGATAAGAAAGTCATTACCAGTCATTCTCCTTGCCAGTGGTTTTCCTGTGTCTGCTGATACAGTAGGCTTGTCTGTTCAAGGGTTATCTGGTGAGCTAGAGATGAATGTCGATGCTTATCTGACCTCTATTCCTGACGAAGATTATAACACCAGTCTACGCTTTCAAGCTCGTGTCGAAAAGAGCATCACAGAAGCTCTAAATGCCCTCGGCTACTATCATCCAGATTTTTCGTTTCAAGTTCTAGACGATGGTCATAATTTAGTGGTGACTGTTACCCCTGGTCCACCAGTATTGATTAAAGAAGTGGATATAAAGTTGACTGGTGAAGCTAGCGATGACCGTTCATTTAAAGTGTTGCTCCGAAAAAGTGGTATCAAGGAAGGCCAGATCCTGAATCATAGCCAATATGATGCACTTAAATCTGGAATCCGTAATCTGGCATTGCAGAAAGGTTATTTTGAGGGTGATTACTCGATGAGCCGCCTTGAAGTTTCACCGGATTTGAATCAAGCCTTTATACGCCTGCATTTCGACAGCGGTATTCGTTACGCTTTTGGTGAGAACATAATTTCGGGAAGTCAGATTGAAGAAGACCGTGTAGGATCGCTTTCTCCCTACAAAAAGGGAGAACCATATCAGGTTTCGCAAGTCGGAGAGTACAATCAAAACTTGTCTAATACGGATTGGTTTTCTTCGGTGTTTGTTGAGCCTGACTTATCCATGCTGAGTAAGAGCAGAGAGTTGCCAATGAAAGTGTCTCTGGCTCCACAGGCAAAGAACAAACTGGAAACAGGCTTAGGTTACTCTACTGACGTCGGTGTTCGAGGTTCCCTGAAATGGAAAAAACCTTGGGTCAACGCACGTGGCCACAGCTTTGACAGTAGCTTTTCTCTCTCTGGGCCTGAGCAGACGATTACCGCAGGCTACCGTATCCCACTTGAAGATGCGTTGAATGAGTATTATCGCATTGGTTATGGGATGAAAAATGTCGATAACCGAGATACAAAAAGCCTTGAGTCTAACTTAGCGCTTGAGCGCCACTGGACCTTAGACAATGGTTGGCACAGAACTTTGTTTATTCGCTACTTGTTGGAAAACTACGAACAAGGCCTTCAGGATGACTCTGGTCAGTTTCTACTCCCAGGTCTGACATACAGTCGCAGCCGAGTTCGCGGCGGTGCCATGCCTCGTTGGGGAGATCGCCAAAGCCTGACTATTGAGTACGGTGATGAAAGCTTATTATCTGAAACTCGGGTCATTCGCCTGCAAGCAGGCACATCTTGGATTCGTAGCGCAGGTCGCAATCATCGGGGGATCTTACGTTTAGACGGAGGTGCCAACTTTGCAGACAAGTTCGATAAGTTATCTCCATCACTGCGTTTCTTTGCCGGTGGTGACAATAATTTGCGTGGTTATGGCTATGAATCTATTTCCCCCAAAGACAGTAGTGGTGCATTGACGGGGGCCAAATACATCGCGACTTCATCCTTGGAGTATCAATACCGTGTCTATGGTAATTGGTGGGGAGCGGTATTTTATGATTATGGCGATGCCTTCAATGACAAGCCTGATTTTAAGCGCGGGACTGGTTTTGGTGTTCGTTGGGCATCGCCCGTGGGTCCAATTCGTCTCGACTTTGCTTGGGGCCTTGATACTTCGCCGGGTGATGAATTTAAAATCCACTTCACGTTAGGGCCCGAATTATGACCAAGGTTGTTTTAAAATGGTCAAAGCGGCTGTCTATCTCATTGTTCAGCTTTTTGGTGGTGATTGCTATTGCCCTAGCGGCAGTTCTTTTTACAACTCCGGGTCTTAAAATAGTACTCTGGGGAGCAGAAAAGTTTGTACCTCAGTTGAAAATCGAGTCCTATTCAGGGGCGATTTTCCCGCGCTTTACGCTTAATGGTGTCGCGTTTAAAGACGACTCGCTTAACGTCGATGTTCAGGCTCGCTCAATCACGTTGGCGGTTAATGCAGCTTGCCTGACAGAGCCCAGTGTTTGTGTCGATGAACTCGCGGTAGATGGCCTTAAGTTTGATATGCCGGAATTACCGCAGAGCAGCACAACGCCAGAGGAACCTGTGGCTGACGAAAGTGGACTAGTGACAGCGCCTATACCCATTAAAGTCAAACGCGTGGCCTTAACCGACATTTCCCTGGATATACTAGGTAATCAGATCAATTGGCAGTCTTTCACGACTGGGTTGGCCTTTCAGGGTAATCGTCTACGAATTAATCAAACGGCGATCGACTCCATTCGAGTGGCTTTGGCACCAAGTGATGCCAGTGAATCAGCTCCTGCTGCGAGTTCTTCTGCGGACACTAACGCACCGATAGTCTTACCAAACATTACCTTACCGCTACAAATTGATGTAGTGCGACTGGATGTGAATGATTTTGAGTTGCAACAATCCACTCCTGTAGTCGTAAACCATTTGGGGTTGGAGGCAAGTGCCGCTGGATCCCAAGTTCAGGTTGATACTCTTGCATTGGATATGCCCGAAATCGAAGGTGTGCTTAGTACAACAGTGACCTTATCAGATGACTATCCGTTGGAGTTGGAACTGAATGCCAAAGTGAAGCAGGAGATAGCGGATGGACAGACAGTCAAACTGCATGCGACGGGAAGTGTTGCTGAACTGGCGTTAAAGGCAGACTTCGGCGGTTTAGCTAAAGCTCATCTTGAAGCTGCACTGCAGCCACTTAATGCCGAATTTCCTTTTGAGCTGACTTTGATTGATGGTGACCTTCAATGGCCGTTGAAAGGTCACGGTGATTATTTTGCGACAATACGCAACTTGCATACTCAAGGCTCGCTAAACGGCTACAGTGTTGAACTCGATTCGGCTCTGAAAGGTAGTCAATTGCCTGATGCTGACCTGACTCTGCATGGCAACGGGGATTTAAACCAAATCGATCTTCAGTCCCTCTCTATACAAGTCTTAGGAGGGGAGGTGAGTGGTACGGTGATGGCCAATTGGCAAGCGCCGATTAACTGGGCAGCGAACCTTTCACTGAAGGACATTCAACCGGGACTACAGTGGCAGCAGGCAGAAGGGAATATTAGCGGCAAGTTCGCCACGACAGGTTCATTGACGGAGCAAGGTGGTTGGCAGGTTAAGTTACCAACATTAGACATTGACGGCGTTTTGCGAGATTACCCGCTGAACATAGAAGGTGCGTTGTCTGCTTCCGATAAAGCGGGCACTGGTGAACTCAAAATTGATACGCCACGCTTAGTCTTATCTCATGGACCGAATCATCTGAAGGCAAAGGGTGAGGTTGAACAAAACCTAAATATGCAGCTTGCCGTCGACTTTCCAGATATCGCTAAATCCGTCCCTGATTTAAGAGGTAGCGCTCAAGGTCAGATTAGGCTGACTGGTAAGTTGGATAAACCTTTGGTTGGTGTGGATCTAAATGTGAAAGCCATTAAGTGGCAGCAAGATGTGCAGGTAGAGGATGTTTCGCTGCAAGGGAAGATCTCTCCACTGCCTTTACCTTCTGGTGAATTGCAGCTCAGAGTTGCCAGAGCCAAATATCAAGATTATCTGATTGATAAAGTGTTATTAAATTTTGATGGCGAGCAACAGCAGCACGCATTGACTCTTGATCTTGAGTCAAACATCGCCTCAACGAAATTGGCGATTAAAGGTGCGTTGAAAGATAAGCCTGAGTTGATGTGGAAAGGTGCGCTGGAGCGTATGTCGTTGACATCAGAGCAAGGTATGTGGAACTTGAATCAACCGACTCAGTTAGAGTTTCTTATTGACTCACAGCAGGCATTCGTTGCGGCGCATTGTTGGTTACAAGCCGATGCTTCGATCTGTCTCGATCAGGATGTAAACGCGGGTCAAAGTGGCGAAGCGCATCTTTCCATCAAACAGTTCGATTTTGATCAGCTTAAAGCGTTTGTGCCTCAAACGATTAAATTAGAGGGTGGAGTGAATGCTACTGCGATGGCTAAGTGGGCACCAGAACAAGCGCCACAGATCATGATCAAGTTAGAAATGCCCAAAGGATCGGTAACGCAAAATAATGAGCAGCCTGTCCATCTTGGTTGGGAGTCACTCAAACTTAATGCTCATCTTGAGAACAACAAACTTGAGGCTGACTGGTTACTGGATGTGACAGACAATGGAGACATTTCAGGTGAGATCCATATCCCTGATGTGTTAGCGAAAGACAAACAGCTGGATGGTAAGCTTGGTTTAACGACTTTCCACTTGGATTTTCTTGCTCCTCTTCTTGGCGACTATAGCAAGATGAAATCTAATGTTAGTACCGATTTAACATTTTCCGGCCCTATGATGCACCCTAAAGTTTATGGCCAGTTTGTGGTCGATGATATTTTGCTTAAAGGGGAAATCACACCCGTTGAGATTGATTCGGGTAAACTGTCCCTCAGTTTCTCGGGCTATGACGCGACACTCGCGGCGATGATCAATACACCTGATGGTAAGCTGGAAGCTGCCGGAGATGCTAACTGGCAAGATCTCAAAGATTGGCAGACGAATGTTCGGGTTTTTGCCGAAGAGCTGTTAGTGGATGTGCCGCCGATGGTGAAAATCAAGGTTGTGCCAGATATGACGATATCGGCTTCTCCCAAGCAAGCTCAGATCGATGGTAAGATTTCTCTGCCTTGGGGACGCATTGTGATTGAGGAACTGCCGCCAAGCGCGATTGGAATATCGAAGGATCAGGTTATTCTAGATGATCAGCTTCAGCCCCAAAATGAAACCCCTAGCGTACCGTTTAGTGTTCAGACAAACATTAACATCAATATTGGCGAGGACTTCAAACTTTCAGCTTTTGGTTTAGAGGGCGGTTTATCGGGAAACCTCAATGTTGCACAGCGTGATAAGGGGCCGTTTGTGACTGGCGAAGTGAATATTGTCGATGGCTCCTACCGCTCCTTTGGCCAAGATTTGTTAATCAAACAAGGTAAGGTTCTGATGAATGGTCCGGTGGATCAACCTTATGTGCAAATTACTGCGGTACGTAACCCTGACAACACTCGAGATGAGGTCACGGCAGGTGTTCGAGTTACTGGGCCTGCTGATGAACCTACCGTCACTATTTTTTCTGAACCTCCAATGCCTCAAGCTAATGCACTATCTTATTTACTGCGTGGCCAAAATATTGATGGTGAATCAGGCAGTAACTCTATGACGACGACGTTGATTGGTTTGAGCTTAGCCCAAAGTGGTCGTGTCGTAGGCGAAATTGGCCAAGCTTTTGGTGTTCAGGATCTTCAGTTGGATACTTCTGGGTCTGGTGATGATTCACAAGTAACCGTGAGCGGTTACGTTCTACCGGGTCTGCAGGTCAAATATGGCGTGGGTATCTTTGACTCTGTGGGCGAATTTACGGTGCGTTATCGACTGATGCAAGATTTATATGTTGAGGCTGTATCAGGTCTGGACAGCGCAGTCGATCTGCTGTATCAATTTGAATTCAATTGATCGTCAAGTTAGGTGGCAGGATGCAGCATTTACTCTTTGTATATGGAACCCTACGTCAGGGAGAAAGTAACCATGATTATTTGGTTGGCTCCCAATGCTTAGGTCATTTTGAAACGCTTCCTAACTACGCACTATATGATCTTGGATCATATCCAGCGGTTATTGAGGGTCATGGGTCGATTCTTGGGGAAGTGTATTTGATTGATGGGCTGACACTATCTAAAGTCGATCAACTTGAGGATGTTCCTATTGAGTATCGCCGTGAGAAAATTGAAACCCCCTTCGGTGAAGCTTGGATATACCTTTACCAAGATGGCAGCAAACTTGATACCATTATTTCTTCAGGTGACTGGTGCCAGCGGGTCTAGCGTTCAGTGATATAAAAAAGCCAGCATTGCTGGCTCTTTTTTATTATTTCTGTGCGCGTTCGTAAGACTCAAGAATCTCTTTACGAGCAGATTCTACGTTTTCCCAACCGTCGACTTTTACCCACTTGCCAGACTCAAGCTCTTTGTAACGCTCAAAGAAATGCGTGATCTGTGCTTTCAGTAGCTCAGGCAGGTCGTTTACGTCTTTGATGTGATCGTATTCTTTGGACAATTTAGTGTGTGGGACCGCTACTACTTTCGCGTCTTCACCAGACTCATCCGTCATTTTTAGAACACCGACAGGACGGCAGCGGATCACTGAACCAGGCATCAGAGGGTGCGGTGTTGGAACCAGAACGTCTACTGGATCTCCGTCTAGAGACAAAGTGTGATTTACATAACCGTAGTTACATGGGTAGAACATAGGTGCAGACATAAAGCGGTCGACGAACACAGCACCTGAATCTTTGTCTACTTCATATTTGATTGGATCCGCATTAGCAGGGATTTCAATCACGACATAGAGATCATCAGGAAGAGACTTACCTGCTGGTACGTTGTTTAAACTCATTAAGAAAGTTCCTTTTTTAGTTTGTACCTCAGTGAGGCACACGGGCTTGAATATAAGACCGCAATACCTTACTGCTAAACTCGGTTTTATGTAAACCAACTAAGGCGAGATTTTGCTCAAGAAAATGTGAAAAAGGCGCCGAAAGCGCCTTCGCACTTAATCTTCTGGGTGACGTTCCAAGAACTGTTCCACTTTTTTAACCATGTTTTTTGAGCCAACAAAGAAAGGTACACGTTGGTGCAATTCAGTCGGCTTTAGATCCATGATACGAGTCTTACCATCAGACGCGACACCACCAGCTTGCTCAATGATATATGCCATTGGGTTACACTCGTAAAGTAAACGTAGTTTACCGTTTGGATGGCTTTGTGTACTTGGGTAGAGGTAGATACCACCTTTAAGCAGGTTGCGATGAAAATCGGCGACCAGTGAACCGATATAGCGTGACGTGTAAGGACGCTGCTCGCTCGGTTCATTTTCCTGACAGTATTTGATGTACTTCTTGACACCCATTGGGAAACGGATGTAGTTACCTTCGTTGATTGAGTAAATCGTTCCATCTTCCGGGATCATCATGTTTTCATGAGACAGGCAGAATGTGCCCAAAGATGGATCGTAGGTAAAACCATTAACGCCCTTACCAGTTGTGTAAACCAACATGGTTGAAGAGCCGTAAATCACGTAACCTGCCGCAACCTGTTTATGGCCGGGTTGAAGGAAATCTTCTTCTGTCGGTGGAGTACCGATAGGCGATACACGACGGTAAATAGAGAAGATGGTACCGACAGACACGTTGACATCGATGTTTGAAGAGCCATCTAACGGATCCATCAGAACCACGTATTTCGCGTTTTTGTTCAACTCTTTATTGAACGCAACGGCTTCGTCTTCTTCTTCACTGGCTACACCACAAACCTGATCACGGGCTTCTAGCGCTGCTTTAAACTTTTCATTCGCGTAAACATCCAGCTTCTGCTGGTCTTCACCCTGTACGTTCTCTGTACCGACTGCACCGGTAATGTCACCAAGACCAGCAGCGTTGATCTCGCGGTTAACGATTTTTGCAGCAAGTCGGATAGAAGAAAGTAGGGATGATAGATCACCGCTAGCGTGGGGGAAGTCCGCTTGTTTCTCAACAATGAACTCGCCAAGGGTGCGCATTCCAGACATGATTTTTCCTTTAGTCGCTTCAATATAGTAGGGGATAGGCGATGATGAACTCTGACGGATCTTAAATTTCGCCTAAGCCTAGTTTAAGAGTTAGATCTTTTTATTGGTAATGAACTAACTGACTGAGATCTCGTTTTATTTGTCGACTTGATAACAGTTTTCATCTGCTTGTTTGAAACCATACGAGTTGGATAACGCGCATAACACGCAATCATTTGCGCTCGTGTGACGTAAAACAGTGAGCAAAGTAGTTCGCTTTTCTGCGTATAATCGCCATAATGTCAGCTCAGTTTTCGCCTTGGAGAAGGTTGTTTATGCATATTCATATCTTGGGAATTTGTGGCACATTTATGGGAGGTGCTGCGGTTTTAGCTCGTCAATTGGGTCATAAAGTGACGGGGAGTGACGCCAACGTTTATCCACCAATGAGTACATTGTTGGAATCTCAAGGTATTGAAATAATTGAAGGATTTGACCCTTCTCAGCTTGTTCCTGCACCTGATCTCGTTGTGATTGGAAACGCGATGAGTCGAGGTAATCCCTGTGTCGAACATGTATTGAACAGTAATCTGAGATACACCTCAGGCCCACAGTGGCTGCAGGAGTTTCTTCTCCATGACCGTTGGGTGCTGGCTGTCTCTGGAACTCATGGAAAAACGACCACTTCCAGCATGCTGGCGTGGATTTTAGAAGATTGTGGCTACCAACCTGGCTTTCTTGTCGGTGGTGTCTTGGGCAACTTCGGTGTTTCAGCACGTTTGGGCGAAAGTATGTTTTTTGTCGTGGAAGCTGATGAATACGATAGTGCTTTTTTCGATAAGCGTTCTAAGTTCGTGCATTACCATCCTCGTACGTTAGTGATGAACAATTTGGAGTTTGATCATGCGGATATCTTCGATGATCTGGAAGCGATCAAGCGCCAATTCCATCACTTAGTCAGAACCGTGCCGGGGAACGGTCGAATCCTTGCTCCGCAAGAAGATTCAGCAATTGGCGATGTATTACAGCGTGGCTGCTGGAGCGAAACGGAGTTCAGCGGTGAACAAGGTGATTGGCGAGCGGAGAAACAAGTCGCCGATGGTTCAATATTCACCGTTTTCTTCCAAGGGGAAGCCGTCGGTACTGTGAAGTGGGATCTGGTGGGTGATCATAACGTCGACAATGCTTTGATGGCCATCGCAGCAGCCCGTCATGTGGGTGTAACTCCAGATTTAGCCTGTCAGTCGCTGGCGAAATTCATCAATACCAAACGTCGACTTGAACTAAAAGGTGAAGTGAATCAGGTTACGGTTTACGATGACTTCGCTCATCATCCTACGGCGATTGAACTTACTGTGGGTGGATTGCGTAATAAGGTCGGCCAACAACGTATCCTAGCAGTACTTGAACCTCGTAGTGCGACGATGAAACGTGGCGTGCACAAAGAAACATTGGCGGCTTCCCTTGCTCAGGCCGATGTAGTTTTCCTTTATCAACCAGATAGTATTGAATGGTCTGTCGAGGACATTGCCCAGCAGTGTCAGCAATCGGCTTATGTGTCAGACAGTGTTGATGCGTTAGTGCAGATGCTGACTGAACAGGCTCAACCGGGCGATCAAATTCTGGTGATGAGCAATGGTGGGTTTGAAGGCATCCACGACAAGCTGCTGGCTAAACTCGCCGAATAGATTAATGTAGTAGTATGAATAATGAGAAAAACAAAGCAATTACACTCGCTTTTACGGGGGCTTCAGGCGCACCGTATGGGCTTAGATTGCTTGAATGTCTGCTAGCCGCCGGCTATCAGGTACATCTGCTGATATCGTCAGCGGCTCGAGTTGTGTTAGCAACTGAGCATGATATGAAATTGCCAGCGAACCCAGATTCCGCCCAACAAGCATTGGTCGCACACCTTAATTGTGATTCCGAGAAGTTGGTTGTCTATGGTAAAGACGACTGGTTCTCTCCAGTGGCTTCCGGGTCTGCGGCGCCAAAACAGATGGTCGTGTGTCCTTGTTCTGCAGGCAGTGTCGCTGCCATCGCACATGGTATGTCCGACAATCTCATCGAGCGTGCGGCTGATGTGGTGATGAAAGAACGTGGGCAATTGCTGCTGGTCGTCCGTGAAACACCGTTCTCGACGTTGCATCTAGAAAATATGCATAAATTGTCGCAGATGGGCGTCACCATTATGCCTGCGGCACCGGGCTTCTACCATCAACCTAAGTCTATTGAAGATCTGGTCGACTTTATGGTGGCGAGGGTTCTCGATCATCTTAATGTTGAACAGGGGCTTGTTCCGCGTTGGGGATATGACCAGCGCGCTTAATTCTGGCCAATTGATAACATTACGATTACAATTCAGCCGACACTCATCGGGGAGCTATTCATCGCACAGATGAAGCTGAGATTGGGCAAAGCCCAGGACCCGTGTACCTGAACCAGATAATGCTGGCGTAGGAATTGAGTCTGAACATTTGCCCTGCCAATGTTTCCTCAAACCTGTGCCGCTCAACCAAGGAGAGAGCGAGCAGTGAAAACCACTTTAAGCACCATCGCCGTTACCACACTGACATCTTTTTCTGCATTGGCAGCAGATAACACCCTTACCGTTTATACCTACGATTCTTTTGCCGCGGATTGGGGCCCCGGCCCGAAAGTGGCAGCCGCTTTTGAAGCGCATTGCGGTTGTGATGTCAATTTTGTTGCTCTTGATGATGGTGTCTCTATTCTTAACCGCCTGCGTCTCGAAGGGGACAACAGCAAAGCGGATATTGTGTTAGGTTTGGACAACAATCTAATGGCGGAAGCACAGAAAACAGGTTTGCTTGCTGAGCATAATGTCGATACCAAATCAGTAAAATTGCCCAATGGTTGGGAAGACAGTACTTTTGTGCCGTATGACTTCGGGTACTTTGCGTTTGTTTACAACAAAGAAAAGCTAACCAATCCACCAAAGAGTCTTAAAGAACTGGTGGAATCTCGGAATGATCTGAAAGTGATTTATCAGGATCCACGCACCTCAACACCGGGTCAAGGTCTGATGTTGTGGATGAAATCTGTTTATGGTGATGATGTTGTACCCGCTTGGAAGCTACTGGCTAAGAAAACCGTCACTGTCACGAAAGGTTGGTCTGAGGCTTACTCTATGTTCCTTGAAGGTGAGTCAGACATGGTGTTGTCTTACACCACCTCACCGGCATATCACCTGATCGCAGAAAGCGACAGCCAATACGCAGCGGCTGACTTTTCTGAAGGCCATTACACTCAGGTTGAAGTTGCGGCTAAAGTCAAAGCATCGAAAAACGAAAAGTTAGCCGATGAATTTATGACGTTTATCCTTAGCGATGATTTTCAGTCTTTGATGCCAATGGGTAACTGGATGTACCCAGTGACAGAAGTCGCATTGCCTGAAGGTTTTGAGACACTGACGGTACCTGAAAAAGCATTGAGTTTTAGCGCAGAAGAAGTAGCCCAAAACCGAAAAGCTTGGATACGTGAGTGGCAAAGTGCCTTAACCTTTTAAGGAGACGCTTTGCGTAGTATTCCACAATTGGGACTCTGGGTCGCGATAGCTATCTCGGCCTTTGTTGTTTCTGCTCTCGGTGCTTTATTAGTTGCGGCCCCATCCCTGAATATCGCTCAGGTTTGGTCAGACCCTTACTATCGGTATGTGACCAAGTTCAGCTTTTACCAATCGTTTCTGTCGACTCTGCTCAGTGTTGGTTTAGCGGTTCCTTTAGCGCATGCTTTATCTCGGCGTAACTTTCCTGGTAAGTCATTATTGCTTAAGTTGTTTGCCACAACATTGGTGCTGCCTGTATTGGTTGGGGTGTTTGGCTTGCTGGCGATTTATGGCAATAGCGGTTTGTTGTCGTCAGCATTTAAATGGTTTGATTCTAGGCTGCCTTTTTCAATTTATGGTCTGAACGGCATTTTACTGGCGCACGTGTTTTTCAACCTGCCTTATGCGACGCGCCTGTTATTACAGTCATTGGAGTCTATTCCGGCTGAGCAGCATAAACTGTGTGCGCATCTAGGTATGGGCCATTGGCATAAATTTAAGTGGGTCGAATGGCCTCGCTTACGTCAGCAGTTGCCGCACGTGTGTGGTTTGGTGTTTATGCTGTGTTTTACCAGTTTTGCGACGGTCATGGCACTCGGTGGCGGGCCGAAATCGACCACGATAGAGCTGGCGATTTATCAAGCGATCAAATTTGATTTTGACTTGCAGGCAGGGGCATTGCTCGCGTTATGGCAGATGCTATTGTGTGGCATTATGGCGTTGGCGGTGCAACGTTTGACCAAACCTGTGGCTGTGAGTTCAGGCGCGCCAAGTCACAACCTTTATATGGTAAAGGACTCCATCTGGTCATATAGCTGGGATTGGATCTGGATTGGCCTGAGCATGCTATTGGTGCTGCCACCTTTACTGATGGTGGTGCTCAGTGGCATCAACTCAGAAGCCTTATCGGTGTTTACTGACCAACGATTTTGGCTGGCGTTATGGTCGTCGCTCAAAGTAGCAACATTGGCGAGCAGTATTGCACTCTCGGCAGGGATTGCAATATTGTTGACCAGCCGTCGATTGCGACTGAACGCAAGAAGTCATCGTGCGGATCAGATTGAGCTATTGGGTACGATCATTCTTGTCACTCCCGGCTTGGTGATTTCTACAGGATTATTTTTGCTATTGCGGTCTTTTACTGATGTGTTTAGTCTGGCGTTTTTTATTGTGGTTGCGGTGAATGCGTTGATGGGCTTGCCTTACGTGATCAAAACCTTGTCACAACCGATGCTGCAGATCGAACAGCAATACCAATACCTATGCGCAAGCTTAGGTATCAAAGGTTGGCAGCGCTTTCGCGTTGTTGAATGGCGAGCACTGAGAAAGCCAATGGCACATGCTTTCGCGATCAGTTTCATGTTTGCGGTGGGAGACTTAAGTGCAATTGCCCTGTTTGGCAGTCAGGAGTTCCGCACGCTGCCGTTGTATCTTTTCCAATTGCTGGGCAGTTATCAGATGGATGCAGCTGCTGTAGTGTCAGTGACTTTGTTACTGCTCAGTGTTGGCTGTTTTGTACTGATTGAAACCCTGTTTAAGGCAAACGCCAAGGTGACTTATGCTGACCCTCAATGATGTTCGTTACTATTACCATCAGGATCTATTCCATTTTGATTTAGATATTGAGCATGGAAGTCTGGTCGCATTGATGGGGCCGAGTGGGGCGGGGAAATCAACGTTACTGGCCTTGGTTGCGGGTTTTATCGAACCTGAAAGTGGCAGTATTAAAGCTGATGAATCAGAAGTTGTGGGCAAAGAGCCTCACCAGCGTCCTTTTGCGATGCTATTTCAGGAGCATAACCTGTTTGCCCATCTCACCGTGCGCGAAAATATTGGATTGGGGCTGAACCCTGGATTGAAACTTAATTCTGAGCAAGCCAGTCAGGTGGAACAAGCCGCGATTCAGGTCGGTATCGAGGAATATTTGGATCGTTTACCTGAACAATTATCGGGTGGACAGCGTCAGCGTGTCGCATTGGCCCGTTGTTTTGTTCAGCCTCACCCTATCTGGCTGCTTGATGAACCTTTCTCTGCGCTTGATCCGGTATTGCGTGAAGAGATGCTCGGGCTGGTCAAGCAGTTAGCCGCAGAGCGTAACATTACTGTGGTGATGGTGACTCACCATATCAGCGACGCTAAAGCTATTGCCTCGCATTTTGCTTTTGTTGACCAAGGAAAGGTGGCGGTTGCTGAAACGATTGAACTTTTAACCCAGCAACATAGCCATGCTGTACTCAGTGGGTTTGTTAAAGCGGGCGAATAACTTTCCCTAAGAGCAAAAAAATGGGCTGGTGTATCTACATCAGCCCATTTTTATCTAAAGCGGCTTGCTTAAATCTCTTCGTCGTTGAGCTCTTTTAGCACTTGGAATATTTCACGGAACGCTTTAGCTGGCTTACCCGCTTTCTTCTCTTTTGCTGCCTGACGTGCTAATTGGCGTAAACGCTGGCGATCCGCTTGTGGGTATAGATCCACTACATCCGCAATGGCGTCATCGCCTTCTTCAACGACGCGATCACGCAGCTGTTCCAGCTTGTGCAGTGCAGCAGTCGCTTGAGAGTGCTTGTTACGTACTTTGTCTAGTGCCGCTTGAAGTGGTTCAGGATCTTCGAAACGCATCAGCTTACCAATGTATTGCAACTGGCGACGACGTGCTTCATTTTTAAAGCGTTGTGCATCTTTAATTGCCTCGGCAAGGTCCTCACTTAACGGGAATTTTTCTAACACCGAAGGTTTTAGACTGGCGAGTTCTTCACCCAGTTTTTGTAACTCTTCCATGTCACGCTTCATTTCGGTTTTGCTGACCCAAATGATTTCCTCTTCTTCTTCCCATGGCGCTTTTTGATTCTTACGGGCCATCTTTCTGCCTTAATTTGAACATCTATTTCTCTATTTTAACAAGAATCATGGGGAGAAAGCGAAATTCTTGTTATTCTAGGGACAACAGACCTTAAGCATGAAGAAGATATGGACGTAAGACAGCAAGTCGCTCAGCAACGTGTTGAGCTTGAGGCCGCCGTTGCGAAAGCACTGGAAATGGCCGCGGAAAAATCCGATGGCGCTGAAGTCGCGATCACTAAAACCACTGGCCTGAGTGTATCAACACGTATGTGTGAGGTGGAAAACGTTGAATTTAACAGCGATGGCGCTTTAGGTATTACCGTTTACCGTGGTCAGCGCAAAGGCAGTGCGTCTACCTCCGATCTCAGTGAGAAAGCCATTCAACAGACGGTGATGGCAGCACTTGATATTGCCAATTACACTTCAGAAGATCCATGCTCAGGCCCAGCTCCTAAAGAGCTGATGGTAAAAGAAATTCCTGATCTTGATTTGTTTCACCCTGATACACCAGACCCAGATCATGCTGCCGAGATTGCGATTGCTGCTGAGCAAAAAGCGTTATCTTTCAGTGACAAAATCAAACAAAGCGATGGTGCGAGTTACGACAGCCATTATGGTTTGAAGGTTTATGGCAACAGTCACGGTTTGCTTGCTAGCTATGCCTCCAGTCGCCACAGTACCAGTTGTTGTGTGATTGGTCAGGGCGAAAGTGGTGTTATGGAGCGTGACTATAGCTATACAGTCGCACGCCATAAAGATGATCTTTGGACACCTGAGTCAGTCGGCTTGAAAGCGGCGGAGAAAACCATCAGTCGACTTGATGCGCAAAAGCTGAAAACAGGTCAATATCCTGTAATGTTCGCAGCTGATGTGGCAACAGGTTTACTTGGACACCTAGTGATGGCAATCAGTGGTGGTAACCTGTATCGCAAGTCATCATTCTTACTTGATCATCTCGGCCAAAAGGTACTTCCAGATTGGTTTAATGTTGCTGAAAAACCGCATTTACTACGCGGCTTAGCGTCGAGCCCATTTGATAGTGAAGGTGTTACAACCCAAGATCGTGAAATCATTACCGATGGTGTGCTCGCGACATATCTATTGACCAGCTATGCCGCGCGTAAAATGGACATGACGCCAACGGGTCACGCAGGTGGCATTCATAACTGGTTCGTTCAATCGACGGGGCAAGACTTTGAGCAGATGCTTAAAGAACTGGGAACGGGCTTCCTTGTCACTGAAGTGATGGGACAGGGCGTGAATATCGTCACCGGTGATTACTCTCGAGGCGCGGCTGGCTTCTGGGTGGAAAATGGCCAGATCCAATATCCTGTTTCTGAAGTGACCATCGCCAGTAACCTGAAAGACATGTTTGATCAGATTGTCGCGGTAGGGAATGATGTTGAAACCCGATCGCAAATACAGACAGGTTCGATTCTGATTGAATCTATGAAAGTCGCCGGTGAGTAATATACTCGGTTTTATCACTAGTATAAATTAAAAGGGTTGGCGTTTTAGCGCCAACCCTCTTTTGTTCTCTGCTTTATTATCACTTCTCAAACAATTCAGTGTGCAGCTTCTGAATCGCTAATTTTGCATCGGCTTCACCAACCAAGAAACACAGGTTGTGTGGGCTTGCACCATAGCAGATCATTCTCAAGTTAAACTCTTCTAGTGTGCCAAATACTTGTTTTGCATAACCTTTGCTCTCACTCATGTTGTTGCCAATCAGCGCGACCAGACACAGGTTATGTTCCACTTCAACGGTGCACAGCTCTTCCAGCTCAAGACGTGCGGCTTCTGGTAACTGAGGGGCACCGCCAGATGTGTCGGTTTGGTCAAGCGTTAGACTGACACTGATCTCTGAAGTGGTAATCAAATCCACCGAAATCTTGTGCTTCGCCAGAATTTCAAATACCTTGGCGAGAAAGCCGTAAGCGTGGAACATCTGTGCGCTGCGCAGCGTCACCATGGTCTGATTGCATCGTAAAGCCAAAGCTCGGAAAAGAGGTGAGCTCTCGACTTGATGGCGAATCCAAGTTCCGCCTTTTTCAGGTTGCTTTGATGAACCGACAAACACCGGGATATCATGGCGTAGAGCAGGGATCAGCGTCGAAGGGTGAAGGATCTTAGCGCCAAAATTAGCCATTTCAGAGGCTTCACTGAAGCTGATCTCTGAGATAGGAGAGGCTTTTGAGGCAATACGTGGGTCAGTGGTATAAATTCCCGGTACATCGGTCCAAATTTCAAGTCCCTGAGCTTCAACTGCTTCTGCAATAAGTGCGGCACTGTAATCGCTACCACCTCGACCCAGTGTCGTGGTATTGCCATCTGCATCGGCGCCAATAAAACCTTGAGTTACCACAACCTGTTGTTGGCATAACGGGATAAGTGAAGTGTGCGCTTGTTGACGAATGGTGGCCAGTTCCGGTTCTGCTTTACCAAAATTGTCATCTGTGCGTAGTACTTCACGAATATCAAAGCGTACCGCATTGATGCCACGTTCCTTCATTAACTGGGCCAGCAGATGTGTAGACATCAACTCACCACAGGCAACAAGGTGATCGGTCAGCTTGGTACTTGACTGAATCGAGGCGGCTTCTGCCAAACTTGTGACGGTATCTAGAATGGAGTAGACCTCGTTGGCCGCTTGAGTCGCATCTTCTAGTTGATTGAGTACCGCATCATGAATACTGGCGAGTTTGGTTAGAATCACACTGCGTTCTGTCTGATCTTGAACTCCGTTCGCGAGCTCGACTAATAAGTTTGTCACACCTGAACAGGCGCTACTGACGACTAACTTTGTGTTTGGGTTCTGTTCAATGATCGCAGCACAGCGACTCATGGCTTCAAAGTTAGCAACACTGGTTCCACCAAATTTAGCAACGTTAAAATTGCCCACGGCATTTCTCCCACAACTTCCTGAAAGTAAATAAGTAATCCTTGCTTGAAGAGAGATTGAGCGTATAGAGAGGTTTTATTGTGTAAGGTTTACCTCAGAAGCTCTTCACCAGACTGAGCTGATGACAGTTGATGGGAGTCAACCCAAGTCAACCGACAGATCAAAACCACAACGTTGATCTACCTCGGCACTACTCCCCCTCAGTGATTTGTATCGGAGTTGTGGCTCCACAAAACACCTACCTGGGTAGTGCTCCTCTTCTGCAAAATGCATTCATATGGCGGCATAAAAATTCACCATACAAACTGCATTGAACGTTTTTATTTGAGCTTTGTCAACGGGAAAGTGTCACTTTAATCGGTTTATTAATTAACAAACTTGTGACAGTGGTTTTACCTGGCAACTTTCGTCCAATTGCTGCTGGTGTCGATTTGTTTTAATGTAAAGACAAATAAAGTAAAAGCAGACCGATATCAAGGAGTGAACAATGACGATTCAAAGCTTTATCCCCCCTCACCGTATTCTTATGGGCCCTGGCCCTTCGGATATTTCTCCTCAAGTTTTGCAGGCTTTGAGTCGCCCTACCGTTGGTCACCTTGACCCTTTGTTCATCAAAATGATGGATGAACTAAAACAGCTACTCAAATACGCTTTTCAAACTGAAAATGAATTCACTATTGCCGTTTCAGCGCCGGGCAGTGCAGGTATGGAAACCTGTTTTGTTAACCTGATTGAACCGGGTGAGAAGGTGATCGTTTGTCGCAATGGTGTGTTTGGCGAGCGCATGCGCGAAAATGTAGTTCGAGCGGGTGGTGTTGCAGTAGTTGTTGATGATGAATGGGGTACTCCTGTCTCGGTCGATAAAGTCGAGCAGGCATTGAAAGAGCATTCAGATGCAAAGGTCCTGTCATTCGTTCACGCAGAAACATCGACAGGCGCATGCAGCGATGCAGAAGCATTGGGTAAACTTGCAAAGGCGCACGGTGTGCTAACGATTGTTGATGCGGTGACTTCTTTAGGTGGTGTGCCACTGAAAGTCGATGAATGGCAGCTAGATGCGGTCTATTCAGGCAGCCAGAAATGTTTATCTTGTGTTCCTGGCTTATCGCCAGTGACCTTCTCCCCCCTAGCCATTGAGAAGATTCAGGCAAGGCAAACACCTGTCCAAAGCTGGTTTTTAGATCAAAGTCTAGTATTAGGCTATTGGAGCGGGGAAGGAAAACGTAGCTACCACCATACAGCGCCTGTAAACAGCCTTTATGCGCTGCATGAGTCGCTATTAATCCTAAAGAATGAAGGGTTAGAGAATGCTTGGCAGCGTCATAGTGACATGCATGAAAAGTTGAAGTTAGGTCTCGAAAAGTTGGGTTTTGAGTTTGTTGTTGAAGAAGAATCACGTTTACCTCAGCTCAATGCAGTCTATATTCCTCAAGGCGTTGATGACGCGGGGGTTCGTAACCATTTGCTAGAAAACTATAATCTCGAAATTGGTGCCGGTTTGGGGGCATTAGCGGGTAAGACATGGCGCATCGGCATTATGGGCTACGGCGCTCGTGCAGAAAATGTTGCACTCTGTTTGAGAGCATTAGAAGAGTCACTCACGCAGTAACTGCCACAAAATAGAATAAAAAGGCGACGCTTTAAGCGTCGCCTTTTTATTCGGCTACTTTTCATTGTCTGCTTTGAGTGCATCGATATCTGGAGCGACGTATTGCACCTGTGAGAAATCGCGAGCAGGGAACAAGTATTGCGCCTCTCTACGAATTTGCTCGGCACGTTCACTATCCCCTAAGCCTTGGTAAGCAAGAATTAGATTGTTATAAAACGCGGGCCTTGGTTTATCTTTAATAATTTTCAATGACCAGTCAATGTATGGCTGGATGAACTTCGCTTCCTGACGATAAAGGCCAATATTGAGATAGGTGCTATAAATATCCCAGTCGTACCTATCTTTCCAAACTATTGGATTACTGACTTGCTTGAGTAAGTCAGGATTTTTAGGCTGCGATGTTTCAAACTGAGTGAGGACATAGTTAGTGTGTAACGCGGTGAGCATGTAGAAACTGGTTACAATGGGTAAGACTAAACTCATCACTCGAAACAGTGTTTTAGTCACAATGCTGAATGACGCAAAACGATACGAGCGCGCGCGTTGATCAATCCAGAAAAGCAGAACCACAAAGGTTATCCAGTGAATGGCTGAATGGTAGAAAGGGTATTCAAGTTGACTATGGAGGATTATTGGCACAAATAAGGCAAACATCGCGAGGCGAGTACCTTTTTTAACATTGTAGATCCTTACTAAAACCATCACCGCTGCGAGTACGATAGCTAATACTGGAAGCAACCCTCCTTCTGCCCCCCAATAAAGCAGCTCATTGTGAGGGTGGTCCATTGAAGCAAGACCGGGATGATAGTTAGGGTTTAACTGATGTTGGCGCGCCGTGTAGACGATATATTCTGGCTCAAATCGCCCGTATCCGTAGCCTGTGAATGGCTTCTCAACTAACATATCGAGTGTTTGAGGAAAAGTGTATTGTCTCGGGCTTTCTAGGTTAGCCCGTTTAGACGCTAGAGACTCTCCATCCGATAATATATTAATGCCACCACCAATTGATAGGCCGAGTAAAATGGATGCAAGCCAGCCCCCAAAGCGTTTTTTGGTTGCGAATTGATAGAGGTAAGGCAAGAGTAAAACGACAGCCATAAAAGACCCTAGCCAACCAGTGCGAGACGCTATCAAAATGAGTAATGGAACCGTCACAACTGGCATCAAGTACAGCAACGAAACTTCACTGAGATGACGGTTGTATTTCTTTGGGTGGCGAGTGAGTAGGTAGCCTGACAGAGCCAATCCCGTGGCGAGAAAGCTGGCCATGACATTCGGCTGCTGAAAAATACCATAAGGGCGATTCTTTACTGTATCGTAACCCAACAAGTTGTCAGGCTGCAGGAGTAAATATTGAAACCAGCCAAACAGCGCCTGCATAAAGACCGAGATGGTGATGAACCACAATAAACGTTGCTTCTGCTTGTTGCTGAAGCGAAATTGTTGAAGGACAAAAAACAGCCCGTAACCAGCCCATAAGCCAAGCAGTTTACCTTGAGAAAGGGAAAAGTCTGAGTAAGGGAAAAATATCGGGATTGTGATCAATACGCAGCACAGAAACAGCCCAATAGTCAGCTTATTGTATCTGATCACACCTTGGGTTCCGGTCTGATACAACCCTATTGCCAGAGAGAAACTGACTGCAAGCCAAGTCGTTGTATTAAAAGAGAGCGCGAGCCCAGCACCTCCCGGATTAGGGGTGAAAATGTGCATCGCGAGCAAAAATACGACCGCTATAGAAACAAGAAACGGCTTAATGAGCGGTAGTTTAGGTGCTTGCGGCTCTAGACTTGTCCCTGCCAAATGGATGGTTGCCATTGATTGTTGCGTCCTTCAAAATTAAACAGACCATGTTATGGTCTGTTTAATTTACTACTTTTCTTTATATTAACATAGACTTGAGGAATCGTGCGGTATGTGAGCCTTTTACCTTGGCCACTTCTTCTGGTATTCCTTCAGCAATAATTTCACCGCCACCTTGACCACCTTCTGGGCCTAAATCGACAATCCAGTCTGAGGTTTTAATCACATCAAGGTTATGTTCGATGACCACCACTGTATTACCGTGATCACGTAGTCGATGCAGTACCGTAAGTAACTGTTGAATATCATGGAAGTGCAGGCCAGTGGTAGGCTCATCCAAAATATAGAGCGTCTTACCAGTGTCACGCTTAGATAGTTCTCGGGCCAGTTTGACACGTTGCGCTTCACCCCCAGATAAGGTGGTCGCAGCTTGGCCAAGACGAATATAAGAAAGTCCAACATCGATAAGTGTTTGCAGCTTACGTGCTATGACGGGTACAGGATCGAAGAAGTTTCGTGCATCTTCAACCGTCATCCCCAGTACTTCATCAATGGTCTTGCCTTTGTAGTGGACTTCGAGAGTTTCACGGTTGTAGCGTTTGCCTTTACACACATCGCATGGCACGTAAACGTCTGGTAGAAAGTGCATCTCGACTTTGATGACCCCATCGCCCTGACAAGCTTCACATCGCCCTCCACGTACGTTGAAACTGAAGCGACCCGGTTTATAACCTCGAGAGCGTGCTTCTTGCGTTCCCGCAAACAGCTCTCGGATCGGTGTAAAGATACCTGTATAAGTGGCTGGGTTAGAGCGTGGCGTGCGCCCTATTGGACTTTGGTCAATATCGATAACCTTATCAAAATGCTCCAAACCTTTAATTTTTTGATAAGGAGATGGAGTGGCTGTCGTCGCACCATTTAGCTGAGTGTGTGCAATCTTGAAAAAAGTATCGTTGATCAGAGTAGATTTACCAGAACCTGAAACCCCTGTCACACAGGTGAACAAACCAACTGGGATTGTTAATGTCACATCTTTAAGATTGTTACCTGTAGCGCCGAACAACTCGACTACTTTCTTTTTATTGATAGGGGTACGCTGTGCAGGCACTTCAATTTTTTTTGTACCGCTGAGGTATTGGCCAGTTAGTGACTCTGGAGTGGCGATAATATCTTCCATGGTCCCTTCTGCCACCACGCTACCGCCATGTACACCAGCTCCAGGGCCTATATCGATCACGTGATCGGCGATGCGAATCGCATCTTCATCATGTTCTACAACCAGCACCGTATTACCTAAATCACGCAAGTGAGTTAGGGTGTTTAATAGTCGCTCGTTATCACGTTGATGAAGTCCGATGGAAGGTTCATCTAATACGTACATTACTCCGACCAGACCTGCACCAATCTGGCTGGCGAGTCTAATACGCTGAGCTTCCCCCCCTGATAAGGTTTCAGCGCTACGAGAAAGGTTGAGGTAGTTGAGGCCAACATTGACTAAAAATTGGAGACGATCATTGATCTCCTTCATTACTTTTTCGGCAATCTGCGCTCTCTGACCTTCTAGCTCCAATGAGGCAAAGAAACCCAACGCATCTGCTATACTGAGCTCAACAATCTCAGGTAAGGTTGTGTCGCCTATAAATACATTACGAGCTTCTAAACGCAAGCGACTGCCTTCGCAGCTCGAGCAAGTACGAGTTGAAATGTACTTAGCTAGATCTTCACGTACGGCATTAGACTCAGTATCACGATAGCGACGCTCAAGGGTATTGAGTATGCCTTCAAATGGGTGACGTTTGACGCGAATATCGCCGCGATCATTGATGTACTTAAACTCGATCTCTGTACGTCCGGATCCTGTAAGTACCACATCTTGCATTTTCTTTGATAAGGACTTAAAAGGCGCTTTTAGATCAAAATTATAGTGTTCTGCCAAAGATGACAGCATTTGGAAGTAATAATAGTTTTTCTGATCCCAACCACGGATCGCCCCTTCGGCGAGACTTAAAGAGTCATCTAAAATCACTCGATCTGGATCGAAATACTGTTGTACACCAAGACCATCACAGGTGTGGCAGGCGCCTGCTGGATTATTGAACGAGAACAGCCTCGGTTCTAGTTCTTGCATGCTATAGCCACAATGTGGACAGGCGAAGTTAGCAGAGAAGACCACTTCTGCGCCATCTCCATCCATCGGAGCCACGACCGCAATTCCGCCGGACAATTCGAGCGTCGTCTCAAAGGATTCCGCCAGCCTCTGTTGTAAATCATCGCGCACTTTAAAGCGATCTACTACGACTTCAATGGTGTGTTTTTTATGCAATTCTAAGGTTGGTGGATCGGATAGGTCGCAAGTTTCACCATCGATACGAGCGCGAATAAAGCCTTGTGCAGCAAGGTTTTCTAATGTTTTAACGTGCTCGCCTTTACGCTCTTTAACAATTGGCGCAAGGAGCATCATTTTGGATCCTTCAGGAAGTTCCAAAACTTTGTCGACCATTTGTGAGATGGTTTGAGCTGTCAATGGTACATGATGTTCAGGACAACGCGGCTCGCCAACACGTGCGTACAATAGACGTAGGTAGTCATACACTTCAGTAATGGTACCAACGGTCGAGCGAGGGTTGTGCGACGTTGATTTTTGTTCAATGGAAATGGCTGGTGATAAGCCTTCAATATGATCGACATCGGGCTTTTCCATCAAAGACAAAAACTGGCGAGCGTAGGCCGATAGGGATTCAACATAACGACGTTGACCTTCCGCATACAGGGTGTCGAAGGCAAGTGATGATTTACCTGAACCGGATAAACCTGTAATCACGATGAGTTTATCTCGTGGAATGGTTAGGTTCACATTTTTTAAGTTATGGGTGCGTGCGCCGCGAACTTCGATCTTATCCATTGTTCTCGCTCAATGTAAAAACAAGTGGGCTAAGTATTACATAGAGTAATAAATGTTCAAAGAAAATACTGGATAAAAAAACAGTAACAAAAAGGCCGCTCTATTGAGCGGCCTTAGAAGCATGGCTAGCATAAAGCGATTAAGCTTCTTTTGTCGTTTTTTGTTTATCCAGTTCTGACTTTTTGCTATCCGCTAGGTAAAGGTTCTCAAAACAGTAGTTAGTTGCTTCGATGTACCCTTCAACGCTACCGCAATCAAAGCGTTTTCCTTTGAATTTATAGGCCAGAACACAACCTGCCTTTGCCTGTTTCAGTAGAGCGTCAGTAATCTGAATTTCTCCACCTTTACCTGGCTCGGTATTTTCGATGAGCTCGAAAATATCAGGCGTCAAGATATAGCGACCAATGATAGCCAGATTACTTGGTGCAGTTCCAGGCTCCGGCTTTTCAACCATATCATCCACACGATAGATGTCGTCTTTGATCATCTCACCAGAAATCACACCATACTTGTGAGTTTCGTCGGCAGGTACTTCTTGAACAGCGACAATTGAGCAGCGGAATTGCTTAAACAGGGCAACCATCTGGGCTAACACTCCTTCCTGTCCATTGACACAAAGGTCGTCGGCCAGCACAACAGCAAACGGTTCATCACCGACTAGCTCACGGCCAGTAAGAATTGCATGCCCTAGTCCTTTCATTTCACGCTGACGAATATAAGTAAAGTTAGCGCTCTCGATAATGTCACGAATATCGACCAACAGTTGTTCTTTATTCGTTCCGCTGATTTGATGTTCCAATTCGTAGTTCTTGTCGAAATGGTCCATGATCGAGTGCTTACCGCGGCCAGTGACAATGCACATGCCATCCATGCCCGCCTGAATAGCTTCTTCAACACCGTATTCGATAAGCGGTTTGTTGACGACTGGCATCATTTCTTTAGGCATGGATTTGGTCGCAGGGAGAAAGCGAGTTCCATAGCCAGCCGCTGGGAAAAGGCACTTTTTGATCATGTTTAAACCCTATATATTTAATTAATCTGTTATAGCTGGCGCAACCTTATCACTTTTTGCGTGAATGGATAATGAATGTTAAAGACAAAATGTTAGTTTTTGCGCATCGGATTATATTTAAGACAGCATATGTTGATTAGCCCAAGCAATGGCTTGGACACGATTCCTTACCGAGAGTTTCTTGAAGATTTGGTACAAATGAGATTTAACAGTGAACTCACTGATGAATAGATCTTCAGCAATTTGTATGTTGGATGCTCCGGTTTTTAAACATCGCAGAATCTGGATTTCTCTAGCAGTTAAGTCTACGGTGGCTGGAGCAGTTTGGCTGAGTACTACATGGCGATAGTAATGCAGCAGTTGAGCAGCCACTTTTCGAGGTAGCCAGTTTTGACCATTGATCACTTCACCACACCCTTTTGCAATCGCTTCAATTGATTCTTCTTGATAAAAAAGAGCTTTTAGGTCGCCAAAGCAGAGTAGGTCGTCTGTTTTCAGTCTTTTTTCTACATTAAAAATGATGGTTTCAAACATTTTGTTCGAGAGAGGAAGGTCACGGATCTGGTTATTGAGTGTTTGATAGTTCTTGTGATCTATCATCAGAATCTTATGCTTATGCTGCTGCATGGCAAGCATTAATTCGTCGGGCTCGATTCGGGGGATCTGGATCTGGAGTTGTTCCTCAACCTGACGGATAAGAGGGTTAATTGTGCTTTTATCTTCACATAGAAAGTAGATAGTTCGGGTATAGATATTTTTGCTCATCGGAGTTTTCATTCGATTTCATTACAAGTAGTTGCAGATTGAAGGAGAAATGTGACTAGTGCGAATTATGTTTACAGGATTGCGTATAGTTTCATGTTAGTAGGTAATTATTAAATCTATCAATCACGTAGTGAATTGAATTTGCTCGTAAATAATACAGCTATCTATAGGGTTCATGACTTTGTGAACCCATGGTGAGGATTGCAATTTGTTCAAAGAGTAAAGCGTGTTATCCTAATGTGCTGTTTTAAGGTAAATAGAAAAATTAGACGGAGCGAATCATGGCGAGCCGTGGAGTCAACAAAGTTATTTTAGTCGGAAATCTGGGATCAGATCCGGAAGTACGTTATATGCCAAGCGGTGGCGCTGTAGCAAACATCACGATTGCGACGTCTGAAAGCTGGCGTGATAAAGCAACTGGCGAACAGCGTGAGAAAACAGAATGGCATCGTGTGTCACTGTTTGGCAAGCTGGCAGAAGTTGCTGGTGAATACCTGCGTAAAGGTTCTCAGGTTTACATTGAAGGCCAGTTACAAACTCGAAAATGGCAAGATCAAAATGGTCAAGACCGTTACACGACAGAAGTGGTTGTTCAAGGCTTCAATGGCGTAATGCAAATGCTCGGTGGTCGCGCTCAAGGTGGATCTCCCGGTCAGTCGATGGGACAGCCTCAACAGCAAGGCGGATGGGGTCAGCCTCAACAGCCTGCAATGCAGCAAAGTCAACCGGCTCAGCAACAGTATTCTCAGCCGCAACAGCAGCAGTCACAGAACCAAAGTCAGCCTCAATACAATGAGCCGCCAATGGATTTTGATGACGATATCCCATTCTAACTCATTGAATCCTGAAAAAAGCCGCGAATTTCGCGGCTTTTTTATATAGTTAGAAAAACAGACCAATCAGTTAATGGCAATGATGAGAGCCGATTGATTTTTATCGCTGCTACGACCTTATTTTGAGAAAAGGAATTCTTTACCTATGAGGTATACCCCTACCTTAAAGTTGAGCACTCGCCTCGTTGCGTTTGTCACTGTCATAGTGACCAGTGCGATGTTCATCCTTTTTTTAGGTGGGACCTTATCGTTTAAACGACTTGGCCAAGAGTACCTAGATCATTCTCTTCAAGGCATTGTCGAAGTATTAGATAAGGAAATGGAAGATCCTGACGCCGCATACTCGTTGCAACGTTGGATGCCCAAAATGCTCCAAGCTTCCAACATTGTTGAGATGGAGCTGCTATCTACCCATGGTGTTATATACCGTTATAAAGACACCTCTTCGAAAGTTGATAAAGTTCTCCTCTATGACACTGAATACCAGCTAGAGCGCAATATTGGTTATCGTCTCCACTTCAAAGCCGTTCCTCCCTACATCGGCTATGGCTACTCCCTAGAAGCTTTATGGTCGATCACCTTAGCTGTGGTTTTGATTATTTTCTGCTTAATGCGCGGTGTTAAATGGCTCAAGGAGCAACTTGCAGGATCTGAGTTATTGGAGGAACGAGGACGAATGATTCTTGCTGGACGTGTTGAAGAGTATACCAAAGGTGATGTTAGAGAGTGGCCCTACACGGCCAGTGAAGCTCTAGACCGGTTAATAGAAGAATTGCAGGACGCTCGTCAAGAGCGCAGCCGCTTCGATACTTTCATTCGCACCCAAACTTTTTTAGATCAGGTCACTGGTACTGCTAATCGCGTACTTTTCGACAGTAAATTAGAATCAGCACTTTCTGAACATGGTTCTCACGGTGGTGTATTGCTTTTGCGTATCGACGATTGGGAACAATTACAAGAAGAGTCTGGGAAACAGGTAGCAGATGACTTTGTGATCGATATCGGCACTGGCTTGAATAACATTGTTCAGCGTTATCCAGACGTTATTCTATCTCGTTATTATGAGTCTGACTTTGCTATTTTTGCCCCTCATTTAGGCAGTAAAGAAGTCGCTCAAATAGCAATAAATAGCTTAAAGCAATTGACTAAACTCTCTCCTCCTTTACCTCTAGAAAAAGAAAATTGGTTGCACATTGGTGTCAGTATGTACAGAGAAGGAGAGAGCCAAGGACGTATTCTAGATGAAGTAGAAACAGCCCTGAAAAGTGCTCAGTTACAGCGCGTAAATACCTGGAACAAATTTAATAAATTGGTCACGCATGATGATGACCGCGGTAACGTGCGTTGGCGTACTCTATTCGATTTAGTAATTAAGCCAGAAAAACTCTATATTTTTTATCAGCCCTGCTATTTGTTAGATTCAAACAAAGACAGGGTGTTTGAGCACTCTGAGCTTTTTGTGCGTATTAATGATCCGGATAAAGGTTTGATAAAGGCATCTAGATTCAATTCTGCTATAGAATCTGTGGGTTATGAAGCCGTTCTTGATCGTGCTGTTTTTGCTGCGATCGTAAAATTTCTGAAAGTGTCAAAGAAAAGAATATGTTACTCTGTAAACATTCATGTAGTGCCGTTTGTGGGTCGAGAATACTTCAAATGGTTTCGGGATGAACTACTACAATTAACATCAGAACAACGAAAATTGTTGATCTTCGAATTTTCAGAAGCAAGATTAGTTAAACATCTGGACTATATGCGTCCAGTGATAAAAATGATTTCTGGATTGGGGTGTCGCATTGCCGTTGGCCAAGCTGGTCGATCGATTGTGAGCACTCATTATTTAAAAGATCTTCCAGTCGATTTTTTAAAACTGCATAGAAGTTTAGTGAAACAAATAGATCAGCGAGACGAAAATCAGTTATTTGTTCGAAGTTTATTAGGCGCATGTGAAGGACTCAAAACTCAAGTTATTGCTGTTGGGGTCGACAATAAACAGGAGTACAAGACTATGCTGGCTTTAGGAGTACAGGGTGTTCAAGGACGCTACTTTCAGTCTGAACAACAATTGGTGCCTAAAGTTGAAACTGAAAGGAAAGTTATGATGGCCAGTAAAGTGCAAGTCGGTCGTCGCAACCGGTGGCGAAAATTTAGCAGTAAATGAACATTCAGTCTTTGATAGGAAAGTTTAATCACAAACAGCGAGTCGGCTTAAAACTGACCGTCGTTGTTCAGCCTGGCGAACTCTATTTTTCAGCGTTGGCTGAAGGCAAGCTACCCTCTAAGGTGATGGTGGAAGAAGGGGCATGGCAAGAAACACTGCTCAAAACATTGGTCCAATCGAAACTCTCTGACTTGCATCTGGATATTGTCCTAAACTCGAAAATCTATCAAATCTACCAAATCGATAAGCCTAACATTCCTGAAACTGAATTGAGTAGTGCTTTACCCTTTCTGCTCAAAGATCTCATCAGTGAAAAAGTGACTGATATTGTTGCTGATGCTGCTCACCTGCCGATCGGTAACAAGCTACAAGTGTATGTTGTACCTAAGAGTTTGATTGTTGGCTTACAACAAAGTTTGTCAGCTCATCATATCATGCTAAACCGAGTCTTGGTCGAGGATGAGGTATGGGGAGTATCTGCGGGTGAACTGTCCAGCTTTTTGCTTTTACAACGCAGTAAGCAAAGTAGCTTCCGGGTTAGAGCTTTCGTCGATCACCATTGTGCTTTCCAGAGAACGATTAGGGGAGTCGCTTCTCCACTAACAGGTGTTGCCACTAGTGCACTTCAGCTTGATGGTATTGCCTTAGAACTACAACGCTCGATTGACTACCTTTCCTCACAGTATCGCGGCGCTTCTCTTCATAAGATGAAAATATGTTGTGATGAGGAAGATCAACAACAACTGGTTGAAGCACTAAGTGAACGTCTGAGTGTCAACGTTGCGGCGTTAACTGAAGGTGATCGAGAATCTGGGGATACCCTGATTGAGTATGTTGATCAGCTCAGTGACGGCGCGGTCAACTTGTTCCCAGATTCCCTGAAGCCAAAAAAAGAAATATTTAACCTATTTCAAGTGGTTGTGGGTTGGTCTGCCGTTGCGACAGTCTTAGTCAGTATTTTCGCTTATCTTCAGTTTCAACAAGTTCAGCTTGAGCGAGATCTAGAAAAGTACAGAGCTCAGCAAGTAGGGCTCGAGCAGCAGATTGCCGAACTGAGTCAGCGCATGGCAAAACATAAACCATCAGCAGCTAAAGTTGCCGCTGTTGCGCGATTAAAGCTTGATATTCAGGCGAAACAGGCTTCATTTAAAGCCGTCAAAGGGTTTGACCAATCTCAGCAAATTGGATACTCAGGTGTGATGCGTGCGCTAGCAGAGTTAGGCCGACAGGATATTTCGTTAAATCATATCTTTATCGATGCTGATACCATGGATTTACAAGGACTTGCGCGCGAAGCTAGGGCGATTCCCAATTGGGTAAATCAATTTAAATCTGAAGTAGATCTTGTGGGACGAACATTTGAAAAGCTCAAAATTGGTCGCAACGATGATGACATTGTGACGTTTGAACTTATCACGAAACAGGAGCCTAAATAATGCAGCTATTATGGCACCAATTGAGTGACAAATTCAGCCTACTAAGCCAACGTGAAAAGTGGCTTCTGACTATCTGTGGTCTAGTTATTATTGGTTTATCCTTGCTTGTTTGGATGATTGAACCTGTACTGAAAACGAATCAATCCTTATCAGGGCAAGTTAGCTCAGCTAAGCTGAGCGTACAACGTCTCGAAGCGGATATTCTGTTGGCAACCGCTACACTTAACAAAGATCCTGATCAGAAGATAGATGTGCAATACAAGCAACTTCTGATGGAAAGTCAGCAGTTGTCAGAGCAGTTGGCTGAAATAATAGAAACCCTTATTTCCCCTAGTCAAATGGCGCGGTTACTGGAGGGTGTTTTGGCTGGCACAAAAGGATTGAAGCTGGTGTCTCTCGAGTCAATGGCAGCAGAGCCAATCGTTGGCGGCGCGGATAAACAGACTCAGACAGGGTATTACCTACATCCGGTCAAGATCGAACTAACGGGCAGTTATTTCTCGATTCTTAGCTATCTCAACACTCTAGAATCTCTTCCAGTGAAGTATTATTGGCGCAGTTTCAATTACACCGTTGAGGAATACCCAACCGCTCGTTTAATACTTGAGGTGTACACGCTTGGAACAAGACAGGAGTTCATCGGTGGTTAAATTCATTTTTGTCGTTTTGATTGGCTATTCGTCGGTGATCTACGCTTCAAAGGACCCAACGGCGCCTTTGGGTTGGCAGAAGCCTCAAGAGGCGAAACCTGCTGCTAAGATTACTGAACAGCCCATCCCTACGTTGGAAAGTATTGTTTGCTCTGCGGCTAGACAATGTAAGGCAGTACTTAGTAATCAAGTGGCATTAGTAGGGGATACGATCAACGGATATACGGTGAGTCATATTGAACCAGAACTTGTTACGCTATTGAAAGCGGGTCAACAATGGAAGTTAGAGCTATTTACTCTGGATATAAAACAGTAAGGTTATTGGAAGCGTATGCGTAAACTTGTTGTAGTCTTTACAGTTGCGTCATTAATTGGCTGCTCTATGGGGCATCGTCCACCTGTGGAGGCAAAAGACGCTCTCAATGAAGCGTTGAGCCAATCAGGCAGTCATGGCTTAGATGACTTGCCACCCTCTGTAGAAGCTGACCTGATGCCTGAGTTGGATGGTTCAGGCTTGATTGCGTCAGAGACGGTGAAACGCTTTCGAATTCAAGCAAATGATGTTGATGCCAACGCTTTTTTTGCCAGTTTAGTAAAGGGAACGGAATTCAGTGTCGCTTTACATCCTGATGTGTCGGGCACTATTACGGTTAACTTGACGGACGTTACTTTAGACGAAGTGTTATCCGTTGTTCAGGACCTTTATGGCTATCAAATTGAAAAAGTTGGAAAGGTAATACAGATTTACCCAGCAGGTTTGAGAACGGTGACTATTCCGGTTGATTATCTGCAATTCAAGCGTAATGGTCGTTCATTGACTTCTATCACTACGGGTACTGTAACCAACAGTTCTTCAAGTTCGTCTTCTTCCAGTTCAGATACGTCAAGTACGGGGAGTTCCAATACCAGCTCGTCCAAAGGCGGTACCGAAATAGAAACCACCAGTGAGAGTGATTTCTGGCCTCAGCTAGAGCAGGCTGTAAGCCAGTTGGTTGGTTCGGGTCAGGGACAAAGTGTCGTCATAACCCCACAAGCTGGCGTGATTACGATTCGAGCGTTTCCGGATGAAATTCGTGAAGTGAGGAATTTTATTGGTGAATCTCAAAAGCGCTTACACCGACAGGTGATCCTCGAAGCTAAAATTCTTGAAGTCACCTTGAGCGATGGCTATCAACAAGGCATTGATTGGTCGAAGGCGTTCACTTCGAATGGGGCCAATTACACCATAGGTCAAGGAACCCCAGTGACCACGGGGACGCCAGCCACATTACCCGGTTTGGATGCGGTAGGTTCTTTGCTGGGTGGTCAGGCTAACTTGGTTATTTCTAGTGGTAGCTTTGATGCGGTCATCAGTTTTATGGCAACGCAAGGTGATCTGAATGTTCTCTCTAGCCCTCGCGTTACAGCTTCTAACAATCAAAAGGCGGTAATAAAAGTTGGTACGGACAGCTATTTTGTCACGGATTTTTCGACCAATGTTGATTCAAGCAGTACAACATCGACAACCAGCACAGATATTGAACTGACCCCATTCTTCTCAGGTATTTCCCTCGATGTAACTCCTCAAATAGACAATGATGGCAGTGTACTTTTACATGTCCATCCTGCCGTAATTGATGTGACGGAAGAAACAAAAAATATCAATACAGGGTCTTCAGGCACAGTCTCTTTACCTCTTGCTACCAGCTCTATTCGTGAATCAGACTCGGTTATTCGTGCCCAAGATGGCGATGTCGTTGTGATTGGAGGGCTCATGAAGTCAAACACGCTAGATCGAACCTCTAAAGTCCCATTTTTAGGCGATGTCCCAGCGTTAGGGCATCTGTTCCGAAATACCACACAGTACACAGAGAAGACAGAGTTAGTGATCTTGCTTAAACCAACAGTTGTGGGTGTAAATACGTGGCAGAAAGAAATTGAACGGTCTAGGGATTTACTTCAGGAATGGTTTCCTAATGAGCAGTAAACGACTATGTATTTGGAGCATTTTGGTTTAACTCAGTTTCCGTTTCATTTAACCCCGAACACCGAGTTGTTCTTGGGGTTAGAGCCTCATTATGAGGCGATTCAAACGGTTCAATCTGCGATAGAAATGGGAGAAGGGTTAATTAAGGTAACCGGAGAAGTCGGTACCGGAAAAACCATGGTCTGCAGAATTCTAGTCAATCAGCTAGGTCAGACAGTACAACTGGTTTATCTGCCTAACCCTGCGCTAAGTGGCAATGAACTTAGGAGAGCGATTGCGACAGAGCTTGAAGTACGTGTTACCGATACCACGACTCTCGTCGATGATATACAAGCTAAACTTATAGAGCTAGCAAGAAGTGGTGCTCAAGTTGTGTTGTTTGTTGATGAAGCTCAGGCCTTGAGTGATGAAGCGCTGGAAGTGCTACGCTTGTTTGGCAATTTGGAGACGGAGTACCACAAACTGATGCAGATTGTACTAATAGGCCAACCTGAGTTGGATGAACGGCTTGAACAGCATCACCTGCGTCAACTTCGACAACGCATTACATTCAGTGCGAAATTAAGAACACTGTCTGTTTCTGAGGTGGTAGCTTACATAGATAATCGGATCGAAAAGTCTGGTGGCAAGCTTGAACTGTTTACACTCAGTCAGAAAAAATCGATCTGGAAAGCCAGTCGGGGCATTCCAAGGTTGATCAATCAAATTTGTCATAAGTGCTTGGTCCTAGCGTGTAGCCAGAGTGAATACAAGGTCAGCAACCGACAGGTGTTTAACGCTATCCATGATACGTATGACAGCTGCAAACCAAAATTTAAATGCCCGCAAATTTGGGGTTGGAGTCTTCCATGAGTGCCATCAACAATGCGCTTTCTGAACTAGCCAATAATCATTCCAATCAGCCAGAGCAGATCGCCAAGGCGAACGTGAAACCTGTTAGCCAGCTTAAGATCCTGCCTTGGGTCGTTGGCAGCTTTGGTTTAAGCTTGGCTGTCGGGGGGTGGGCGCTCTCTACTCAAGCGCCTATTTCCGAGTCTCAGCCTCTGGCGGTAGTTAGTGTTGATAAAACGGTTGAGCCTGTTGTTTCACCTACATCGAAATCGTCAGTCAGCAGTAATGCTATTTATCTACCTCAGCACAAGTCTGATAAGAAAAACAATCCACCGCCATCAAATTTTACCAATGAAAATGCTCGTCTTTTGCCACAACCGAAGATACTCAAAGTAGCTGCGACAGCAACGCCTCCGGCTAAAGTCGCAAAAGGGGAGGTTGTGGTCCACCAAGTAGAGCTTTCTTCGGCTCAACTTGCAGAAAAAGCAGAGATTCGAGCTAAAAAAGCACTCGACAACAATAATCTCAACGAAGCGTTGAGCCATTATCAGGAGGCGCTTCGTTACGCGCCAGCTAGTGTTAAGGTCCGACAAAAGCTTTCAGCGCTTTATTACGGCAAAGGAGAATCTAGAAAAGCGGTCGATATCTTAAGCAAAGGCATTCAGCTCGATAGAGAAGACAGTACACTAAGGATGTCTTTGGCTAAGTTACTAATGAAAGAGCAGCAAAACGAGGCGGCGTTAACGGCTTTGGTGCACTTACCGCAGAAGGCTTCAGTAGAGTATTTATCCCTGCGAGCAGCACTGGCTCAAAAATCTAAACAAGATGACATGGCTCTGAGTAGTTATCAAAGCCTAGTGTCAATGGACCCTGATAGTGGTCGATGGTGGTTAGGTTTGGGTATCCAGCAAGAGAGGGCGTTGAACTTACTTAAAGCCGAAGAAGCATATCAGCAAGCTTTAACGAAACTAGGGTTATCGAACCAGTCAAAACAGTTTATCCGTGACCGTTTGTCGCTTATTAGTCGTTTAGAGGGGCAACCGGATGCAAATTAAGCTTAGGAAACGTCTTGGAGACCTACTGGTTGAAGAAGGCATTATTACTGATTCTCAGGTAGAGGAGGCACTCGCTTCTCAGAAGAGTACAGGCCGAAAACTAGGGGCGACCCTGATTGAGCTCGGTTTTTTGACTGAGCATCAAATGTTGACCTTTTTATCCCAACAGCTTGATGTTCCGCTTATTGATCTTAGCCGAGCGAATATAGATGCCGATGCGGTGCAGCTCCTCCCTGAGGTGCACGCCCGCCGATTGAGAACATTAGTAATAGGTCGTCAGGGGGATACGCTTCGAGTCGCGATGAGTGATCCAGCGGATCTCTTTGCTCAGGAAGCTTTGCTTGGTCAACTTCCTAATTACAGTATTGAATTTGTTATTGCGGCTGAAAAACAACTGGTTGATGGATTTGATCGTTACTATCGGCGTACCAAAGAAATTGCTTCTTTTGCTGAGCAACTTCAAGCTGAACATCAAGTAAATGAAGCGTTTGATTTCAGTATTGAGGATGAAGACAGTGACGAAGTCACGGTTGTGAAGCTGATCAATTCCCTATTTGAAGATGCTATTCAGGTTGGAGCTTCAGATATTCATATTGAGCCGGATGCCAATGTATTGCGCTTGCGCCAGCGTATAGATGGTGTGCTGCATGAAACCTTGCTTAATGAGGTTAATGTTGCACCCGCTTTAGTTCTGCGTTTGAAGCTGATGGCCAATTTGGATATATCGGAAAAGCGTCTACCACAAGATGGCCGTTTTAACATTAGGGCCAAAGGTCAGTCGGTTGACATACGTATGTCGACGATGCCAGTGCAGCATGGTGAATCTGTGGTAATGCGCCTTCTCAATCAATCGACAGGAGTGAGAAAGCTCGAATACTCTGGGATGCCAGACCATTTACTAGTACGTCTGCGGCGTCAACTTCGTCGACCACACGGTATGATATTAGTTACTGGACCAACAGGTTCAGGTAAAACCACCACGTTATATGGGGCGTTAAGTGAACTCAACGAACCCGGCAAGAAGATCATTACCGCAGAAGACCCTGTCGAATATCGTCTACCACGCGTGAACCAAGTTCAGGTAAATTCTAAAATCGATCTCGATTTCTCAACAATTCTAAGAACCTTTCTTCGTCAGGATCCCGATATCATCCTTGTTGGTGAGATGCGTGATCAAGAAACGGTGGAGATTGGTTTGCGTGCAGCGTTAACGGGGCATTTGGTTTTAAGTACCTTACATACTAACGATGCGGTGGATAGCGCGCTAAGAATGATGGATATGGGTGCTCCTGGTTATTTAGTGGCAAGCGCCGTTCGTGCGGTGGTAGCTCAACGTCTAGTGCGTAAAGTTTGCCCAGATTGTAAAACTGAAGATGTTGTTGAAGATGCTCGCAAACAGTGGTTAGCGCAGCGCTTCCCTAATCAAGAACACGCTGCTTTTGTTAAAGGACGTGGGTGCCAAAACTGTAATCTTACCGGTTACCAAGGTCGGATAGGTGTTTTTGAGATGCTCGAACTCGAACAGGAGATGATGGATAGGCTTAGGGCCAATGACGCTGTGGGCTTTTCAGCCGCTGCCCGTCAGTCTGACAGTTATAAACCTTTGCTTGCGTCTGCAATGGAACTCGCATTACAGGGAGTAGTGAGCTTAGATGAAGTTATGAACCTCGGCGAAGGTGATGCTTCTGGGTCTGTTGAAGCCATCTACCTATAGGGTGAATTATGCCAGTATTCAGTTATCAGGGACGCAACATAGATGGTACAGCCGCGACTGGGCAGGTAGAAGCCCCAAATGAAGAAGCGGCCGCAGAGTCCTTGCTCAACAAAGGTGTAATTCCTACCGCTATCACACTAGGTAGAAGTGGTGAGAGCGCGTTTAGCGCGGATTTCGGAGCTCTATTTAAGCCGTCGATTCCGCTGGAAGTACTGGTTATTTTTTGTCGTCAACTCTATAGCTTGACAAAGGCGGGCGTCCCTTTATTACGCTCAATGAAGGGGTTAACCCAAAACAGTGCTAATAAACAGTTGAAACAGGCACTAGAAGAAGTGACGCAAGAGCTAACCAATGGACGTAGCTTGTCATCATCAATGCAGATGCATTCTAAAGTGTTTAGTCCGCTGTTTGTTTCCATGATCAATGTTGGCGAAAATACAGGCCGACTGGATCAGGCTCTTATGCAGCTGGCTAATTACTATGAGCAGGAGGTGGAAACACGTAAACGGATCAAAACAGCGATGCGTTATCCCACGTTTGTGATCAGTTTTATTCTCGTCGCGCTGTTTGTTCTCAATGTTAAGGTGATTCCACAGTTTGCCAGTATGTTTGCTCGCTTTGGCGTTGATCTGCCACTGCCCACCCGAATTCTGATCGCGACATCTGACTTCTTTGTCAACTATTGGGCCTTTATGCTGGCGGGTATTATCAGTCTGATATTTGCTTTTAAGGCATGGGTAAGAACGGCAACTGGCGAGGAAAAGTGGGACAAATTTCGCTTACGCATGCCAATCATCGGCGATTTAGTGAATCGTGCTCAGCTATCGCGATTTTCTCGTACTTTTGCACTGATGCTCAAAGCGGGTGTTCCTCTAAACCAATCACTGGCACTCTCCGCAGAAGCTTTAGAAAACAAATATTTAGAAAACCGTCTTTTAGAAATGAAATCGTCCATTGAAGCTGGGGGTACTATATCAACCACAGCGAGTAATAGTCAGGTGTTTACGCCGTTGGTGCTGCAGATGCTATCCGTTGGAGAAGAAACCGGACGAATTGATGAGCTTTTGCTTGAAGCAGCGGATTTTTATGATCGTGAAGTGGACTATGACTTGAAAACGCTGACAGCAAGAATAGAGCCTATATTATTAGTCGTAGTAGCGGGTATGGTATTAATTCTTGCACTTGGCATATTCCTGCCAATGTGGGGCATGCTAGACGCTATTCAAGGTTAATATGGCGGGTGGTATACAACGCTCAAGGTTAGTCGTCTGGTTGTCGACTATTATTATTTTATTGCTCAGCTTTGTTTTGGTGCTGGAAAAATTAGAGCAGGATGTTGATGATGCTGCCTTTTTACTGGCCAGTAAGCGGATAATTGAAAGAGCGAGCTTTTACAAACAGCAATGGATGTTGAAGGGGCAGCGAGAAAGTTTGATTGTGGAAAATCAAAGCTTGGTATTTTCTGAGACAGGTTGGGTATTGCCAAAAATGTTTGAAAAGAATAAGCAGTGTATGGCTTGGCTTTCACTACTATACCCGAAGTTGAGCATTTTGGATTCAATGCCACTCAAGGTAGTTAATCGCTCTGAATTAAATAATTACCAATGTGACTATGTTTATACTCAGGGTAAATCGATTCATATACAACTGGTGGATAATACGTTTACTGTGAGTGTCGGCTTTTCATCAACTTGATTTTATTGACATATTTGTGATGGTTATATCGTAGATATCTCGTATAATACGTTGTACTAAATAGCGAGTTTGTAATTATGCATAATAGGCAGTTTGGTTTTTCGTTAGTTGAGCTTGTCGTTGTCATTGTCGTTGTCGGGTTACTGGCGGTTGCCGCTTTACCTCGCTTTTTAGATGTGACTGACGAAGCAAAGAAAGCCAGTGTAGAGGGGGTTGCTGGAGGCTTTGCTACCGGAGTGCTTTCAGCTCGCGCACAATGGGAAGCGGAGGCTCGCCCATCGTTGACAATAAGCTCTGAATCATACAATCGTGTTGATTATGACGGTGTCGATTTCTGGCTGACTCGCTCAAAAAATAGCAGTAATGCTGACACTGGCTTTCGCGATGGTTACCCCTATGGTTTGAACACAGACAATGTCAGTTTTCCAACCAGCCTCACGGATCAAATGTGTATAGATTTAATGGAAAGCTTGCTGCAAAACCCACCTAAGGTGGACACTGTTACAAATTCGAATACGAATTCTAATGTAAAGTATTCAGCACAAGCTGATGATTCAAACGATACTTGTACCTATATTCAGAAAGAAGGTAGCTCGGGTCATCAGTTTGTTTATGAGATTAAAACTGGTCGTGTGACCGTGACATTGCAGTAGTACTGCGGATTAACATAGAGAGATAGAGACTATGAAAAAACAAGGCGGTTTCACCCTAATCGAATTAGTAGTGGTGATTGTTATTCTCGGTATTCTGGCAGTAACGGCAGCACCTCGTTTTCTTAACCTACAAGGAGATGCACGAGAAGCATCTTTACAAGGCCTTAAAGGTGCTATTGATGGTGCTGCTGGCATTGTGTATGGCAAAGCTGTTATTGATGGCCGAGAAACGGCGAGCGCCGCTGCTGGGACCGCAGTGGAAGGCGTTTTGACAATTTATGGTTACCCGCTGGCGACAACTGGCGGTATCGGAGCGGCAGTTGTTGGCCTTGATAGTGATTGGAGCGTTGTGACAAGTGTTGCAAATACTAGTATTACCTATGGCTTCAGTGGTTCTACCGATGCAACATGTGCTGTTACTTACACGCAGGCCACAGGTACCGCTGTTGCGAGTGCGGCTTCGACAACCGTAGCAACAGGTGGTTGTAACTAATTATTAAAGAAAGGCCAGCAACGCTGGCCTTTCTTTTCTTCGACATCTGATTGATTTCTCATTTCCTCTCAAAACCTACCTAGAACACCCTCATTAATGGCTTTTCTAATTTATAATCAAACAAGAAAAATTAACTACTTAGGTAATTTATGAATGCTAAGCCTTGTCGAGGCTTTACGTTAATTGAGCTTATTATAGTTATTGTGTTGCTTGCTGTGGTTTCAGTCTATGCTGCCAGTCGTTACGTGGGTAAAAGCAGTTTTGATGCACAATTAATGGAAGAAGCCGTTTTATCGTCACTGCGCTTAACTCAGCTGAGAGCGATGAATCGTAGTAGCTTATGCGGGCGTTGGATTGTCAATGGAAATCAAGCGATTGATATGGCGGCATCCATCGTGTCGGGTGCGTGTACAACGACGTTTCCCACTAACACCAGCGACAGTAGTTTTGTTGACGCTAACGAAGACGGTGTGTCATTAACAATCAGCTCAGGTAACTTTATTGATTTTGATAGTTTAGGACGTCCATCTCAGTGTTCTGCAGCTTCTTGCACCATTACTATTCAAGGGCAGTCTGGTACTCGTCGATTTATTTGTGTTAATTCAGAAGGGGGGATTTTTGCGAACTCGACAAGCTGCTAGACATAACGGTTTTTCGTTATTGGAAATGGTGATCGTTATAGTGATTATTGGCATCGCGATCAGTGGTGTATCGATTGCGCTGTTTCCTAAAGGTAAACAAAGTGCTGAGCAGGTTTCATCGGTTAAAGCGGCGGAGTTAGGCCGAGCGGTGTTGGATGAGGTGTTGGGCCGTAATTTTGATCACAATTCTGGGCCAAATGGTGGTTTACCCGAATGTGTTCTCGTTGATACTACCGATCGTGTTTCTTGTACTGAAACTGGCAGCCTTGGTCCAGAATCAGGTGAATTAAATAAAACCTTATACAATGATGTTGACGACTTTGATGGCCTGAACGGTGCTGTTCAAGATGTGCTGGGTGTTGATATTAGTGGTGAGTATCAAGGCTATAACGTCGCCATTCTTGTCTTCTACGAGCAAGATATCGGTGGCACCATGCAAGGCACAGAATCTCTCACCAGGACACATTATAAGCGAATTACCGTTACAATTACTGACCGTCAGGGGAATACTTATCCATTTTCAGCGACAAAAGGAAATTTTTGATGCGCGGTTTTACTCTGATTGAAATGGTTATTTCCATCACTTTGTTAGGTATTGTTGGGCTGTTTGTCGGTGAAGTGGTGCGTCAGTCATTGGTACTTTACTCAGACTCATCTAATCGTGAAGCTTTAATTCAGCAAGGGCGCTTTGCTACTGAAAGGCTACGTCGAGAGATTAGAGAAGCCATTCCCAATAGTGTCGTGGTGGCGAATAACTGCATTGAGATTTTGCCGATCACAAACAGTGCCATATACATGGACCTTCCTACCGTTGCGGCTACGTCAGCAGCCATTCGAGTGCTCCCTGTTGTGAAAAGTATCACTGCTGGAGAGCGTGTAGTGGTGTACCCAACAGATGCAGCAGAGCTGAGGCAGAGTATTAGTGGTGTTGGCCAAATTGCCCAAGTGAGTACAGATGTTGATTTTAGTGCCAGTGGAGCGATGACTTCCATGGTGAATGTCAATTTAACGGTCAGTGCAGGTTTTACTGCATTGAGCCCTGCAGATCGTTTGTATTTCTACCGTGATCCCGTCGCATTTTGCTTAGTTGGCACTGAGCTATTGAGGTATTCCAACTATGCTCTAGATAGAGTGACGTTAGATCCTGCATTGCTTGGTCAGGGGGTGAGGGTCGCGGGCAATCTCGCTGCAGTGAATTTTGTTGTTGCTTCACCTCAACTGCAACGCAACGGTTTGGTGAAGATGGAGCTTACGTTTTCTGATAATGGAGAACAAATAAGGTTTGATCATGATGCACTTATCTACAACACGCCGTAGTCAAAACGGGAGTGGATTGCTTCTGGTTATCTTCATCATTGTTGTAGTGGTAGGGTTTATGGCAGCCATCGCCAATCGAAACCAAGAGCGTAGTAGTGATCAACTGATTGCATCAGTTATTGGTACAAGAGCAGAAATGGCGGCACGTTCCGCGGCGCAGATAGAAATCAGCCGTTTCTATCAGACTGATACGGATGGCAGCTGTCAGGTAGGGGCCGCGCAAACGATTCGTTTTTCGGGGACTGGTTTATCTCAGTGCTCGGCCTCGGTGACATGTACCTCTTTGGGCAGGCTAGATAATAATGTTGAGGTGTTTCAATTGGTTTCAACAGGATTGTGCCAAGTGGGAGGGTGGCAACTGCAAAGAGTCATTGAGGTAGGAGTCAGAAAATGAACATGATGAGGAGTATTGTTTTTTTCGTGATTGGTCTAATGATACCAATTTACGCTTATGCTGTACCTCAATGTACAGATATCTTCACTGATCCTCCCTCTGGAAACCATTCGGGAAATGGTTTAGTTCCACCACCGGATATTATTAATAACAAACTGGGGAATCTTGACTGTTTCCGTTTTGGAGGAAGCAATCTTTGTTGGCAAGGCGTTACATTAAGAACGAGTAACTTTACACCTGGCGATTATAGTTATTACGCTGGCCGATTCCAAAATAGGGCTGAACTCAGCACCAATGGTTCAACGACTCGTTTGTATTTTGATTCTCTCCAACTAACGAATGCTGAGTTAAACCTTGATGGTGATCCTGAAGATTTGTTTATTTATGTAGCGGGCAGTTTGCAGATCAGTGGCCAAAACAAAATCAATGGCATTGTTTACGTTGCAGGAAGTGTTCAGGTGGCTGGTAGTGCAAGTATCTCAGGAGCTCTTGCTGCTGGAGGTGCGTTAGTAACAACGGGTAACAGTACGGTAACGGTTGATCCTGATGTGATAGAAAACGCTGATCTCATCGGTATGTGTGACAATTCAAGCGTTCCTTTGGAGTGTTTTAGCGATGATTTCAATTCGGGGTCACTTTCCGACCTGTGGGTGACGTCGACCAGTAGTGGTTCTTTTCAACCTGGAATTATCAGCAGTCGATTACGCTTTACTCAAGCGGTGCAAGATCAGGCCACGTCAGCAACGTACCAGCGTCTATTCCCAGCCAAAGACAATTTGGTGGAGATAGAGTTTGATCATTTTGCCTATAATGGCTCAGGGGCGGATGGTATTGCTGTTGTCTTGTCTGATGCGCTAGTTACGCCAAGAGCGGGCGCATTTGGTGGTCCTTTAGGTTATGGTTTTAAGACCAATGAACCTGGGTTTGCCGGAGGCTGGTTAGGTATTGGTATCGACGAATATGGGAACTTCTCTGCGCAAGGGGGGGAGGGAACTGATCCCGGGCAGCGCCGTCAGTCTGTTGCCCTAAGAGGCTCTGGATCGAATGAAACAGGGTATCGATACTTAGCTGGCGCCTGTAATAACGGTCAAACAAACCAGAACAGCAATTGTTTGTCGCCGACGGTTGACAATAACAACGTCGGCTCCGTCCATCGCTATAAAATCGTGGTAGATTCAAGAATTAGCAACCAGTCTCAGGTCGAGATCTTCCGCAAAATAGGCACGGCAGATTGGCAGACTATTGTTGGCCCAGTCGATGTGCTGGAAAGCCAATATTCTCAAGCGGCTGTTCCTGAAGATTTTTTGTTGTCTATCACAGGTTCGACAGGTGATCTGACAAATAATCATGAAATAGATAATTTCCAAGTTTGTGCACTGAATTCCCGCCCAATAGAAGATCAAATCGATCATTTTCGTATTACCCATACTGGGCAAGGGATTACATGTAACAAATCAGAAGTCACAATTAAGGCATGTAAGAATGATAACTGTACAGAGTTATACACCGATCCTGTCAGCATTACCTTATCTCCTTCCGTCGTTTCTGGAGGAGGAGGCTGGGAAGGGGGAATAACGCAAACCATTACTGGTGGTTCTGAGACCTTTTATATACGGAAACATTCTCCAGGCAGCATCAAGTTAGATGTGATGGGATCAAACCCTCCTGCTCGTCCTTTCTCCACTAATTTATGCCAAATTGGTAGTGGTAGCTGGAGTGACCAGAACTGTAATTTAGTCTTTTCTGATAGTGGTTTCGTTATCGATATGTCAGACAAGTATGCCGCTGAATCCGTTGAAGTAACGCTCAGTGCTGTCAAGCAGGGAGACAGCAATACTAAGTGTGATGTCGGCTTTGGGGGAGTGACAAAGAGTGTCGCCCTTTGGAATCAGTATTTAGACCCAGAAATAGATTTGGTCGGAAGCCCCAAAGTATCCGTTGATGTGACGGGGAGCGATACGGATCTTGGTACCAGTGAGTTAGGGGCGACGAATTATAATTTAGCGTTTGATAGTAACGGTCAAACGAGATTCAATCTCAATTATGATGATGCAGGTCATTTACAGTTAAATGCGAAATATGTCGGAACTGGAGATGAATTAGGGTTAGAGCTTAGAGGTGCAGAGAATTTCGTGAGTTTCCCTAAATATCTGACCATAACGGCTGAAAACACGTCTGGTGGCACGGGAGCCTGCAGTAGTGCCGATATCAGTTGTAGTATTTTCGCCAAAGCAGGGGAAAACTTTAATCTTAAGGTGACCGCTTACAATCAAGATAACCAAGTGACACCTAACTACAAACATAGCAACATTGCCATCAGTCATAGTTTGGTACAGCCCTCAACAGGCACCGCAGGCAGTATCAGTACCACCTCTTATAGCCATACTCCTATTTTGAATGGTACGAATAGCGTGACGCAATCGGTCTCTGAGGTTGGGGTGTTTAGTTTTACTGTGACGCCACCAAGCTCATTTTATGGAAGTACAGCTAAGAGTATTACCGCTGGCACCACAGGGAATATAGGACGATTTACTCCAGCATATTTTGCGGTTCAAAAGCTAACGCCAATGTTACAAGCTACATGTGATTTGAGCACAAATACAGCGCATACTTACATTGGACAGCCATTTGGTTTTAGTGCAAACCCGAGGGCTAACCTCACTCCAGTATCAGAAAGTGGCACTGCTACTGTTAACTATTTAGATACAAATTGGTGGAGATATAATAAGTCTTGGGATCAACGCGCATACTCTTCGAGCAATGGGCTAGGCATGACTCCTAATTCATCAAACGCTTCCTTTAGCCGTATGTTTAACTCGACCAATGTCACATTAGAGCTTTCAGGTGAAACGGTCAGTTATGATAAGCCATCGTCTGCAATTGAGCCTTTTATTGCCAGTTTTAGTCTGACGATGGACAAAGCGGAATTGACGGATGATGATGGTGTTTGTTATCAAACCTCAAGTAGTGGTTCATGCCTGCCTCTGACATTTGAAGATATTGATACAACGATGCAGTTACGTTGGGGGCGGATGAAAATACTTGACACGTATGGCTCAGAGCTTTCTAACCTTAGACAGGGGCTTGAGATACAGTATTTTTCTGGCGGCACCTTTCAAACCAATATAGACGATTCGTGCACTACATTTGCCGCTTCCAGTTTTAGTTATAGCAATGAAAGCTTTGATGTGATTACTGTGGGTTCTCCGGTTCAACCTCAAGTGGCCGCATCCCTCTCCTCTTCGACTGTTTCTGCAGGCGAATCTTGGATTGAGTATACTCCCCCCGGCGCGGGTAATACGGGGACCATTACGACATCCATTAATTTGAGTAGTTTGTTTCCATGGTTGAGAGACGATGAAAATGGCGATGGTAGTCTGGATGATGTCACTTCAGGACTGACACAATTTGGTCTATACCGAGGGAGTGATCGAGTCATTTGGTGGAACGAGCAGAATTAGAGACAACGAGATTTTTCGACTTTCGTTAGGAATCTGTTAGAAATTGCGGGTTTCAGTCCATGTTTATAGTTCAATGCCTTGCTGATAAGGCAAGGCATTGGTACATTTAGTGCAATTTTCTATCTTCTAATTCTTTCAGGACGAGCGAAGAATATGTTCAAAAAACTTCGTGGCATATTTTCTAATGATCTATCAATCGATTTAGGTACTGCCAACACTCTTATCTACGTCAAGGGACAGGGTATTGTTCTAGACGAGCCTTCAGTAGTCGCTATCCGTCAGGACCGTAACAGAGCAGGAAAAAGTGTTGCTGCTGTTGGTCATGCTGCTAAGCAAATGCTGGGTCGTACTCCAGGTAACATCTCTGCAATTCGTCCTATGAAAGACGGCGTAATTGCAGACTTCTATGTAACCGAAAAAATGCTGCAACACTTTATTAAGCAAGTTCATGATAATAGTGTACTGAAACCAAGCCCTCGTGTTTTGGTATGTGTCCCTTGTGGCTCTACTCAGGTTGAGCGTCGTGCCATTCGTGAGTCCGCACTGGGAGCAGGCGCACGTGAGGTCTATTTGATTGATGAGCCAATGGCGGCTGCAATTGGTGCTGGCCTGCGAGTTTCAGAGCCTACTGGCTCTATGGTTGTTGACATCGGTGGCGGTACTACAGAAGTAGCGGTGATCTCTTTAAACGGCGTGGTTTACTCCTCGTCAGTACGCATTGGTGGTGACCGTTTTGATGAGGCCATTATCAACTACGTTCGTCGTAACTACGGTAGCTTGATCGGAGAAGCGACGGCAGAGAAAATCAAACACGAGATTGGTTCAGCATACCCAGGTGATGAAGTTGAAGAAATTGAAGTGCGTGGCCGTAACCTTGCTGAAGGTGTGCCACGAAGCTTTAGCCTGAATTCAAATGAAATTCTCGAAGCTCTACAAGAGCCTCTGACTGGTATCGTGTCTGCTGTGATGGTCGCCTTGGAGCAGTGTCCACCAGAACTTGCATCTGATATTTCAGAAAATGGTATGGTTCTGACCGGCGGCGGTGCGTTACTTAAAGATCTCGATCGCCTTCTCACTGAAGAAACAGGCATTCCAGTCGTTATTGCTGAAGATCCACTGACTTGTGTGGCTCGTGGTGGCGGTAAAGCTCTAGAAATGATCGACATGCACGGTGGCGATCTATTCAGTGAAGAATAATCGGGTTTGCCTAGTATATCGCTAGGCTGCTTCGATTCGATTAAGGAACTCATATTCAATGAAGCCTATTTTTGGCCGAGGACCTTCACTTCAGCTACGCCTGTTTTTCGCAGTCATTATATCAGCCAGCCTTATGCTGGCTGATAGTCGTTTAGGCGCATTTGCACAGGTACGCTACTTGCTCAACAGCGTAGTTGCCCCTATTCAGTATCTCGCTGATGTTCCTCGTACTATGTTTGACGGGGCTTATGAACGGTTCAACATTCGCAAAGACTTTATGGAGAGTAATCACCAGCTTAAACGCGAAATTTTGCGTCTTAAAAACGACATGCTGCTTTTGGATCAGTACCGTGAAGAAAACCAGCGTCTTCGAAAGTTACTGGGCTCTTCGTTTGTGCGGGATGAGCGTAAGGTCGTTACTGAGGTAATGGCAGTGGATACGTCCCCCTATCGCCAACAGGTTGTCATCGACAAAGGCCAGATAGATGGTGTTTATGTCGGTCAACCCGTAGCGAACGAAAAAGGCATTGTTGGTCAGGTGACATTTGTATCAGCGCATAATAGCAGAGTGTTGTTACTGACTGATAGCCAGAGCGCAATTCCAGTTCAGGTGATACGTAATGATATTCGAGTTATTGCGTCAGGTAATAGCAAAATTGACCGAATTAACTTAGATCACATCCCGATTAGTCTAGATATTCAGGAAGGTGATTTATTGGTGACTTCTGGGCTAGGGGGAGTGTATCCAGAGGGGTATCCTGTCGCTCATGTCGTCGATGTGCTGCGTGATACGGCACGAGAGTTTGCCGCTATTGAAGCGGAACCCGTAGTAGACTTTGAACGTCTACGCTATCTGTTGTTGATCTGGCCAAATGACTCACGTCAGAACAAAATCCAGCAGGCATTACCGGACAATATGCAAGAGGTAACAGGTAATGGCAAATAGTGTATTCAAAGGCAAGATGGTCATTGTCTTCTCGTTTTTAATTGCCTTAACACTGCAGACGATTCCATGGCCTGGTGTATTGGATTTATTGCGACCGTCTTGGTTGTTTCTGGTGATTTGTTACTGGGTACTTGCATTACCTCATCGAGTTAACGTTGGCACAGCTTTGGTGCTCGGTCTGTTGTGGGACTTACTGTTGGGGTCAACATTAGGTATCCGCGGTATGATGATGTCAATTGTGGTGTACCTCGTCGCACTTAATTTCCTGGTCCTACGCAATATGGCACTTTGGCAGCAAGCGATGCTGATTGGAGTGCTTTCCATGATTCTCGACGTCTTGATCTTTTCGGGTGAGTATTTGATACAGGACATAACGTTTAATCTGCTGTCACTTTGGAGCGGATTAATCAACTGTATTCTCTGGCCATGGCTATTCCTATTGATGCGTAGAGTAAGACGACACTGGCATATAAGGTAATTAATGATGAAAAAACTGGTGTTAGCATCAGGCTCTCCGAGACGTAAAGAATTGCTGTCACAACTGGGCTATTCATTTACCGTCATTCGCACCGATGTTGAAGAAACGCAGGCCGCTCAAGAGACGCCCGTTCAGTATGTATCACGCCTTTCTTTAGATAAAGCGATGGCTGGCGTAGCGACTGAGAGTGATTCCGTCGTGCTTGGTTCAGACACGATCGTGGTCTGCGATGGTACGGTTCTGGAAAAACCAGAGAGTTTGGAGCAGGCTAAACAGATGTTGATGCGACTTTCAGATCGTGCTCATCAGGTAATGACGGCAGTGACCGTTGCAACCATAGAACAACAAGAGACTGTAGTGGTGACTACAGACGTTTGGTTTAAACCTTTGTCCGAAAATGAAATAGAGCAATACTGGCATACTGGTGAACCATGCGATAAGGCTGGTAGCTATGGGATCCAAGGGATTGGCGGACGTTTCGTTACGCGTATTGAAGGCAGTTATCACGCTGTGGTGGGGCTGCCATTATTCGAAACAGACCAGCTCTTGCACAAATTCTTATAATTTAAAATATTGAGGTGCGCCGATGAGTGCAGAGTTGCTAATCAACGTGACCCCGAGTGAAACTCGTGTGGCCATGATTGAAGGGGGAACCCTACAAGAGATCCATGTTGAACGTGAAGCAAAGCGCGGAATAGTCGGTAATATATACAAAGGTAAGGTGAGTCGTGTCTTACCGGGGATGCAAGCCGCTTTTGTTGATATTGGCCTCGATAAAGCCGCCTTCCTTCATGCTTCTGATATCGTTCCTCATACTGAATGTGTGGCTGAAAATGAGAAACAGCAGTTTCAGGTCAGAGATATTTCCGAGTTAGTTCGGCAAGGGCAAGATATTGTTGTTCAGGTGGTGAAAGATCCATTGGGTACTAAAGGTGCTCGTTTGACAACGGACATTACTCTACCTTCTCGTTATTTGGTATTTATGCCCGGTGCTAGCCACGTAGGCGTATCACAGCGTATTGAGAGTGAAGATGAGCGCAACCGCCTCAAAAAAGTGGTCGGTCATTACTGCGATGAAGATGGCGGCTTTATCATTCGCACAGCTGCAGAAGGAGCTCATGACTCTGAGCTATCTCAGGATGCTGCATTTCTTAAGCGCCTCTGGTCTAAGGTGAATGAACGTCGCACCAAGTACAAAACCCGCTCTACGCTTTATGGTGAGCTTGGATTATCTCAACGTATCCTCCGAGATTTTGTCGGTACAGAATTGACTAAGATACTGGTTGATTCTCGTTTGGAGTTTGAAAATCTCAAAGAGTTTACATCTGAATATGTTCCTGAATTGACGGAAAAGCTCGAACTGTATAATGGCGATAAACCCATTTTCGACATGTACGATACCGAGAATGAGATTCAGCGTTCTCTGGAGCGTAAAGTTGAGCTCAAATCTGGTGGTTATCTGATTATTGATCAAACAGAAGCAATGACGACGGTTGACATTAACACCGGTGCTTTTGTGGGGCGCCGTAATCTCGAAGAAACGATTTTTAATACCAATGTTGAGGCGACGCAGGCGATTGCTCGTCAGCTCAGACTGCGTAACCTTGGTGGTATTATTATTATCGATTTCATCGACATGCTGTCAGAGGAACACCGTAAGCGTGTACTCACTTCTTTGGAGGCTGCTCTCGATAAGGATCGAGTGAAAACCAACATTAATGGTTTTACACAGCTAGGGTTGGTCGAAATGACGCGTAAACGCACACGAGAAAGTATTGAACACATTCTATGTTCTACTTGTCCAACCTGTGAGGGGCGGGGAAGTGTAAAAACGGTTGAATCGGTTTGTTATGAGATTCTTCGTGAAATCACCCGAGTGAATCGGGCGTATGAAGCAGACAAGTTTGTGGTTTATGCTTCTCCTTTCGTTGCGGATGCACTACAAGGCGATGAATCGCACGCACTAGCAGAGCTGGAAGTCTTTATTGGCAAACAGGTCAAGGTTCAGGCAGAGCCTCTTTATATTCAAGAGCAATTTGACGTTGTCATGATGTAGGATTTTCGTGAATACCACTGTTAGACGTTTCACCCAAGTATTCATATGGCTCTTGGTGACTGTGATGGTCACCTTGGCTATTGTCATTACCTCATTGCGTATTACTTTGCCCCAGCTCAATCACTTCCAAAGTGACATCCAGAATTGGGTCAATAAAGGATCAGAACTTGATTTCGAAATCGATAAGATCAGTGGGTTCTGGCGTAACACCCACCCCTCTATATCACTGCAGAATGTACGTGCGAATACGCCTGAAAGTAGCGGTATTCATTTTTCGGCACAAACAGTCGAAGTTGAATTTGACCTCATTCAATCACTGCTTGATCGGCGTCCAGTAATTGCTGATTTGAGCATTCATAACCTGAAGCTGGACATCAGCTCCATAGAATGGGTGCAATCTGGACAAAAAACGGCGATGCAGCCGCAAGGTGAGCAGAAGAGTGTTGTACAGCAGTTGGATCAGCTACTGTTACGTCAATTAGATAGCTTTTCATTAGTGGATTCTGAAATTTTGTTGCAGGGAGTTGATGGCTCAAAACGTGAACTCGACATAGCGAAATTGTTCTGGCAAAACAAAGGTCGGCGCCATGTAGCAGACGGTGAGGTCAGCATTGCTCACAGTAACCTTAATTCTGTTCAGATTAAAGCCAATTTTATTGACCATGGTTCTTTGGCTGAAGTCAGCGGTGAGTTCTATCTGGCAGTCGACAACGTTTTGGTCACACCTTGGCTGACAAAATACCTTAAATCTGAAACGGGTATTGAAAAAGGTCAGGTGAGTTTAAACAGCTGGGTTACTCTGCAACACAACAAACCAACCAATGCATATGTTGAATTCGAACCTTCTGAGCTTACATGGAAAGAGGGGCGTAAGCATGAACTGCTGATTGAGTCGGGTATATTACAACTTGAGCCTAAAGGTGAAGGTTGGCAAGTGAATGCTCACTCACTTGCCCTAGAAACGGATGGCCAGCCATGGCCTGAGTTGGATATTGCTTATCAGTGGCAACCTGAAGACTGGCTACTTAATATCTCTCAGCTTGAACTTAAAGCCATTTCCCCATTGGTTAAGCTGGCACCAGAGTCGAAGCAAACTACCCAGCTCCTAGAAACTTTAGACCTTGGCGGTGTAGTGGAAGATATACGAATTTCAATGCACGGTGAAGAACTGAACTCCCTCCACTATTCTGCGCAGCTGACTGATGGTTCAATGAAACAATGGGAGTTATTGCCTGGTGTCCGTCATCTTGCCGCGACAATATCAGGTGATATCCATCAGGCTAAAGCAAGTGTGACCTTAATTGATGACCTATTACCTTATGGCGAAGTGTTTCAGGCACCATTGAACATTAAGCAAGGCCAAGTCGATATGGTGTGGCAGAATCACAAAAATGGGTGGAGTTTGTGGGCAGATAAAGTAACGGCGGCAACACCTGATCTTCAGGTGCTCGGATCGTTCAAGCTCGACTTTCCGAATGATAAAAGCCCTTTTTTGTCCTTCTATGCGGAAGCCGATTTGTATAATGCAGGTGAAACGTGGCGCTATTTGCCCGCTTTAGCGCTCGGACGAGACCTAACCGATTATCTTTCTACAGCTATTCAAGCCGGGAAAGTAAATACCGCTAAATTGCTCTGGTATGGTGAACTAGGTGATTTTCCATACCATAAGAATGATGGCATGTTCCAGGCTTGGGTAGGCCTGAAACAAGCGAAGTTCAGTTTTGATACCGCTTGGCCTGCCATTACGGATTTGGAGTTAGATTTACTGTTCCAAAATGATGCAATGTACCTTAACTCACGTAATGCAAGGTTAATGGACGTAAGTGCGACTCGAATTACTGGCCGTATACCTGAGTTAGCACCGGGCGGGCATATTGAAATTGAAGCGAGTTCAGTCGCGCAGGGTAATGCTGTTCGTGACTACATGACGTCCTCACCATTGGTTGATTCTGTGGGAGCTGCGTTAACAGCGGTACAGGTTGATGGCAAAGTAGCATCCAGTTTCCAACTGAATATACCGTTTAGTTCTGATGAGGAAGCTCGTGCTTGGGGGTACGCTGAACTGGATGAAAATCAGGTCACTATCGAAACCCCACCGCTGAAACTGGAGAACGTATCTGGCCGAATCGAGTTTGATAATGATGTCGTCAGCGCAGCTGGCTTGTCAGCGCAATTATTGAAGCAGCCTGTTGCTATTGATTTTGCTGGTGAGAATGCCGGTCAAGGTTACAACGTTAATATTGATGTTGTCGGTGACTGGGATTTGAAACCGCTAACACCTTATGTCGGTGAGCGCTGGATTGGGCCTTTAAAGGGGCATGCTCCGTGGAGTATGGGAGTGGACATTCAGCTTAATGATGTTGGATTTACTTACCAGCTTGATACCAGTGCGGATCTTAAGATGGTGAGCAGTCAGTACCCTTATCCCCTGAATAAAGACTTATCTCAACTGGGGAAAGCCAGTATGCAGGCATCTGGCAATCAGGAAAGCATTACTGCTCGCTTGCAGTTACCTAATTTGAAGTATCAAGCAGAAATTGATATTCGGCCTGACACACCTGTTTTAAAAGCGACAAATCTGATTTTAGGTAAAGGCAGTTTTAAAATTAGCCCAGTGGCCGGACATCAGGTTCAAATACGCACAGACAAGTTTGATCTTGAACAGTGGGCGGACCTGCTTTCTCGTTCTACATCAATAGCGAGTGAGGCGGCTCTTAATGAGGTGAACACGCCGGAGATACCTATCCCCAATCGAGTTGAATTGGATGTGGGGGAGCTGACCCTAGCGGGCATCGAATGGAATGATGTCGACTTTATTGCCAAACGTAAAAACCTTGGCTGGCATATGAGTCTTGAAAGTCAGGAGGCCGCAGGTGAGGCGAGCTACATTGAACCTTATGATCTCTCCGTAGCGCTCGACAGGTTACATGTGTACATTCCCGCTTTAGATGCCGAATTCAAAGACAAGACCTTGTTTGAAGCGGGGAAAGATCAGAAAGAGCTAATCAGTCATTTTGAACGTGCTTTCCATGAGCAAGTTCCCAACATAACACTGACAATCGATGATTTCTGGTTGCAAGGTTATAAAGTCGGGCAAACGCATCTAGACCTCCAACGTCAAGGTGAGCGAATCGAGTGGAAAAAGCTCTCTTTCCAAAGTGGTGCGAACAAGGTGGATATGAATGGTTCGTGGCTGCTTACGGAGGACATGAATCATACTAAGTTCAATATCGAGATGTCTGGTGACAACAATAGTGATGTAATGGAACGCTTTGGAATTACTTCAGGCATTCAACAGGCACCGTTTGAGATAGACTCTAAAGTCGAGTGGGATGGCTCCCCTTGGTCGATGAGGGTAAACACATTGCAAGGGCATGTTTCGACCAAGCTAGGTAAAGGTCAAATATCAGATGTCAGTGGTGCAGCACGCCTGCTTGGTCTGTTTAGCTTAGATTCTATCATCCGAAAAATGCAGCTCGACTTTAGTGATGTCTTTGATAACGGTATGGCCTTTAATTCGATTAAAGGTAGCGGTGAGATTAAAAATGGTATCTTCCTTACCAATGATATAAAGATGGATGCGGTGGCGGGTGAGATGACAATCAAAGGGTTGGCTAACCTTAACTCACGTACTGTAGACGCAGAGGTGAACTTTGTTCCTGATATTACGTCGGGTATTCCTGTACTGACCGCGTTTGCAGTGACACCGCAAACGGCACTATATGTGCTTGCTATTACCACGGTTATTTCACCAGTTGTAGAGGTCTTTACTCAAGTCAATTATGAAGTGAAAGGGCCACTGGATGCGCCTGTCGTTAAAGAGCTATCACGGAGTAAAGGCGAGTTTAAGTTGCCAGAAACGTTACGCGAAAAAATTGAATAATAAGGAGCGCTCATGGAAAGAGTGGGACTGATTCAAATGACATCGGGGCCAGATGAACAGGAAAATCTGGCTTACATTCAACAGCAAGTTGCCAAGTTAGCCGCCGCTGGCGCTCAGTTGGTGATCACGCCGGAAAATAGCTTAGTGTTTGGCCATCGTACCGATTACCACACAATAGCGGAGCCATTAAATCAGGGAATGATTCAAACGGATCTGGCTATGGTAGCGAAACGCCATGGTGTATTTCTAGTCATAGGAAGCATGCCAATTCGTTGTGAGAATGATGTGACCACGACCTCATTGGTCTTCAGTCCTCAAGGAGAGCTCATTGCACACTATGATAAGCTGCATATGTTTGATGTCGATGTTGCCGACTCTCATCAGCGTTATCGAGAATCCGAAACGTTCAAGCCAGGTGTGCAAATTGTGTCAGTCGATACGCCTATCGCTCATTTGGGCTTAACAATCTGCTATGATGTTCGTTTTCCACAGCTGTATAGTGAACTGGCGAAGCGGGGTGCAAATGTGATGCTGGTCCCTGCCGCATTTACGGCTGTTACAGGCAAAGCGCATTGGGAACCGTTACTAAGGGCAAGAGCAATAGAAACGCAAAGTTGGGTTATCGCGGCCAATCAAACTGGAGTTCATCCTTGTGGTCGAGAAACTTGGGGACACTCTATGGTAATCTCTCCATGGGGAGAAGTGGTCGCCAAACTCAATAGTGAACCGCAGAATCTGTTGGTCGATATTGACTTAAAACGAGTATCTGAAATCCGTAAGGCGATGCCTACTCTCAACCACACTCGGTTCCAAAACCAATTACATGTTTAAGAGCAAAGTATGACAATAAACCAAGTAGAAGACGCATTGCTAAACTCGGCAGGTCTAACCGAGAAGGACATTGCAAAGACTTTAGCCAGCATTGCTAGCCGTCAGATTGACTATGCTGATATCTATTTTCAGTCGAGCTGGCATGAATCACTGGTTCTGGAAGATAGTATTATCAAAGATGGTTCGTTTAACATTGACTGTGGTGTCGGTGTACGAGCGGTCGCGGGTGAGAAAACCGGTTTTGCTTACTCAGATCAAATTCAGCTTGAAGGTTTGAAACAAAGTGCCATGGCCGCTCGTGGTATTGCACAACAAGGTCAAAATATTCAAATTCAGGCGTTCAAGCGTAGTGATAATCAACAAGTTTACGCTGCTGAGAATCCACTTGAAAGCTGGCAAAAAGAGCAAAAAACGCAATTGCTAAAAGAGCTGGATGCCTACATCCGTACCAAGGAGCCTTTGATTACAGAGGTGTCTGTAAGCCTGAGTGGTGTACATGAGCAAATGCTAGTTGCTGCAACAGATGGTACCTATGCTGGAGATATTCGCCCTTTAGTACGTTTGTCTATCAGTGTACTGGCTCAGCGTGGTGAACGCCGTGAGCGAGGCAGTGCTGGTGGTGGTGGACGATTTGGTTATGACTTCTTTTTGACTGAAGAGCAGGGTATAAAAGTAGCCTATCACTACGCTGATGAAGCGATTCGTATGGCGCTAGTTAACCTTGAAGCTGAAGCTGCTCCCGCGGGCGCGATGCCGGTTGTATTAGGTTCAGGTTGGCCTGGTGTCCTGCTTCATGAGGCCGTAGGCCACGGGTTGGAAGGGGATTTTAACCGTAAGGAATCTTCGGTGTTTAGCGGCAAGGTTGGTGAGAAAGTCACCTCTGAGCTTTGTACTATTGTTGATGACGGTACTTTGAAAGACCTACGCGGCTCTCTTAACATCGATGACGAAGGGGTAGCTGGCCAATACAACACCTTGATTGAAAATGGTGTCCTGAAAGGTTACATGCAGGATAAGCACAATGCGCATCTTATGGGGGTTGCGCCTACAGGTAACGGCCGCCGTGAGTCTTACGCACACCTTCCTATGCCGAGAATGACCAACACTTATATGCTACCAGGGCAACATTCGCCAGAAGAAATCATCTCTACGGTAAAGAAAGGTCTTTATGCACCAAACTTTGGTGGTGGCCAGGTCGACATCACGTCGGGTAAATTCGTTTTTTCTGCTTCAGAGGCTTATTTGATTGAAAATGGAAAAATTACTCGCCCTGTGAAAGGAGCAACCTTGATTGGTTCAGGGATTGAAGCAATGCAGCAAGTTTCTATGGTTGGTAATGACCTCAGTATTGACCGAGGTGTCGGTGTGTGTGGCAAAGCAGGTCAGAGCGTTCCTGTTGGTGTTGGGCAACCCACCTTGAAGCTTGATTCGCTTACCGTTGGTGGCACTGACTAGACGCGACTCGACATACCCAATAACAATGAAAAAAGGGTTGATGTTTCCACATCAACCCTTTTTTGTTCTGTTTCTCTTTAGATATCGTCACGCTCAATTGGGCAGCTCATACAACGAGCACCACCGCGTCCGCGGCCCAGTTCATTACCCGGAATGGTCAGAACTTCGATACCTGCTTTGTCGTACTTCTCGTTAGTGTAAACGTTACGTTCGTAACCAATCACCACCCCTGGTTTTACAGTTAGGACGTTGTTCGCGTCGTTCCATTGTTCACGTTCAGCTTCATAGTTGTCGCCGCCAGTAGTGATAATCTTAAGATCATCGACGCCTAATGCTTGCTCAATAGCATGAGTGTAACTTGACACTTGTTCTACCTTCATCTCATTTTCCCCTTTCGATGTTAGGCGCCAAGTATCAAGGTCCTTGCGCATGATCTCGGGATAAACTGAGAAAGTGTCAATATCCATGTGGGTCATTACTGTATCTAAATGCATACAAGAGCGGTGTTTGGGCAAATCAATTGCAATTACTTCTTTCGCTTGACCATTCTTAAATAGATTTGCTGCTAAATTCTCAACACCTTGAGCTGTTGTTCGTTCAGACATACCGACCAACACTGCTCCTTTACCGATAACCAGTACGTCACCGCCCTCAATATTGGCGTTGTCATAATGCAGATCTTCATCACCAAAGTATTTGATGAAGTCTTGTCCTGCGAATACAGGGTGCCAGCGATAAATTGCTCGTAGATGGTTTGTCTCGCGCTGACGAGCTGCTTTCATCATTGGGTTAAGAGACACACCGCCGTAAACCCAACATGATGTATCACGAGTGAAGAGGTGATTTGGCAATGGTTCAATAACAAAGTCCAGTGGACGATGCATCTTAGGTAACATCGATGCAGACTGTATCGGTAACTCTGAATAAGCTAAGCCACCGAGCAAGATGGTTGCTAAGTGTTCATTATCCATATCCGATAAGTAATGGCGTAGGTCACGGGCAAACGTCGGACCGTAGCGGAAATCAGAAATCTGAGTATCTAGCAACCACTCTTTGGCTTCTTTGACTGCCAAAGTCTCTACAAGGAGATCGTGGAGTAGCAATACCTCGACACCCTGATTCGTCAAAGTTTGTGCAAACTGATCATGCTCTTCTCCTGCCGCTTCGACAGCAAGAACATCGTCAAACAGTAGCTCATGGCAGTTTGAAGGGGTAAGGTGGGTTAACGCTCGCTCTGGTCGGGCTAACAATACACGTCTTAACTGGCCTACTTCTGAGCCTACGTACAACTTACTCATTTTGCGTCCTTACAATAATATCCAATGAGTATTTATGACAAGGTTGTTATCAAGATGCAAGCGGTAATGATAGTCTCAAAGACTGGCATTTGTTATTTTTCCGGTCTTTAATTTTTATAATTTTACCATTGGTAGGCTTTTTATCTAAAAAGCTACTATTAAATCTGTGCGCTGACTTTGCGACTCTATTCGTCACGCCATCTGAAAGATTTTGACAAATTAAAATTGAATTCAGCATAGCTATTCACAACTTTGCAAGCTGGTGACAGAAAGTTATATTTCTATGCAGTTATCATTTTTCCTAAGATATGCAGCGCTGAAAAATAAAAACTCACAACGACGGGTAGCAAACTGTGATCGATGACCACAGATAATTCTGAATCACACGTATGATAAAAAAATGTTAAGTTTTCAATGTTGTGAGCTAGATCCGGCTAGATCGTTAATCATAGTACCAACAAAGATGACGATCCGAATAGATTGCGGGTAGTAATTTCGCTGGATCCATGCGATATTCCGTTGCGGTAAAAATCGATCAATCTTGTCACTATCTGGAGCCGACTTATGTCTCATGAAGACGAATATCTATCAGTTGAAGAATTAATTGAGATTCAAAAGGAAGAGACTCGCGAGATCATCCAAGCCTTACGAGAAGACGGTAGTGATCCAGATGCGTTATATGAAATAGAACATCACCTGTTTGCTGAAGATTTCGATACTCTGGAAAAAGCCGTTGTTGAAGCGTTTAAAATGGGTTTTGAAGTATTAGAAGCAGAAGAAACAGAAGATGAAGATGGCAACAAACTGCTGTGCTGTGATGCGACAATGGAATCGGCTCTTGATGCAGAAACAATTGATGCTCAAGTAGAGAAGCTGATTCATCTTGCAGAGAAATATGACATCATCTATGACGGTTGGGGTACCTACTACGAAGGCGAAGATGCACTGTACCCAGAAGAAGATGACGACGAAGAGTAACAAGTTGTTGAAGAAACCAGCCTAAGGCTGGTTTTTTTGTCGCTGTCATTCGGCGAGGGATAAGTATCTTTCATTCTGACGATTCTTTATAATCACCCAAACTTGATCTAGCGCAATTTTAATAAGGGAAACATGCAGCTATCACTCGCAGGCTTATGGCAGATCTCTCCGCTTACTGACCTTTCTATTCCTCAGGATGACATTACTTTTCCTGCAGCATTAAGCGAGCGCTTACCTGATACGTTGTGCGAACAAGATATCGCTGAGCAAGAGTGGCACTTGATGCACGATATTGAAGTTGATGAAGCTATGCTGGCGTTTCCAGCCGTTGACTTGGTACTTGGTGGTGTGGATTACCATGCTGAAGTGCGACTCAATGGTATAGCGCTGTTTGATTGTGATGGCTCACAGGCGGAATACAAAAAGGACATTCGTCCTTACATGCAGCTCGGTCGAAATCGCTTTGAGATCTTGTTTCTTGAAGAGGAAGAAGAACTTTTGTTCGAAGAAGACAAGTTGGATATGTGTCCTTTAGGTGACCAACCTCACCAAAGGTTTGATTCACGATTGGGTATATGGAAAAAACCTTACCTGCAGTTTATTCGCCATGTACGTTTAGATCATGTTGCAACCGAGCAGGTCTGGCACCACGGCGGCGGTTGTGAGTTTTTGGTCGATCTTCATTACAGCACCTACACACCGGGGTTGATTTCTGCTGCAGTTAAATTCAATGGAATGACCTATCATCTACCTATTGATGTACGCAATGATCATGCGAGTGCTTTGTTTCAAGTTGAAGCGCCGATCTATTTTGATGCCAGCCAGCCTGATCTCAATGATCTATATCAGCTAGAAGTGATGTTGGATGGTCAAACGCAGAAATTTAATATCGGACTGAGTAAAAATCTTTGCGTGACCCATTTCCCTGTGTAGTGGTTTTCAAACGTGAGCCGTTTGCTGTGAAAATAGCGGGCTTTGTTTGCGCTGCCATACTCGCTCATGGAAATAATAGGCGAGAGTGTTAATACTTGGTTCAATCGCGGCCATAACTCCACCGACTAACCAGCTCCCTGTCAAAAGATAAGCAACACTAAACGCCACACTAAAGTGCACAACGGCAAAGCTGGTGGTTTTCAGCGCTGTAGCGTTCTCACGTTTTTTCAACTGGGGTGAGGCTTGCCAAACTCGTTCATGAAAATAAAACGCAACGGTGTTCACCATAGGCTCGATCATGGCAATCAGACTACCAATCAAGATATCTCCCGTTAATAGATATGCGACCGTGAAAGCGATTGAGAAGTGAATAACTGCAAAGGTTAATGTCTTTTTCATGATGTGATCCAGTCTTTGGTGTTGATAGGATCATTATTGATAATTATTATCATTAGTTAAATTCGATTGAAACTATAATATCAATCGTTAGTAACTATTAAAAAAGGCGCTCAATTGAGCGCCTTTTGTCTTTATTCAATCAACTTAGCCTTGCGGTTTTACCACCAATACATTGATGGGTGAGTTCTGAACCACTTTACTGGCGACAGAGCCTAATACCACTTTATCCAGTTTAGAACGCTTATGGCTTGGCATCACAATCAGGTCGGCACCGAGCTTTTCCGCATAGTCGAGAATAGTCGCGTACGCTTTGCCTTCGGCTACGTGCGCTTTGTAGACCACTTCTTCAGGAATGTGCTGGACAGCGAACTGTTTCAGCTGATTCTCAACGTCGGTTTTCATTTTCGCTGCGGCATCTTTTGGAAAGTAGGTCGCAACCATAGACATGTGAATACCTGGTAATACGTTCAGAAGATGAACTTGAGCGTTTGAGTGCTTGGCGTGCCAAACAGCCAGCTCTAGTGCTTTATCAGAAAAGCCTTTGTCGTTCAGATCGACAGGAACAAGAATTTGCTTATACATCGATAGCTCTCTATTCAGTCTCAACCATAGAAATGGCTGAGATATGCATCCTTAGTTAATACCAAATCCACCGAATTTAAGTGGATTAGCTAATTGTAGCCTCACTTCCTTCTATGGAGCGAGGCTAACTAAGTTACGCGCTCAATTCATCCTTACGAGCTCGTCTTCTCTGGTTCATACCTAGACCGATGAGCAGTAGTAGTGCAGGAACGAAGACCCACTCTTTCATTGGTCGATCTGCATCCACTACAACCGAGCGAATCTCCCAGTCGAAATCAACGCCAGCTGCTTCTGCTGGGCTGCCGAATTCGACCATATCGACCAACATACGGCCATTGCTGCTATTCAGCATCAGACCCATAGATGATATACGATCTTCAGCGGACTTTGCGCTGTCCTCGAATGGCAGTCGGACAGTCTTCGAGATGAAATCACCTTCAAGGTTCTCACCCGCAACAAGAAGCTCAATCTCTTGACCAACTGCTAGCTGTTCAGTGATCTGCGCGATCTCTGTACCTGGATGAAGTACTTTGGCTGGGTAAATTTGATCCCACCAGAAACCAGGGCGGAAGAAAGTAAACGTCAGAGCCAAAAGCAGAACTGTTTCCCACCACTTGTTCTTAGTAAACCACCAGCCTTGTGTTGCTGCAGAGAATATCAGCATTGCAATGACGGAAGATATGATCGTGAGCAACAAATGCCACCAACTCTCAATTCCCATTAAAAGAAGTTGTGTGTTGAAGATGAACATGAAAGGTAAGATGGCGGTACGAATATCGTAAGTAAAGCCCTGAATACCGGTCCTGATTGGATCCGACTTGGCTATCGCCGCAGCGGCAAAGGCTGCTAAACCAACCGGAGGTGTATCGTCGGCCAGAATACCAAAGTAGAACACAAACAAGTGAACGGCGATCAGAGGGATGATTAAGCCGCTTTGTGCACCCAGCGTCACGATAACAGGAGCCATTAGTGTAGAAACTACGATGTAGTTTGCTGTCGTTGGTAGGCCCATACCCAAGATCAGACTGATCACAGCAGTGAACAGAAGCATCAGGATAATGTTACCACCCGAGATAAACTCGACGAAGTCCGTCATCACCAAACCAATACCGGTGAGAGTTACCACACCAACAACTGTGCCCGCAGCCGCAGTCGCAACACCAATACCGATCATGTTACGAGCACCAGAAACTAGACTCTCAAGTAAGTCAATAAAGCCCTCTTTGGTTTGTTCTGCAATCGATCCTTGTTGAGAAAGAGCTGCCATTAGAGGGCGTTGAGTGATCAGGATAAAGATCATGAAAACCGTCGCCCAGAAAGCGGATAGACCTGGAGAGAATCGTTCAACGGTCAGACACCAAACTAGCACAACAATTGGGAGTAGGTAATGTAAACCTGACTTGATGGTTGGGCCAGGATCTGGTACTTCAGTTAGCTCAGCATCGATCTCAATCGCGCCTTCTTTGGCATATTTGGCTGAGATATTAACCAGAGCTACATAAGACAGTAGCAAAGCAACGGTGACGATTGGTGTAGCGGCATCACCAAATACGTCTTTAGTCCAGCCGACACCATAATAAACAGCGGCACTAATCACACATAGACCAAGAATTGTGCCAGTGAAAGACAGTAAGCTAGCCAGCAGTGTTGGATTATGACGACGAGGAAGACCAGTCATGCCTGCTTTACATGCTTCAAGGTGGACAATGTAAATTAGCGCGATGTAAGAAATCAGAGCAGGCAGGATTGCCGCCTTGATGACTTCGACGTAAGAAATTCCTACGTATTCAACCATTAGGAATGCAGCTGCACCCATTATTGGTGGCGTTAACTGACCATTGGTTGAAGCGGCAACTTCTACTGCGCCTGCTTTTGTTCCTGGGAAACCGACACGTTTCATTAGTGGGATTGTGAAGGTACCAGTGGTCACAACGTTGGCGATTGAAGAGCCCGAAACCAGACCAGATAAACCTGATGCGACTACTGCTGCTTTAGCTGGCCCACCTCTCATATGTCCCAGCAAAGAGAAAGCGACTTTAATGAAATAAGCACCTGCACCTGCGCGTTCCAGCATTGCCCCGAACAGTACAAACAAGAATACGAATGATGTGGATACACCCAGAGCAACGCCAAATACACCTTCGGTTGTTAACCATAGATGAGACATTGCTTTGTTCAGACTAGCGCCTTTGTGAGCAATCACATCGGGCATGTACGGACCACCAAAGGTATACAGTAAGAACACGGCGGCAACGACCATCAGTGGTGGACCTAGTGCACGACGTGTCGCTTCCAGTAGCAGCACCATTCCTATAACAGCAACAACAATGTCAAATGTTGTTGGAGCACCTGATCGGCCAGCCAGCTCGGTGTAGAAAATGTAGATATAAGCAGCGGAGAAACTGCCGGCTAATGCCAGTAGCCAATCCAGAGCAGGGATATGATCACGAGGAGAAGTTTTCAGAGCGGGGTAAGCGGTAAACGCTAGGAACACGGCAAACATCAAATGTATCGAACGTGCTTCAGTGTCGTTGAGTACGCCAAAATTAAATATGAACGGCAGAGGGGATGCGTACCAAAGTTGGAATAGTGACCAACACAGTGGCACAAACCATAAGATGCGTCCTGGGATACCCATAGGGGCACGTGCACCTGTATCGGCTTGAGCTACCATTTCTTGCACATCTTGAGACGGAGATGTTGTCTTCGACATGTACTTAATCCTTATTATAAATGGCCTGTCTTTTTATGATTGTCAGAACCTGATTTGCATCTTTCAGTCTAGTGAAAAGATCAAACATTGCTCATTAGTAAGTTTGTGATAGATACAAATAAAGAGGAGTTTCAAAAAATATGAAACTCCAAATAATACGATATTGCTCAATACCTTAGAGCTTGATGCATCAAGGAGGTAGTGACCTCCTTGATGAACAAAGAGAGGTTACTTAAGTAGGCCTACTTCTTTGTAGTATTTCTCAGCACCTGGGTGTAGAGGGATAGAAAGACCAGCTTTCACCATGTCTTCTTTCTTAAGGTTTGCAAACGCAGGGTGCAGACGTTTAAAGGTATCAAAATTTTCGAATACAGATTTTGCCACGTTGTAAGCAACATCGTCAGAAACATTAGTCGTTGTCACCATAGTCGCGGCAACACCGAAGCTGTTTACGTCTTTATCTGTACCACGGTACATACCCGCTGGGATTGTACTGAATGCGTAATATGGATTGTCAGCGACGATCTTGTCGATTTGCGGGCCAGTTGCAGAAATTAACTTCGCATCACATGAAGTAGTTGCTTCTTTGATTGATCCATTTGGATGGCCAACAACATAAACGAACGCGTCGATTTTATTATCACATAGAGCTTGTGAACGCTCAGAACCTTTTAGTTCAGAAGCAAGCTTGAAGCTGTCGTTAGTCCAGCCCATGGCTTCCATTACTACACCCATAGTCGCACGGTCACCAGAACCTGGGTTACCGATGTTTACGCGCTTGCCTTTCAGGTCAGATACGTTTTCTATACCAGAATCAGCACGAGCGATGATGTTAAATGGTTCTGTGTGTAGAGAGAACACTGCACGTAGCTTTTTGTACGGGCCTTGTTCAGCAAACTTACTTGTACCGTTGTATCCGTGGTACTGCCAATCAGACTGAACGATACCAAAGTCCAGCTCTCCAGCACGAATAGTGTTTACGTTGTAGATCGAACCACCAGTCGACTCCACAGAACAACGAATATTGTGATCTTTACGGCCTTTATTAACCAGTTTACAAATCGCGCCACCAGTCGGGTAGTAAACGCCCGTTACAGAACCTGTACCAATCGTAATGAATTCTTGAGCGTTAACCGCGCCAGCACCCACTACAGCAGCTGCAATAGCACCAACTTTGATAAGTTTGTTCAATGCCATGAATTTCCCTTCCTTTATCCATTATTAACCCAGAGCAAGTGTAGTCGCTATGGGAGTTTCCTATTATGGAAACGGCATCTTTTTCAATCCGTATGTTGAAAAAGTGGCAGAATAATACCAAATAATTGGCACATAATTACACGATTGTTAAAAACTATAGCGAATTTGGCTGCGTTTTGAACGAAAATTTAACCTAAATTAGCAGGTTAAACCATCGTTGAATCAATGGCTTAGCCTAATGCGCATTTGGATGAAGAGATTTGTCTAAGATGTGATTTGAGTCACAAGGCAACTGACCTCAAGTGACTCAACAGTAGGGGGCGATATCTGAAACTTATCCAGTATATTCAAATAGTTCGCAGACTGAATTGAACAATTGTTCCGTCGTTATATTTAGGGTCGGAGTAATGAAAATTGTGTCATCGCCGGCGACGACACCGAGTATGCCTTCTGCTTTACCCAGTGAATCGAGTAAACGAGCAATTAACTGAGCTGCGCCTGGTCCAGTATGAATCACGACTAGGGCATTGTTGCGGTCAATATCTAGAACCAACTCACGCAATGAGCTCGATACTGTCGGCACACCTAACTCCGCTGGCAGACAGTAAACCATTTCCATCTTGGCATTGCGGGTACGAACAGCACCAAATTTGGTCAGCATACGGGAAACTTTGGACTGGTTAATGTTTTCGAAGCCTTCATTTTTCAGAGCCTCGACAATATCCCCTTGGGAGCCAAATCGTTCCTCTTTTAGCAATGCTTTAAATGCACGGACGAGGTTATCTTGTTTTTCTGAATGACGCATGGTTCTCTTTCAGCCGTTGTTTTTATAAAAATCAAGTGAATATTCTCGCATAGCTATGCACATTGTGCCAATGCTATCCCTAAATCTGTCTAACATGTCACTGTAAACAGGGGAGAGATATTGCAACTTTATTATTGCTTAACCCTTTGTCAATAAAGGTAAATATGAGGATAATAAACACTTGTATGTAGTATGTTGTTACTGTGTTGCGCAAGGTCGCAAAGCTGACGTTAATTGATTGTAATCATTATGTGATTGCTATAGCTTTGGACAGCGTTGATTTCAAATCACCCCAAGACTTATAAAGAGATCCATCTCAAGGAGAACTACGATGAAAGTAGCCGTTATTGGTGCCGCTGGAGGCATCGGTCAAGCCCTAGCCCTTTTACTTAAAAACCGCCTTCCTGCAGGTTCAGATTTAGCACTTTATGACATCGCTCCGGTTACTCCGGGTGTCGCTGCTGATCTAAGTCACATTCCAACGCCAGTATCAATCAAAGGTTATGCGGGCGAAGATCCAACACCCGCCCTTGAAGGTGCGGATGTTGTTCTTATCTCCGCGGGTGTTGCACGTAAGCCTGGTATGGATCGTGCGGACCTATTTAACGTCAACGCTGGTATCGTTAAGTCTCTTGCAGAGAAAATTGCTCACGTTTGTCCTAAAGCGATGATTGGTATCATTACTAACCCAGTTAACACGACAGTACCAATCGCGGCAGAAGTTCTTAAGAAAGCGGGCGTTTACGATAAGCGCCGTCTGTTTGGTGTGACAACTCTGGATGTTATCCGTTCTGAAACTTTCGTTGCGGATCTTAAAGATAAAGATCCAGGTGAGGTACGTGTACCGGTTATCGGTGGTCACTCTGGTGTAACGATTCTTCCTCTGCTTTCTCAGGTTGAAGGTGTTGAGTTCACGGCAGAAGAAGTAGAAGCACTAACTAAGCGTATCCAGAATGCGGGTACTGAAGTGGTAGAGGCAAAAGCGGGTGGCGGTAGCGCAACTCTGTCTATGGGTCAGGCGGCGTGCAGATTCGGTCTTGCTCTAGTGAAAGCACTTCAAGGTGAAGATGTGGTTGAATACGCTTACGTTGAAGGTGATGGTGAGCATGCACCGTTCTTCGCACAACCAGTGAAGCTGGGTAAAGATGGCGTTGAAGAGATCCTGAGCTACGGTGAACTGAGTGCATTCGAAAAATCAGCACTTGATGGCATGTTAGAAACACTGAACGGCGACATCCAAACGGGTATGGATTTCGTTAAGTAAGCCTTAAATTAATATTATAAAAAGCCGACTTTGAGTCGGCTTTTTTGATCCTTTTTATCTCTCAGGTTGTAAATAGTTAAACAACAAAGGGAGAGGAATATGGATATTACTGAAATCGAAAAAGGTATGCTGGTGGAATGTAAACAGGGCGTTGGAACAGTCTTGGCCGTTGATAAGAAGAACCATGCGATTCTTATTGAGGAGCGTGATTCTCATCAGCAGTTTGCTGCTGACATCAGCGAATTAATGGATGACCCACAACTGCATATAGGTTGTGACAAATATTATTGATTCTTTAGCGTAAAAAAAGCGAGCATCAAGCTCGCTTTTTTATGATATTCGAAAATTATTTGCGAACAGCAATCGCTTCAATTTCGATACCTACATCTTTAGGTAGACGAGCCACTTCTACACATGAACGAGCAGGGTAGTTTGACACATTATGCTCATCGAAGAATTGACCATACACTTCGTTAACTGTGCCAAAGTCATTGAGGTCTTTGACGAAAACCGTCATTTTAACGATGTCAGTAACAGACAAGCCAGATGCTTCAACCACCGCTTTTACGTTATCCAGAGACTGACGAGCTTGCTCAGAGATGTCTGCTGATACTTCACCTGTTGCAGGGTTTACTGGAATCTGACCTGAGGTCAGTACCATGTTACCTAGGTCTACACCTTGTACATACGGGCCAATAGCAGCAGGAGCGGATTCTGTATGAAGTACTTTAGTCATTATTATGTTCCATCTGTTGGGGTTAACGTAATTAAGGGAAATCAGTGTGCCGTGAAAGCTCGGCGGCGTAAAGAAAAATCCCTGCTAGCAGAGAGCAGGGATAGATAATTTATGATTAATAGATGATTAACGCTCAGTAACGATTTCTCGTGAGAAGACTTTTTCACAATACTTACATTTTAATCGAACGTTATCTTTCTTCTCGAATACTTTAAAGCTAGTTTCTACAGGTTCATCGTGGGTAATGCAGTTACTGTTTGGGCATTCAAAGACGTTGTTGATCTGTTCTGGTAAATCGAGAGCCAGCTTCTTCACAACCTCGTAGTTTTCGATTTGGTTAACCGTGGCATGTGGTGCGTACAAGGCAAGTTTGCTTGCCTGCTCTTCAGTGATAAAGACATTTTCAATCTTAAGCAGATCTTTATGACCGAGGGCCGAAGACGGCAAATTGAGGCCAACAGTGACGCGCTGCTCTGACTTATCCATTGAAAATAGTTTGAGAACTTTAATACCAATCTGAGCTGGAATGTGGTCAATAACGGTGCCGTTTTTGATTGCTTCAACCTGCAATTGAGTTTCTTTAGCCATGATGATTCTCCAGATTACAGTGATTGGTTTAAAACAAGGGCAAGTAGGGCTTCACGCGCATAGACGCCATTTTCAGCCTGCTCAAAGTAATAGGCGTGTGGCGTTTTATCGACATCAACAGTGATTTCATCCACGCGAGGCAGCGGGTGTAGCACTTTTAGGTTGTCGCGTGCACCTTCCAGCAGGGCTGCAGTAAGGATGTAGGCCGATTTGATGTGCGCGTATTCCGACTCGTCAAAGCGCTCTTTCTGAACACGGGTCATGTACAGCACGTCCAGCTCAGGGATGACGGTTTCCATATCTGTGTGCATGCTGTATTCAATACCAGCTTCATCCAACTCTTCACAAATGTAATCTGGCATCGCTAGTGCCTCTGGCGCAATGAAGTAGAAACGAACATTGTTAAATTTCGCCAGAGCCTGCGTCAGAGAGTGAACGGTACGGCCGTATTTCAGGTCACCAACAAAGGCAACATTGAGGTTATCGAGACGGCCTTGTGTTTCGGCAATAGAGAACAGGTCGAGCAGAGTTTGGGTTGGATGTTGGTTCGCTCCGTCACCCGCGTTGATGACAGGTACACCATTGGAGAATTCAGAAGCTAATCGTGCAGCGCCTTCCTGTGGATGACGCATAACAAATGCATCGACATAAGAAGAGATAACCTGAACCGAGTCCGATAAGGTTTCTCCTTTCTTGGCTAGCGAAGTGTTACCGCCATTATCAAAACCAATCACGCTGCCACCGACGCGCTGGATAGCGGTTTCAAAAGACAGACGAGTACGGGTAGAAGGCTCAAAGAAGCAGCTGGCGATCACCTTGTTCTTGATCAGCTCAGGATTAGGCTCTGCTTTGAGTTGACCTGCGGTTTTGACAATCAGTTCCAGCTCTTCACGAGAAAGCTCAGGAATTGAGATAATGTGCTTGTTATAAAGCGTGTTCGTCATAATCATCGTCCCATCTGCAATTTAGGCAATAAAAAAGCCTCCCAATAGGGAGGCTTTAAAAATCGGTGGAAATAGTAATAAGACCAGCCAGTAAGCGTTTTGGCTTACCTAATGTAAATCGTTTTGTAGAACACGTTTTACGTGGCATTTGGTCACTACCTCCAGACAAATTGCCGAGCATTATACGCTGAAGATTTGTTAACGCAAGCGATTACATCGACGCTTTATGGTGCAATTTTTGTTGGTGTTATGAACCGAGTGTTGCGACCATCACAGCTTTAATCGTGTGCATGCGGTTCTCTGCTTCATCAAACACAATCGAGTGGTCAGACTCGAACACTTCTTCAGTAACTTCCAGCCCATTCATACCGTATTTGTCGGCTACTTCTTTACCTATGGTGGTTTCATCATTATGAAATGCCGGTAAGCAATGCATGAACTTGACTTGTGGGTTACCGGTTTTATCTAGGGTGTCCATATTGACTTGATAAGGCTTCATTTGAGCAACTCGCTCGTCCCAAGCCTCTGGGGCTTCGCCCATCGAAACCCACACGTCAGTATAAAGGAAGTCGCAACCTTTAACGCCTTCATCTACGCTTTCAGTCAAGGTGATTTTTGCCCCTGTTTGTAGAGCAATCTGTTGGCAGTTTGCCACCAGTTCCTCTTCTGGCCAGAAAGCTTTAGGGGCGACGAGACGTATGTCCATGCCCATTTTTGCTGCACCTACCAGTAGAGAGTTACCCATGTTGTTGCGTGCATCGCCTAAGTAAGCAAACTTGATTTCATGGAGCATCTTACCGCGACCGTGTTCAAGCATGGTAAGAAAATCGGCCAGTATTTGAGTGGGGTGAAATTCGTCGGTCAAACCGTTCCAAACAGGTACACCAGCGTATTGCCCCAGCTCTTCTACGACTTCTTGGCCGAACCCTCGATATTCAATGCCGTCATACATTCTGCCTAGTACACGCGCAGTGTCCTTCATCGACTCTTTATGACCAATCTGAGAACCAGATGGGCCGATGTAAGAAACTTGTGCGCCTTGGTCGAAGGCTGCTACTTCAAACGCGCATCGGGTGCGAGTAGAGGCTTTTTCAAAGATCAGGGCGATGTTTTTACCAACGAGCTTTTTCTGTTCTGTGCCCGCGTATTTTGCCTTCTTAAGATCCGCAGATAGATCGAGTAAAAACTGGATCTCTTTTGGGGTGAAATCGAGAAGCTTAAGGAAATTTCGGTTACGTAGATTGAAAGCCATGCTTCAGTCCTTCATTGCTCATTATTTTAATAGGACTAGTTAAACATAGTTATGTGATGCTTGTGAATAGTTATTTTAAAAATGTAGCGGGATATAAATAATATCCCGCTTTTCATGACTATAAATTCTCTTCTGCAAACTCAGCCAGACGGCTGCGCACGACGCCATTTAGGTGGACATTGGCGCTGCCTTCGAAGTTCTTGAAGCGTTCAACCATGTAGGTTAACCCTGAGGTAACAGGGGTGAGGTAGTGGGAGTCAATCTGTGCCAGGTTACCCGAGCAAACTATCTTAGTACCTTCACCACAGCGAGTAATGATGGTTTTGATTTGCGAAGCGGTCAGGTTCTGACACTCATCCAGTAAGACAAACGCGTTTTGGATTGAGCGGCCACGCATAAAGTTTATCGACTTAAACTGTATATTGGCTTTGTCACAGATGTACTTCAATGAGCCTTCAGTGCAGTGGTCGTGCTTATGTAGCGCTTCCAGTGTGTCCGTTACCGCCGCTAACCAAGGCAGCATTTTTTCCTCCTCACTGCCAGGCAAGAAGCCAATCGATTCGCCGATATCTGGCGTATTACGTGTGACGATGATCTTGTCGAACATACCGTGTTCAATGGTTTGCTCCAAAGCGGACGCCATAGCAAGTAGCGTTTTACCACTACCCGCAGCCCCCGTTAGAATCACCAAATCAATATCAGGATCGAGTAAGGCATCTAACGCCATGCCTTGATAAATGTTCTTAGGCGTGATGTCCCACGCTCGACGATGCATCATACGCTCGCGGCTGAGATCTTTCAGTGTTACCTTGTCAGGGGTGATGTCTTCCACTCGCCCTGCGAAATCACTCTCTTCATCAATAACATACTGATTAATGTAAGTTGGCTCAAAAGGCTCTCGATCTAGGGTATGGAACGTGTGACCACCAAGGTTCTTACTCTCGACCTCATCGATATTGCTCCAGAAGTCACCTTCGATTCGTTGGAAGCCTTTAGTTAGGTACTGAACGTCATCAATTAATTGATCAGTACGATAATCTTCAACGAAGCGAACGCCTGCCCCTTTGGCGCGTAAGCGCATATTGATGTCTTTGGTGATCAGAACCACTTCACGTGGTGCTCGTTTGTTCTGCAGATAAAGTACCGCATTAAGAATGCGATTATCGCCAGCTTTGTCAGCAAATGCCTTAACAGTCTCTTGCAGCTCAAAATCGGCGAGAATAGAGATATGGCCGGTATTTTCTTTATCTCGATTGATGGGAATGCCTTCAGAGATTTCATCTGGTGTGGCGTCTTTGAACATAGCTTCCATGGCGCGGATGGCCACTCGCGCATCGCGGGCAACGTCGCGTTTGCTGTCTTTGATTCGGTCGAGCTCTTCGAGGACGGTCATTGGAATGACCACGTCGTGTTCTTGAAAGGAATAGATGGCTAAAGGTTCATGAAGAAGGATGTTGGTGTCTAGGACAAAAAGTTTCCGATCCGTGTCACCCATAAGCGTCTCCTTGCCGTGATGCGGCTTGTTTGCCATTCACAATCGCTTGTGATGATGGCCTACCTGCGGTTGTTTGCAGCATGTCGCTAAGTCGCTCAGAGATCGCTGTCGGTTAGCTGATATGCTACAAACCCGTATTGATCGTCATCCGAAATAATGCATCTCTCGTGCCAGTCAAAACATTGACACCATCGTCTACATTCTCATCTGTGAGTATAAGTCAGATTTCCAACTCTCTTTTTTAGATTTGCCACTCTTTTCTTACACTTTGATGTCATGCAAAAGATAGAGAAAAATTTGTTGGTTTTTGAGGTGTTTGTACGTGACCAATATCACAGCTTCGAGTAATATGAGCGACCTTTTTGGCTTGACTGCTGACCATTTACTTCCCCGTCAGTTGCCTTTCAAGTCACGCAAGAACAACTAAGATAATTAAACCCATTTTTGAATTAAACAGATGAGGTAGTCGATTCATGACATTTGCTTTGGGCCAGCGCTGGATCAGCGATACGGAAAGCGATTTAGGTTTAGGGACTGTAGTAGCATTGGATGCGCGCACTGTGACACTTATGTTCGCAGCTTCTGAAGAGAACCGAGTGTACGCTCGTAATGATGCTCCTGTAACCCGAGTAACCTTTAACGCTGGTGATGTCGTTGACAGTCAGCAAGGTTGGTCACTAAAGATTGAGCAAGTGGTCGAGGACCAAGGTCTGTTTACCTATATAGGTACTCGCGAAGACAGCGGAGAACAAGAGGTTGTGCTGCGCGAAATTATGCTCAGCAATCAAATTCGTTTTAACAAACCTCAAGATAAATTGTTCGCGGGTCAAATCGACCGAATGGACAATTTTGTGCTCCGTTATCGTGCATTGATGAACCAGTATGAACAGCACAAGAGCCCAATGCGTGGTCTTTGTGGAATGCGTGCGGGTCTCATTCCTCATCAGTTATATATTGCTCATGAGGTCGGTCGTCGTCATGCCCCTCGTGTTTTATTAGCTGATGAAGTCGGTCTAGGCAAAACCATCGAAGCTGGGATGATCATCCATCAACAGGTGCTGGCGGGTCGAGCGGAACGTATTTTGATAGTGGTTCCGGAAACCTTGCAGCATCAATGGTTAGTGGAAATGATGCGACGCTTCAACTTGCACTTCTCTATTTTTGATGAAGAGCGCTGTATCGAGGCATTTGCTGATGCGGATAACCCATTTGATACTCAACAATATGTGCTGTGTTCACTGGATTTCTTGCGCAAGAGCCGCAAGCGTTTTGAACAAGCGCTTGACGGTGAATGGGACTTACTGGTTGTTGATGAAGCTCACCACTTAGAATGGAGTCAAGAAAAACCAAGTCGTGAGTATCAGGTGGTTGAAGGGCTGGCAGAGCGTACCCCGGGCGTACTCCTTTTGACCGCAACCCCAGAACAACTAGGACGTGAAAGTCACTTTGCCCGTCTGCGTTTGCTCGATTCAGACCGCTTCTATGACTACCAAGCGTTTGTTGAGGAAGAAGAACAATACGCGCCAGTAGCGGATTCAGTGAGTGCGTTGTTCTCTGGCCAACAGCTCGAGAATGAAGCTAAAAATCAGATTACTGAATTGTTGTCTGAACAGGATGTTGAGCCTTTATTCCGCATTATTGAAAGCGATAGCGAAGAAGAAGCTAAAGCTGCAGCTCGTCAGGAACTGATTGATAACCTGATGGACCGCCATGGCACAGGACGTGTACTTTTCCGTAACACCCGTGCAGCAATCAAAGGCTTCCCAGTGCGCAACGTAAACTTGCTGCCCATGCCGATTCCTCAGCAGTATACGACGTCGATGCGCGTATCAGGCATGATTGGTGGCAAAATAAGCCCTGAAGCACGTGCGTTGAAAAATCTCTATCCGGAAGAGATCTTCCAAGAATTTGAAGGCGATGATGCCAGCTGGTGGCAATTTGATTCACGCGTCAATTGGTTGATTGAGAAGATCAAACAAAAGCGCAGTGACAAGATTTTGGTTATTGCTTCTCGTGCTAGCACAGCGCTTCAGCTGGAGCAGGCGTTGCGTGAACGTGAAGGTATCCGTGCTACTGTGTTCCACGAAGGTATGTCGATTTTAGAACGCGATAAAGCGGCCGCTTACTTTGCGCAGGAAGAGGGCGGGGCTCAGGTACTAATCTGTAGTGAAATCGGTTCAGAAGGTCGTAACTTCCAGTTTGCAAACCAACTAGTGATGTTCGATTTGCCGTTTAACCCCGACTTACTTGAGCAGCGTATTGGCCGCCTAGACCGTATTGGTCAGAGCCGCGATATTGATATTCACGTCCCTTATCTGGAGCAAACTTCACAGGCTATTTTGGCGCGTTGGTTCGATGAAGGCCTGAATGCGTTTGCTGATACTTGCCCGACAGGTCGAGCGGTGTATGACAAGTTCTCTGATCGTTTGATCGAAATGCTTGCTTCGGGTGACGTTACCGAACTCGATGATGTGATCAGCGAATCGGCAGCGATGAACAAAGAGCTTAAGTCTCAACTTGAGCAAGGGCGTGACCGTTTACTGGAAATGCACTCCAATGGTGGTGAAAAAGCGCAGCAGATAGTCGATAAGATTGCGGCCACCGATGGTGATACCAATCTAGTGACGTTTGCGTTGAGTCTGTTTGATACCATTGGCCTTAATCAGGATGATAAAGGGGAGAATGCCTTGGTAGTAACGCCATCTGAGCACATGATGGTGCCAAGTTACCCTGGTTTGCCTTACGAAGGGGCAACAATTACCTTCGATCGTGATACGGCGTTGTCTCGAGAAGATATGAACTTCATCAGTTGGGAGCACCCGATGATTCAGGGCGGTATCGACTTATTGATGAGTGAAGGTGTCGGTGTCGCCGCAGTATCTCTCCTCAAAAACAAAGCGTTGCCAGTAGGCACTATGCTGCTTGAGTTGGTATATAGAGTTGATGCCCAAGCGCCAAAACGAAGCGGTATCAGTCGTTTCCTACCAACCACACCAATTCGTTTGATGTTGGATGGCAAAGGCAGTGACTTATCAGGGCAGGTCGAGTTTGAAAGCTTTAACCGTCAGCTTAGCCCAGTAGGCCGCCATATGGCGACGAAATTAGTGTCTTCAGTTCAGGCTCAGGTGCATCAGATGATCACCGCAGGTGAAGCGCTTATAGTCGAAAAGGTCGAAGCTGTCCGGGCGCAAGCGCAACGGGAAATGCAGGCGAGCTTGAATGCAGAGCTAGAACGATTGCAAGCATTGAAGGCGGTTAACCCAAACATTCGTGATGAAGAACTGGCGGCGATTGAAGAGCAAATGAGAGAGCTCAATGGCTACATTGCTCAAGCTCAATATCAACTAGATTCTTTGCGTATGATCGTTGTTTCTCACAACTGATTTATGTCACTTACAGTAAAAGGCCTTCATTTGAAGGCCTTTTTTGTTGGTCGATATTTGGCTACATCAGCCACTTCCACCACACAAATACCGCCAAGAAACCAAACAGGTAGACAAGGCCTATGATGGAGAGCCATTTCAGTTTACTGCTGAGCACTAAAGGTTCTGGCAACTGAGATTTTGAAACCAGAATATAGTTAAGTAGCGCGAAAAACGGTGTGGTCATAAAGGCCAGAATCATCGCAAAATCAAGCATTGGTAGAAGTGCTGTCGCCCAGAATACGATAATTGACAGTGCCGCTGCGGAGATAAGTAACATCCAACCTTGAGTCACTTTATGCTTCATCTCGTTTTGCTTACGCAGTAGTCGTTGAGATTCTGAAATCACTCGAGCGTAGCCGTCAATCACCGTAATCGTACTGCCAAAAATGCAGAAGAACGCAACGGCTGCAATCAGGTAACGCGACCACTCTCCAATGGTTGATGCGTAGAGCCCAACCAACTGATGTGAAAATCCTACACCCGATTGAGATAGTTCAATATTGCTGCCGTGTAGGACCAAAGTACCCAGCGCAAGGAAGACAATCGCCAGAATAGCGGTACCGATGTAGCCCACATTGAAATCGAACAAAGCAGAACGAGCGGTTACCTTTTGGTGGTGTTGCTGACTTTTAAGCCACATTGAAGTCAGGCTGGAAATTTCTATCGGTGCTGGCATCCAACCCATGGTTACAACAATAAAACCGATAGCGGCAATGGACCAAGGTGAGGGCGCTTCAAAAGCGGGAGCCGCTTCGACAGGGTTACCTGCGGCAATAGTGACCGCAGTCAATGTTGCGATGGTCAGTACCGCCATAATGATTTTGGATAAGGTGTCGAGGGCTTTGTAGTGACCTGCAAACAGAATCGTTAAACAGGTGACTAAGACGATTAAGCACAAGCTCGTAGTCGAGAGCTCGAAAGGAATAAAGTAACCCAACAAGCTAGCACTGAAGAGGAGTAAGGCGGCTGTGTTAACGACGCCTGAAACGACGCTGAGTGCGACAAACAGCCATAGGTAAGGTCGACCTAGCTTGGCGTAGCCTTCGACCAGACTTTCTCCGGTTCCCATGGTGTACTGTACGCTGGCACGGAAAAATGGGTATTTAAAAAAGTTAACTAACAAAATGAGTGCGGCTAGCTGCCAACCGTAAATTGCACCGGCTTTGGTTGAAGCCACCAGATGTGATCCTCCCACCGCAGCGGCGGCCATCATAATTCCTGGGCCTAGCGAGCGGATGAGTTGTGACAGAGAGCATCTGGGTTTGCTTTCTGAAGCGGAGATCGTTTCCATTTGGGTTCCTTGATGTTTTTGTCGTTATTGATTATTTCTTGTCAACTTTAAGTATGAATATCACATGCAATCAGTGTGTTAAATATTATTTACATGAAAAAAGCTAAAGCATACTAGGATGTGGAAACGCCGTCACAAGCCTGACTCTGATATACTGGTTGCGTTTTATACCTGATTGAGATGTTTTATGGCTATGCAACAATACCACCCTCCGACTGAGCCATGGATTGAGCGAGTATTTGAAGATGAAGGCATCCTTATTGTGAATAAACCGTCGGGTCTTTTGTCTGTGCCTGGAAGGGCTGAAGAGCACTACGACAGTATGTGGAGCCGTTTAAAAGACATTTATCCCGACATCCAACCTGTTCATCGCCTTGACATGTCAACTTCAGGTTTGATGCTGTTTGCCAAGAACAAGCCCACAGAGTCGGCGTTAAAAAAACAGTTTCAGTTTCGCCTCACGCATAAGGTCTACTATGCTCGTGTATGGGGGCAGGTTGAACAACAAGAGGGAAAAGTGGATCTTCCACTGATTTGTGATTGGCCAAATCGGCCGAAGCAGAAAGTCTGTTTTGATCAGGGTAAGCCATCTCAAACCTTATTTGAGGTGGCGAAGCGGGAGGAGCAGACCACCATTGTTAGGTTACTGCCTATTACAGGGCGTTCACATCAGTTGCGTGTGCATATGCAGGCTTTAGGGCATCCGATTGTCGGAGATGAATTTTATTCACAAGGAGAAGCTTTTGAATTCTCCAACCGTCTTGAACTGCATGCGGCTGAATTGAGTTTTTACCACCCTCAAGATGATCGCTTACGCAGTATTTTTGTTCCTTGTGATTTTTATCCTGAAGCGGAGGCGTTGATCTTTAACTATTTCGATCCTGTGCGAGAATTGCCTGATTACAAAGCGCTGCCGCGTCCATGATTTCATTACAGGCAGCGAAAGGAGAAACTATGTCGCTGCCGAATGTTGTATTCTTGGATCGTGCAACGATCCCAACTCATATCGAATTACCTCACCTTCCTTTTGATCATCAATGGATTGAATATGATTTTACCAGCCCTGAGCTGGTAGTTGAGCGGTTGAAAAACGCTCAAATCGTGATCACTAATAAAGTCGTATTAGATGCGGCAGTATTGCGTCAACTGCCGGAGCTCAAGCTGATCGCTGTCTCGGCTACTGGCTTCAACAACATCGACATTGATTACTGCCGCGAGCAAAGCATCGCCGTCACAAACGTGCAAGGCTATGCCACTCAATCGGTGCCTGAACATGTGATTGGGATGATATTTGCCCTTAAACGCAATCTAATCGGTTATCACAATGATATTGCTAATGGGGAATGGCAGCGCAATAAGCAGTTTTGCTTCTTTACTCACCCAATTGGTGACGTAGCAGGATCAACTTTGGGCGTTGTTGGCTCTGGAGCTTTGGGGCAGGCCACTGCGGCTCTGGCTAGGGCGGTTGGGATGCAGGTTATTTACGCCGAACATAAAGGCGCAAATCGTTGTCGAAATGGCTACCTGCCATTTGAGCAGGTGTTGATGATGGCTGATGTGTTGACGCTACATTGTCCGCTGAATGAACGAACTCATCACTTAATTGGGCATCAAGAGCTCACTCAAATGAAACCTCATAGTGTGCTTATCAATACCGGACGGGGTGGGTTAGTTGATGAAATGGCTCTGCTAGAGGCCTTAAAACGGGGCACCATTGCAGGCGCTGGCGTAGATGTGTTTAGCCAAGAGCCAGCGGATGATAGCAATCCGCTACTCGCCAATATGAATTTGCCCAATTTACTCCTAACACCACACGTGGCGTGGGGTAGTGATTCATCGATACAGAATCTAGCGAATATTCTGATGGACAATATTAACGCTTTTCATCAAGGGCGAGAGCAAAACCGTGTCGTTTAGTTACTTTGAGATTGCTGCTGATGCCATTTAATAAGCCCTTGGTTAAAAACCTCTAGTAGTTTTTTTCCTCTTGGGCTTAGTTTTGAGAACATGACAAAGCCGTCGTTATTAAGAAAAGGTTTTGGGTGGTAGGTAATATTACCCTGAATCTCTTCTGGTTGTTGGTTTAGGTGATACATGCCGATTTGACGTTCTTCCGGATAGATTTGGATGCGTTTGTGGTTAAGGCGCAACAGATTCTGACTGGGGCTGTTGACCCGGCTTATACTGACCTCTTTGGCATCAATTAGTCTATCCAAAGCTTCCCCATAGCTGTAACCAAGCCCGCCGCCCATCTTGTAGCCTTTTAGATCGTCTATAGTAGACCAATCAAAGGAGAGGTCTTTGTGATGAAAGAACACAAATTGCTCTTGTGATACGGGTTCACTGAAATAGAAATGTTCCGTCCGCTCATCATCAAACATCCACACCGCAGTGGCATCATATTCACCACTTTGGGCTTTCTCATAAGCTCTTGCCCAAGGGTAGAAAGTGAAAACCACCTCATAACCTTGTAACGCAAAAACCTGCTTGATGGTTTGTGCGACGACACCGTAATCTTCTAGGCTTTGACCGATAAAAGGAGGCCAATCTCCAGCGGTGATTTTGACGGTTTTACGCGTGTTTTCGGCGTAGGCTGATGATATGAACAAACAGAGAAGCAAGGGAATAGCCGCTAGTGATTTCTTCAACATTTGGGTTCCTTATTTGGTGACCTCTTAAGTAATTCTAGAAGACACGTACTCGATTGGCTCAATAACAACAAAAGCGTTGAGCTAACATGACGGTAGCCAAGCAAAAAGTATTTGAGATCTCATGAGGAAACAAATTTGGTGTCTACCATATGTAAAATTATTGTATCAATAACTCATGTTATTTGTGATGTACATCAATTGGTTGCATTTTCTTGTTATTAAGACATGGACGATGGCAATGAAATGTAAGAAATTATTTGCCTTGTTTTTTTAGTCAACTACGTCAGGAAATGTAATAAATGGAACAAAAACATATAACGAATCCCATTAGTTTTAAGGGGAAGGGAGGCGAATTCTTTGGCATTTGGATAGTCAATGTTCTGCTGAGCATCATCACTTTGGGCATTTATTCTGCTTGGGCGAAGGTCAGAACAAAACGCTATTTCTACGGCAATACCTATGTCGACAATGATAACTTTGAGTATCATGCTGTGCCGATGCAAATCCTCAAAGGGCGTTTAGTCGCTGTTGCAGTTCTAGTCATTTGGGCTGTGGCTAACGCATTTTTCCCAGTAGTGAGTGCTGTACTACTACTGGCTTTTTACATTGCTTTACCTTGGTTATTGTGGAGCAATGCCCGCTTTGATGCCGCAATGACGAGTTACCGCAATGTTCATTTCTCTTTTGACTCTTCATTAAAAGATGCATATGTGGCACTGATGGGACGAGGTTTAGGCGCTTTGCTGGCTGTGGCTATTTACGTTGGTGTAGTCATGGGAGTCGCCAGTGTTTCGCCGGTAGGAGCAACGGTATTGGGTATTGCTTCTTTTGTTTTCATGGCTGTGGTATATGCATGGGTCGTGGCTGGCGCACATAGATATTTTTCTAATGGCTATCGATACGGAGACTGGAAGTTCAGTGCAGAACTTGAAACTGGCTTCTTCTTCAAAACCTATCTAAAGGCGATTGGTCTGGGTATTATTGCGTCGATTGTTCTTTTGGTTGTGATGTCTCTGACGGTATTCAGCGGTTTCGATTTCACCGCATTTCAGAGTGGCGATCTAAGCTCGTTTATGGGCGCATCTCAGTTTGTGACGTTTATTGTGGCCTACATAGCCATCATCATTCTGACTATCGGTCTGACGGCGTATACCACCACAAGATTACGCAATTACATTTTTGATCAGCTACAAGCAAAATCGGCGCAAGAGTCAGACAATCGATACACTTTCAAGTCGTCACTAACTGCGAGAGGGTACACTTGGTTGGTGATCTCTAACTTCTTATTGCAGGTAGTAACCCTCAGTATTGCCAGACCTTGGGTTATGGTCAGAACGTCCCGCTATGTTGCTGATAATACCGTTGTGTTCGGTGATATGAGCGCACTGAAAGCGACAGATCAAGATTCAACGGTCAAATCAGCGGTATCAGATGAAGTAGCTCAGGCTTTTGATCTAGGTATCGGAATCAGCTAATGCTATTTGACGGGGTGGCATTTCCGCCACGTAGCTCGGAGCGCCATCCTGCCAAGTTGGATGTCACTCAAGCCAACGCATTAAGTTTGCGTGTTGATGGGAAAATCATCAGCTGTGACCAGCAATACGCCGATATCAGTGTGCCTGTTGGTAATCTCCCTGTGCGTTTTAAATTCCCCGATGGCTGGGTGTTTGTCGTGGAGAGAACTACAGACGTCAGCCACTGGCTGGAGCGAAATCGCAGAAGCAGTACTATTGATAAAATGGAAGCTAACTGGTTGGCCTGGCTGTTGTCAGTAGCAGTATGTATTGGAGTGGTATTAGGCAGCTACTTTTATGTTTTGCCATGGACCAGTGAGAAGGTCGCCAACGCCATCCCTGATTATGTAGCAGTGACGCTGGGCGATAAAGTGCTCGAAAGCTTTGATAATCGCTGGCAAGAGAGCAAGTTGAGTCTGCAAGAGCAGCATGCGATCCGCCAACGCGTGATTCAGCATGTCACACAGCTGGAACCACTACCTTATCCTATTGAGGTGGTGTTTCGCTCCTCAGAACTTGGCGCCAATGCATTTGCTTTACCAGGTGGGAAAATCGTGTTGCTCGACGACTTGGTCACTCTAGCTGAGAATGAACAACAACTCGATAGCATTATACTTCACGAGCTAGGTCATATTCATCATCGCCATATGATAAAAAGCTTGGTCCACTCGAGCTTACTTTCCGTTGGCGTTGCCCTATTAACCGGTGAAAGTTCGGGAGTAGTGGATAACTTGGCTGGGCTAGGAGTTTTCTTCCTTGCCAATGGTCACTCTCGTGAAGCTGAATTGGAAGCTGACGTTTATGCTCGACAAGCGATGGTGGATATCTATGGCAGTAGTGTGCCGATGGCAGACATGTTCGAGTTAATCAGGCAACAAGGAATGCTGGACGTACCAGAGTGGATGAGTACTCACCCTGATTTTGAGCTACGTATTCAGTCCGCACGCGAATAGTAGAGATAAAAAAGGCAGCGTATTCGCTGCCTTTTCTTTGTGTGGTACTGGTTTAGAGTGCCGCGATGGTTGTCTTCTGCTCTTCAAGCTTGATTAAGGTTTCTTGGTAACCTTCTAGCTTTTCACGCTCTTTCGCAACAACCGCTTCAGGCGCTTTAGCAACGAAACCTTCGTTACCTAGTTTGCCTTCTATACGTTTGATTTCGCCGTGAGTTTTTTTGATTTCGCCATCAAGACGAGTAAGCTCGGCATCTTTGTCAATCAGACCTGCCATCGGGATCATCAGCTCAGACTTTTCAACCAGTTTAGTTGCACAAGCTGGTGTCTCTTCACCTTTAGCTAGGACTTTGATTTCATCTAGTTTAGCCAGTGAACTTAGTACAGTCTTGTTTGCTGCGATACGAGCTGCATCTTTCTCATCAGCAACCTTAACCATTACCGAAAGACCTTTGCTTGGTGCAATGTCGTACTCGGCACGTAGGTTACGGATAGCAGTAATGAAAGTCTTAACCCATTCGATGTCTTCTACGATCTCAGCGTTGAAGTTCTCTTGGTTAAACTGAGGAAGCGCTTGAGTCATAATAGTGTCGCCTTCAACACAGTCTACTAGTGGCTTCACGCTCTGCCAGATAGATTCTGTGATGTAAGGAAGCACGGGATGAGCTAGACGTAGAGTTTTCTCAAGTACCGTGATCAGCATGTGGCGAGTCGCAACTTGCTGAGCTTCAGTGCCTTTCCAAAGAACGGGCTTAGTTAGCTCTAGGTACCAGTCACAGAATTGGTTCCAGATGAATTCATAAAGCGTGTTTGCCGCCATGTCTAGACGGTAATTGTCTAGGTGAGCGTTAAACTCTTTCGCAGCCAGTTCAAACTGAGATTCAATCCATTTGTCAGCAAGAGAGAACTCAAGGTTAGCACGCTCTTCAGCAGACAGTGACATGCCACAATCGTGCTCTTCGGTATTCATCAGTACGTAACGGCTTGCGTTCCATAGTTTGTTACAGAAGTTACGGTAACCTTCAAGACGCTTCATATCCCAGTTGATGTCACGGCCAGTAGAAGCCATAGCAGCAAGAGTGAAACGCAGTGCGTCAGTACCGTATGGTTCGATACCGTTTTCAAAAGTCTTACGAGTGTTCTTCTCAATCTTCTTCGCTAGCTGAGGCTGCATCATGTTGCCACAACGCTTCTCTACTAGAGACTCAAGGTCGATACCATCGATCATATCGATTGGGTCAAGTACGTTACCTTTAGACTTAGACATTTTGTCGCCGTTTTCGTCACGGATTAGACCCGTTACATAAACTGTCTTGAATGGTACTTGTGACTTACCGTTTTCATCTTTGTTGAAGTGCATGGTCATCATGATCATACGCGCAACCCAGAAGAAGATAATGTCGAAACCAGTTACTAGTACGTCTGAAGGATGGAATGTCTTCAGGTCTTCAGTTTGCTCTGGCCAGCCTTGAGTACCGAACGTCCATAGTGCAGAAGAGAACCATGTATCTAGTACGTCGTCGTCTTGGCGAAGAACAACGACTGGTGCAAGGTTGTTGTTTGCACGTACTTCTTCTTCAGTACGACCTACATATACGTTGCCGTCGTTGTCGTACCAAGCTGGGATACGGTGACCCCACCAAAGCTGACGAGAGATACACCAGTCTTGAATGTCACGCATCCAAGAGAAGTACATGTTTTCGTACTGCTTAGGAACGAACTGGATCTCGCCATCTTCAACCGCTTTAACAGCAGGCTCAGCAAGAGGTGCAGCACGCACGTACCATTGGTCAGTTAGCATTGGTTCGATAACCACGCCACCACGGTCGCCGTAAGGAACTGTTAGGTCGTGATCTTTGATTTCATCAAGAAGACCAAGCTCTTCAAATTCCGCAACGATCGCTTTGCGTGCAGCAAAACGCTCCATGCCGTGGTACTTAGCAGGAAGCTCTGTAGAGTAAACATCGCTAGTTTCACCGTTAGTAGTGAAGACTTCAGCCGCATCACGGATATCAGCGTTGAAAGTTAGGATATTGATCATTGGTAGGTTGTTACGCTTACCAACTTCGTAGTCATTGAAATCGTGCGCAGGGGTGATCTTCACACTACCTGTGCCTTTTTCCATATCTGCGTGTTCATCGCCTACGATAGGGATTAGACGGTTAACGATAGGAAGCAGGATCTCTTTGCCGATAAGATCTTTGTAACGAGGGTCTTCTGGGTTTACAGCAACACCAGTGTCACCGAGCATTGTTTCTGGACGAGTAGTCGCAACAACAATGTAGTCTTTACCTTCTGCTGTCTTCACGCCGTTTGCTAGCGGGTAGCGGAAGTGCCACATATGGCCTTTTTTGTCTTTGTTTTCAACTTCAAGATCAGAAATTGCAGTGTGCAGTTTAGGATCCCAGTTTACTAGACGCTTACCACGATAGATTAAGTCTTCTTCGTACAGGCGAACAAATACTTCTTGAACAGCGTTAGATAGGCCATCATCCATAGTGAAACGCTCGCGGTCCCAGTCTACAGATGCGCCTAGGCGACGTAGCTGCTTAGTGATAGTGCCGCCAGATTCGTTTTTCCATTCCCAGATTTTGTCGATAAAAGCATCACGACCGTAATCGTGCTTAGTTTTGCCTTCTTCAGCGGCGATCTTGCGCTCAACAACCATCTGAGTTGCGATACCAGCGTGGTCAGTACCTACTTGCCAAAGAGTGTTTTTGCCCTTCATACGCTCAGCACGGATCAAAGTGTCCATGATGGTGTCTTGGAACGCGTGGCCCATATGTAGGCTACCAGTGACGTTCGGTGGCGGGATCATGATACTGTATGATTCTTTCGTCGTGTCACCGTGTGGCTTAAAGTAGCCTTTCTCTTCCCAAGCTTGGTATAAAGCTTGTTCAATTGAAGTTGGGTTATATGTCTTTTCCATAGCTATAGATATTCTGCAGATAGGTCTAGTTTAATTCTAAGTCAATCTTTATAAGTGAACTCTCTCGAAGGAGAGCTTAACTATAAGGATTGACCATTAGTTGTGTGCGATGTCGATCGTTTGTAGCTGATAACCCGCTTGGCGATAGATTTTATATCGTTCTCGCGCCAGTTGCTTGGCTTTTTCTTCGCAAGGAACGAAGTCTACCACCTCTGCAAACTTATTCGCAAAGGTTGTCTCATTTTCCGCCAAATTTATTACTAGTTGACGGTTCCATGAGGGCTTAACGCCTTGGTATCCGATTTCAATGCCTGTGCCATATTTTGGTCCTTCGCCTGTGAGGTTGTGAGCCAGATATTGCTCGGCATCGACTTGCCAGAAACATTCCGCTAGCTGCTCCGCATGTTGTTTATCATGGCAATGGAGATACACCTTAGCGCCTTGTTTGGCAAAGTGACCAGCCAGAAACAAAACATACTGCTCAAAGCCTTTTTGATTGGCTTGTGGTGAATCAGGCTTAATGATGTAAAACGTCGCGTTTGGCATAATCATTCCGAATAAAAAAGGGCCTGTCGGCCCTTTAGAATTAGTTCAGAAATTACTCTTCTGTTTCTTGGCCACTGCGGTTCAGTAAGAACTGGACAAGCATTGAGACCGGACGGCCTGTTGACCCTTTTGCTGCGCCTGATTTCCACGCAGTGCCTGCAATGTCAATGTGTGCCCAGTTGTATTTTTTAGCAAACTTAGACAGGAAGCAGCCAGCCGTAATGGTACCACCAGGACGACCACCGATGTTTGCCATGTCGGCAAACGGGCTCTTCAACTGTTCATGGTACTCGTCAGCCATTGGAAGGCGCCAGGCGCGGTCACTCGCTTGTTCAGAAGCGTTGACCAACTCATGGGAAAGTGGGTTGTGATTGGAAACAACGCCACTGATATGATGGCCCAATGCAATGACACAAGCACCTGTCAGAGTCGCAACATCGACAACGCAATCTGGTTCGAATCGTTCGACGTACGTCAATGCATCACATAGAACTAAACGTCCTTCTGCGTCGGTGTTTAGCACCTCGACAGTTTGACCTGACATAGTGGTTAGAATATCACCTGGGCGGTACGCGTTGCTGCCAGGCATGTTTTCGCAGCCAGCAAGGACACCGATAACATTGATTGGTAGGTTAAGTTTTGCCAGAGATTTCATAGTACCGAAGACAGATGCTGCACCACACATGTCATACTTCATCTCATCCATTCCTTCACCGGGTTTGAGTGAGATGCCGCCTGAGTCGAAAGTGAGACCTTTACCCACCAGAACAATTGGTTTTGCTTCTGAATCCGGGTTGCCCTTGTATTCCATGATAGACATCATAGATTCGTTTTTAGAACCACGACCAACGGCTAGGTATGAAGTCATACCCAGTTTTTCCATCTCTTGTTCACCAATGATCTTGGTGGTGATGGTTTCGTAATCGTCTGCTAGGCGACGAGCTTGTGAGGCAAGGTAGGCTGGGTTTGCAACGTTAGGCGGCATGTTACCAAGGTCCTTGGATGCCTTTACGCCTGACGCAATAGCAAGGCCATGAGTGATCGCTTTTTCACCCAAGCTCAGCTCGCGACGAGTAGGGACGTTGAACACTAGCTTACGTAGTGGGCGACGAGTCTCTGGTTTCACGCTCTTGAACTGATCAAAAGTATACAGGCCATCTTTTGTTGCTTCGACAGCTTGACGAACTTTCCAGTAAGTGTCGCGACCTTTAACGTGCAACTCAGTTAGGAAGCAGACCGCTTCCATCGAACCTGTTTCATTCAGAGTGTTGATCGTTTTCTGAATAATTTCTTTGTACTGACGCTCGCCCAATTCACGTTCCTTGCCACAACCGACAAGTAAAACACGTTCAGACAATACACCTGGTACTTGATGCAGAAGTAGCATCTGCCCTGGTTTACCTTCCAGATCACCACGGCGAAGTAGTGAACTGATATAGCCGTCGCTGATTTTATCGAGCTGTTCAGCAACTGGAGAAAGGCGACGTGGTTCGAATACACCTACAACGATACAAGCGCTGCGCTGTTTTTCCGGGCTACCACTCTTTACACTGAACTCCATGCGTACTCCTACATCCTGAAGACAAATAGAACTAAATGTTAGATAATGGCGTCTTACTTGTTGATTCCTTAATCGGAACTACTTTTAAATAAGCGCGTTAACAGTTAGCCAAAAATTTAAAAATAAAAGGTTCAACGGGAAATTATAGTGATTCAATTAAAAAAACAAGTTTTGTATAGGTAATTTCAGCGTGATTATTGTTAGATATTTGATCCGCGAGACACTCAAGAGCCAGTTAGCGATATTTTTTATACTGTTTTTAGTGTTTTTAAGCCAAAAATTGATCAAAGTTTTAGCGGATGCGTCGGATGGTGATATTCCTGCCGGTCTGGTGATGCACTATGTGAGTTTGAGTATGCCTTCGATGGGCTTATTGATGCTCCCTTTGAGTCTTTTCCTTGGTATTTTGCTGACTTTCGGTCGTCTGTATGCGGAAAGTGAAATAACTGTCATGAATGCGACGGGGATCGGCAATAAATTTCTGATACGTTCTGCCTTGTATTTGGCCGTTATTACTGGTGTGATTGCCGCAGCCAATGCATTTGTGTTTTCACCAATGAGTCAAGAAAAGCTGATTCAGTTACAGGAAGAAGTGGAAGCTGAAAATAGCGTGGATTTATTGCAAAAGGGTCAGTTCCAAGGCACTCCAGACGGTTCTTCAGTGGTCTTTATTGATGATATTGAAGGCAAGCAGCTTAAACATGTATTCGTTGCTCAGATGCGCCCACGTGATTCAATTTTGCCAAGTGTGTCCTTCTCGCAATCTGGTGAAGTGAAAGAATTAAGTGATGGACGTCAGGTTATTCGCATGTACGACGGTACGCGTTATGAAGGTGTACCAACGCGCGTTGATTACATGGTGACCGATTTTGACCAGTATGAAGGTTTGATTGGTCAACGTGATGTGAAACCGAAAGGGCGTGACTGGGAAGCTATCCCTACGATGCAGTTAGTGTCTAACCCAGATCCGCGCGCTCAGGCTGAATTGCAATGGCGTATTTCTCTGGTGGTTTGCATTCCGCTTCTGACCATGTTGGTTGTCCCGTTGTCAGCGGTGAATCCGCGTCAGGGGCGCTTTGCGAAAATGGGCCCTGCGATTCTCATCTATCTGGCGTATTTCCTCTCGATCAGTGCAACGAAGTCTGCGCTGGAAGATGGCTCGATCCCGTCGTTTATCGGTATGTGGCCGATTAACGCCGCTTTGCTGTTGACTGCGTTAGGGATCAATTCTTTGGACAGTATTCCAATGCGACGCTTTAAAGACAAACTAAGACAAAGAAAGAAGGCAGCATAAGTCGTGTTTAAAATTCTCGATCTGTATATTGGTAGAACCATTATCGCAACTACGTCACTGGTGTTGGCGACATTTGTGGGCCTTTCTGCCATCATCAAGTACGTTGAGCAGCTACGTAAAGTAGGTCAGGGCAGTTATGACTTAATCCAAGCTCTTTTCTACGTATTGTTGAGTATTCCTCGTGATATTGAAATGTTCTTCCCAATGGCTGCATTATTGGGCGCTTTAATTGGATTAGGCATGCTGGCCTCAAGTTCCGAGTTGGTAGTCATGCAGGCGGCTGGCTATTCCAAGCTTGATATCGGGCTGTCAGTATTAAAAACAGCAGTCCCGTTAATGATTCTAGTGACGTTACTTGGTCAATGGGGGGCCCCTCAAGCTCAAAAGATGGCGCGTGATCTGCGTGCTTTTACTACATCTGGCGGAGCGATCATGTCAGTGCGAACCGGTGTTTGGGCGCGCGATGCGAACGACTTTATTTTTCTTGGCAAAGTTGAAGACGATAAACTTTACGGTTTGAACATGTGGCGCTTCAACGAAAATAAGCAATTAGAAAGTGTTGTGCATGCAGCGGAAGTAGATTATCTGTCTGATAATACCTGGGTGATGAAAGATGTTCAGGTTACTGAGATGTCAGATGAGATTGAAATCTCTAAAACCAGTTTGCCAGAGTACCGATGGACGACCTCTCTCGCGCCAGATAAATTGGCTGTGGTCACGGTAAAACCAGAAGAACTATCTTTGAGTGGATTATATGATTATGTCACTTACCTCAAAGCTTCAGAGCAGGATGCCTCGCGCTATGAGTTGGCTTTATGGCGTAAAATCACTCAGCCATTCTCGATCGCAGTGATGATGCTTATGGCGCTATCGTTCATTTTTGGGCCGTTGCGCAGTGTGACAATGGGAGCGCGTATTTTATCTGGCGTGGTCGCAGGGTTCACTTTCTACATCTCTAGCGAGTTCTTTGGTCCGCTGAGTCTGGTTTACAGTATTCCTCCGGTCTTTGGTGCTGTTATGCCTAGTATCGTGTTTTTAACCGTGGCGTTAATGCTATTGCGCAGAAAGCTTTAAAGCGTCGGCTTTTATAAGGTGACAAAGAGAAACGGCAGCGAATGGCTGCCGTTTTGCTTTTTATTACAGCAACTTTTTCAGACGGTACAATGCTTCCAGTGCTTGACGTGGCGTTAAATCGTCTGGGTCGATACCAGAGAGAGCTTCTTCCACTTCACTTGGCTCTGGAATTAGGCTCAGTTGATTGGCAATATCGACCGAACTACAGGTGACGCTGCTGCTTTCTCCCTGACTGAGTTGTTCAAGCTGAGTTAATTTTGCTCGGGCATTTTTAATCACACTCTTTGGTACCCCAGCCAGCCCAGCCACAGCAAGGCCATAAGATTTGCTGGCAGCACCATCCTGAACGGCATGCATAAAGGCAATCGTATCGCCGTGCTCAACCGCATCTAAGTGGACATTCGCTAGATGAGGAATCTGGTTCGGTAATTCGGTCAGCTCAAAATAGTGAGTAGCAAATAAGGTCATGGAACCAAGTTCTTTTGCCAACCATTCTGCACTCGCCCATGCGAGTGAGAGCCCATCGTAAGTACTTGTACCTCGGCCGATTTCATCCATCAGTACTAGGCTATTAGGCGTCGCATTGTGAAGGATGTTGGCCGTTTCAGTCATCTCTACCATGAAGGTCGAACGTCCTGAGGCGAGATCATCGGATGCCCCTATACGCGTGAAGATGCGATCGATCGAGCCAATTTGTGCCGATTCAGCTGGTACGTAAGAACCGATATGGGCCATCAGAGCAATTAAAGCTGTTTGACGCATGTAGGTTGATTTACCACCCATGTTCGGGCCGGTAATGATCAGCATCTTACGCTGTGGGTTGAGCTCTATCGGATTGGCAATAAATGGCTCATTCATCACTTGCTCGACGACGGGGTGGCGCCCTGACTGGATGTGAATACCAGCATCTTGACTCATTACAGGTCGACAGTAATCTAAGCTATCCGCACGCTCTGCAAGGTTTTGCAGTACATCTATCTGGGAAATAGCCGAAGCCAAATTCTGCAGTTTTTCTAGGTGGGGCATTAAAAGGTCAAACAGCTCTTCCCACAATTGTTTCTCAAGCGCCAGTGCTTTTGACTTTGAATTAAGAACCTTATCTTCATGTTCTTTTAGCTCAGGAATGATGTAACGCTCGGCGTTTTTCAACGTTTGACGACGTACATAGTGCGGAGGTACAAGGTGACTTTGTCCGCGACTGACTTGGATGAAGAATCCGTGAACATTGTTGTAGCCGACCTTGAGCGTATCGATGCCATGGCGTTCACGTTCATCCTGTTCCATCTTTTCTAGATACTCTGTCGCACCATCGGCCAACTTTCGCCATTCGTCGAGTTCGGCATTATATCCTTCAGCAATCACGCCACCCTCTCGGATCACTACAGGTGGGTTCTCTTTAATGGCGCGTTCTAGCAGCTCACAAACGGCCTCTTGAGGAGCTGCATACTCACCTAGCTTGGTGAGGTAAGGGTGAGCAAGCGTGCCCATTGTTTCTGCTAACTCAGGTAATTGCTGCATAGCATGGCGTAAGCGTGCCATGTCACGTGGGCGAGCGCTGCGCAAAGCAAGACGTGCCAAGATACGTTCGATGTCGCCAATCTGTTTGAGAACAGGATTTAGTTCAGCAAACAAAGTCATTTCTTTCAGTTCGCTAATCGCGTCCAGACGATGGTTGAGCGTATTGATGTCACGCATTGGCTGATGAAGCCAACGTTTCAACATTCGGCTCCCCATTGGAGTTGCAGTATGATCAATGACTTCTGCGAGTGTATTGTCAGTGCCACCAGCCAAGTTCTGAGTGATCTCCAGATTACGACGAGTGGCAGCATCGAGAATAACGGAATGATCTTGACGATCATAAGTCAGGGAGCGGATATGGGGCAGGGCAGTACGTTGTGTGTCTTTCACATACTGAATAAGACAACCCGCAGCGCATAGCCCAAGATGTGCTTGTTCCACACCGAAACCGACTAAATCACGAGTACCAAATTGTTGGTTTAACTGCTGCTTGGCGGTGTCGAGTTCAAATTCCCAAATGGGACGACGGCGATTACCGTTGCGCGTGGCCATTAATTCTACTGGTTCGAAGTCTTCAGGAAACAGCAGTTCACGTGGGGCTGTGCGTTGCAGTTCTGCTGCCATCGCTTCCTCGGTTTCCGGTTCCATGAGCTGGAAGCGGCCAGAGGTTACATCTAGTGTGGCATAACCAAACTGACCATCGTGGTGGTAAATCGCTGCGATGAGGTTATCAATCCGTTCCGAGAGCAGTGCTTCGTCAGTGACAGTACCTGGTGTCACGATACGAACGACTTGACGCTCAACGGGCCCTTTACTGGTGGCTGGATCGCCAATCTGCTCACAGATAGCCACTGACTCACCGAGCTGAACGAGCTTAGCCAGATACCCTTCTACTGCATGAAACGGGACACCGGCCATAGGAATGGGTTCACCAGCGGAAGCGCCGCGTTTTGTTAGCGAGATATCAAGTAACTGAGATGCACGTTTGGCATCTTCATAAAAAAGCTCATAGAAATCTCCCATTCGATAGAACAGCAATATATCCGGATTCTCAGCCTTTAATTTGAGGTACTGCTGCATCATGGGAGTGTGTTTTTGTTCGGCTTTCACGGGTAACTTCTTCATTTGAGTTTATTGTGGCTTAGGATACGTGAATCCTCTGCCAGCGAAAAGAGATTCGCTTGTTTTATAGGGTAAGTGTTCTTTGGGAATAGCAATTTTTAAACGATGTAGGCAGAGGGGGAATTGTATTAAAGGTTTATGATTTAAATGGTTTTTTATGAAGTGAGTCATATAATGATGCAAATCGTTTTTATTCACCTTGTTGGTTAAGTATTCTGACCGTAAATGTCCAACTTATTTATAAGCATGTAAATAAACTCAGTATCGATCTGATGCTGTGAAAACAACTATGTGACGTCTATGACTTTGAATGATTTCTTATCTGAGCTGATGGCATTCCCCACCAGCCTTTTCTTTGTGCCCTTTTTAGTGCTTTTAGTGGTGATGCTGATTGATTTGGCATTCAACGTCGTTGAAAGTGCGACTGCTGAGATCGACCTGTTTGATTTCGATAGCCTCCCAGGTTCAGGGCTTATATTGCCGCCTGTGTTGTCTAAAGTGCCGCTTATGGTCGCGCTTTGCTGTAGCTTTTTTGTTGCGACGGTTGTGTCTTTCTATGCGTCGCAATGGGCTCAAAACTGGTGGAAAGACGGGTTACTCATCGCTGCAAACCTCGTTTCTATCCCTATAACTGCGTATTTGGCTTTAGTGATTGCTGCTTGGTTGTTAAAACCCTTGAGTCCCCTGTTTGATAAGAAAAACGCCTTTGCTCAGGTTGAGTATGTGGGATTGTCAGCAAGGGTGCATAGTAGCAAAGTGACTTCTGAGGTTGGCGAAGTCATGGTTGTTCAGAATGGAAATGAATACTTACTTGATGCGGTAACTGAGCAAGAGGTTGACATTGAATACGGTGATGAAGTGGTCATTGTGGCCAAAGAAGCCAAATCTCGTCGCTACGTAATAGCAAAAAAATAATCAAAATTTTTACAACAGGAGTTGGTTAATGGAAATTTCCCCAAGTGTAATTTTTATGGCAGTGGGTGGTGGTGTCGCACTGCTCATTTTGATTTTTCTTACTTCACGATACAAAAAGGTGAGAGGCGAAGGCGATGCTCTGATCGTTAATGGCTTGGAGCGCACTCGCGCATCATTAACGGGCACGTTTGTATGGCCTGTGATCAACCGGTTTGAATACATGGATATCACCCGCAAGAAGATCTCGGTGACTCGTAGCGGACGCAAAGATCAGGAAGGGGAAGAGTACGAAGGTTTGCACTGTCGCGACAACATTCGAGCGGATCTAAAAGTTGATTTCTACATCGGTGTAAACCACGAAGAAGAAGATATTGTTCGTGTTGCAAAGCTATTTACTGCCCATGAAGCTTCGAACTTAGAGCGTTTGAAAGAACACTTCCAGCCGAAATTCTCTGAAGCATTAAAAACGGCAGTGAAGCAGTTTGAATTCGAAGAATTGCTGACCAATAGACGTGCATTCCGTGATGCAGTTGTTCAAGTGATCGGCAGTGAGATGGATGGTTTCAAGATCTATGACGTTGTGATCGATAAGATTGACCAAACCGCGCTTGATGCTCACAACCCAAATAACATTCTTGATGTAGAGGGTATTCGTAAGATCTCGGCGATTACGGCACAAAAAAACACGGAAACCAACGCTATTCGTCAAGATGAGCGTACGACGATCAAAAAGAAAAATGTTGAGGCAGAAGCAAACCGTCTTCAGCTTGATAAACAAGAGCATGAAAGTGTGGCGCGAACTCAGCGTGAAGTGGAGATCATTAAAGCACAAGAAGAGGCCTTGTCTGCTGAGAAAAAAGAAGAATACCAACGCATTACTGAACTCGCGAAGTTGGAAACCGAAGAAGAAGTAGCGAAAAAACGCGAAAGTGTACAGATGGAAGTCGAAATGACGCGCATTGCCAACCAGCGTCAGGTCGCGATTCAAGAAGAAGAACTCACTCGTTCTGTGGAAACTGAAAAAGTTCGGACTGCAACTGAAGTTGTGGAAAAAGAAATGCAGAAAGAGACGACGGTTGAGGAATCATTAAAATCAGTTGCAGAAACACGTTCTCAGCGTGTAGAAATCGAACGCAAGATTGCTCGTGAAGAAGAAGAAACGGAAAACTTACGAGTGAATGAACAGGTCAACCGTAAGAAGCGTGTAACCATGGTGGAGGCTGAGGCTGCAGCAGAAGCAGCACAATTAGAACTCCTCGTTGCTGCTCGTGCTGAAAAAGATGCCGCTAAAGAGCGCGCTGAACGTCTGTTGATCGAAAACGAAGCTGAGCTGAAAGTGAAAACCCGTGAAGCGGAAAATGAACTGGCTGTAAAATCGCGTGAAGCGGAAGCGGAGCAGATCGTCGCTGTGAAACGTGCAGAAGCAGAATTTATTACCAAAGACAAAGAAGCGGCCGCGAAAGAGCGTATGGCTCAAGCTGAGAAAGAACTTATCAGCGCGACTGGTTTGGCTGAGGTTGAAGTTGATCGCGAAAGAGCGCTGGCCATTCGTGAAACGGGTGAAGCTGAAGCATTCACTCTGCAAAGTGCTGGTGAAGCTGAAGCTCAGGCAATGCGTGCGAAAGGTCTTGCGGAGGCAGAAGCGCAATCGGCGCGCTTTGAAGCAGCTCAGCAGTACGATGAGCATACACGTGAACACGATAAGTGGGTGATGCAATTGCAACAAGAGAAAGATCTTGAGCTGGCACGTATTGACGCGCAGAAATCTGTGGTTGGCGAAAATGCTAAGGCCATCGCGCAGGCACTGTCAGACGCAGACATCAAACTCTTTGGTGGTGAAGGGGTCGAGCAGATCCGCCGTACCATCATGGATGCTGCTGCTATGGACAGCAAATTTGAAGAGTCAAAAGTGCTGAATCCACTGGTCTCTGATTACATGGAAGGCAATCGCAGTTTGCCTCAAGATATCAAAGACGTACTTGAGAATACCAATCTAAAGAGCAGTGATCTTAGTAATGTTGCCTTAGCAAGTTTGCTGAATTCACAAGGCGGAGCTGCCGAACTGATGAAGAAAATTCAAAGTTCGTTAGACGTTTCTTCAGAAAATAAAGCGTAGCGTTACAATCAGTCTCATAGAATCCCGCTTTCACACAAGCGGGATAAACAGGTATTACTATGTCAGATTCGACTCAGAAAGCGGTGAGTGAAGGTGGCGCATACGAGGTCCTCAAATCTCGTTTGGCTCAACAAGGCCAACAATTAAAATCGCTCACACACTCTTTTAATCAGCAGCGTCAACAAGTCTTTGGCGGCCAAGAACTTAAACTGGTCGGTAAGACGAATGTTCAAACTGATGCTCGTTGTATTCCCATTGACATGGCTCAAGTCAATCAGCAACTACTGTTTGGCTATCAAGTACACGTTGGCATGAAAGCAGTGCCTGCTTTGCAGGACGTGTTTGGTCTTTATCAATTGCATGACAACGAAGGGACTCTTCGTATCGAGCCTACCTCGTTAGAAAACAGTTTCCTCCAAGATATTCGTTTTCAACACGAATTTACGGAGCTGTTTACTTACTACCGTGACGCCCGTCTGTCTCAGATTTCACGACAGGAAAGTACGCTTTACATAGCGTTTCAAATTGGTATGCGGGTAGAAGATCGCAAAGTGTTTCGCTTTCAGATCAATGCAAACTCTATTGAGTATTTGGATTCTGCTGGACATGCTTCTCTCACTGAAACCGTTCAACACGATTTCGATTGGATCGCTACGACCCGTGATGATCATATCATGGGTAACCATCCTCATGTTTCTATTGCTGATAAGCTGTTTGTAGAGTGTATTGGCGGCGATCTAACCATTAAAATCGAAGATAATACCAATGATGGTAAAGGCATTTACAGCGAGGAAGTGGAAGATCATCACCAAAGCGTAGCTGATGCTCACATTGACTATGCGTTTGTTGGTGAGTTGATCGCATTGAAAATCCGCCCTAACCGTGAGCGAAAAGATCGTTACTTTGTGTATAACCCTCTCACCCAGTCGGTTGTCCGGACGGATGCTTTGAGCGTTAGTGCAAAAGCTCTACCTGAAGAGCACGGTATTTTATATGCCAATGGCTACGTGCTAGCGAATGGTGAGCACAAACAATTTGACATGCCTTGGCAACATCTGCAGTTTTTCCAGAAAGTGGTGTCGCCCAATGGCGAAGATATTTTGTATTTCTTCTTCAATATGTCTCAAGGCTACTATGTTGCCTTCACCTACAACATGATAGAAAAACAGTTTGCGGCGCCAATGGAAAGCCACGGCTTTAGCCTATATCCTGATGGGCGACTGCTCGTTTTCCAACTGTCAGAAAATGCTGAAGCTTCCACTATCCACCCTTTACGTGTGTGGGATACCCCCTTCTCAACGTCAGAGCATTACGCGAGTGTTCACGCTCAAACTGATGGCAGTAGCCCACTATTTCATTTAGGCAATGCTGAACTGGTTCGTGCGCTATCTTCTGTTCTGTCTGTGTGCCAGTTAGCGCAAACGGAAGAGGTGACACAGGCCGCTTATGAGATGCTGCTTAAGCAGAGCCAAAGCACTCTTGATCATTACCATTGGTTGAGTCATGACTATGCGTTGGGTATCGGAACTGCCATCAACGAACTGATGGTTACAGCAGATAAAATTATTGATGAGTTTGCTAAAGTTCAACAACTGCAAAGCCATGCCTCTAAAAGCACAGAGCAGCAGCAAGTCGTTATTAACGATCTGGTTGGCAAAATAAAACTTGCGCCTAAAGAGCAAGCGAATGTACTGCTAGGCTTACTGGCTGATGTAAAAGGTCAGGTGGGCGCGACAATGGCTTTGCGTCAGCAACACTACGTTGATGTGGTGAGTGTTGATGGCATGTTGACGATACTTCAGCAGCAACGTGAATCACTAAACCAGCAGCTACTGACATTGCTGCAGGATGAAAAAGCCTACCAGCCATTCAAAAAACACATTAAACAAATTGAAGCGGAGTTAGAGCAGACAGAAAAGACGTCTCACATGGCCAAGCTTCAGCAGCAATTAGATGATTTAAGAAGTGATCTGCAATTGGTCACCGAAGAAGTCACGGACATTGAAACTGACGATCCAACTCAGGCGACACGGATCCTAGATCTCACTACGGAGATCTCTTCACTGCTCAACAGTGTTTCCGCTAAGCTGCGTAGCCGAAGTAAAGGCCTACAGAGCGAGGAAGCGCAAGCGGAGTTCAGTGCTCAGTTTAAATTACTCGGCCAGTCAGTGAGTAGCGCGATGGAACAAGCGACGTCACCGGATGATTGTGACGCTCAGCTCGCCAAATTGATTAGCCAACTTGATAAGCTGGAATCCCGCTTTGCTGATTTTGACCAATTCCTCGCAGAGATTTATGCCAAAAGAGATGAAATTCAATCGACGCTGGATAACCACAAGCAGCAATTGATCGCTGCGCAGCAGCGCAGAGTGCAGAATTTGTTGCAGGCTGCTACGGTGACGATGAGTAGCATCGATAAACGTGTGGCTAAGTTTGAAGATGTAGCAGGTCTAAATAGCTACTTCGCGACCGACGCAATGGTGCTCAAATTGCATCAGTTGTCCGAATCGATTCGCCAATTGGGAGATAGTGTTAAAGCGGACAGTTTGGATGCCAAACTCAAATCTTTGCAAGACCAATCATTGCGCTCGCTGCGCGACAATCAGGATATTTTTGAGCAAGGTGGTAAAGTTCTGCGTTTAGGTAAACACCGCTTTAGCGTCAATCAACAGGCGTTGGACTTAAGTCTGATCGAACAACAAGGTCGGCTTTGTACCCACATCTCGGGAACGGATTTCTATCAGCCGATTGAAAATGAAGAGTTCTTACAGTTGCAAAATGTTGCACGGTTGGAAGTCGCATCAGAAAGTGACATTGTTTATCGCGCAGAGTATTTGGCTTATCTAATGGTTTATTCCGCTGAGCAAAATGAAGCCGGTTTAAATTTAAACACTTTGTATCATGCATTGAGTGAAAATCGTTTGACTGAGATAGTCCAGCGTTTTGCTGCGCCTCGTTATCGTGAAGGGTATGTCAAAGGGATTCACGACAGTGATGCTGTAAAAATCTTATCTCAGTTGTTACCTATCTACCAAAAAGCAGGCTTGTTGCGTTTTAGCCAAACTGCGAGAGCGAATGCCTTCCTTTGGCTGCTTGAGCACAATGAAAGCTTTGTACATGAGATGAGACTCAAAGCGATAAACGCTCAATTGCTGCGTGAACACCTGAATGCTTCTGACGCCTTTAACCAATTACAGCAGCAATTAGTGTTGGACTTTTCAGGCTATGAGGCCGATGACAGTGCCCGTTACTTGATTCACCTTTTAGCGCAAAAAGAGACGACAATTCAGGTCAGTCAAGATGCTCTTACTTTATGCGAAGATTATCTTCAGTTCCGCAGAAGCTTAGGATGGTCACCCTCTGAACAACCGTTGAGTGAGCAGTTTAGCGATCACCAACAGTGGTTGAAGGCATACACTACTCAGAAAGAATATGGTCAAGCATTCGTCGTTGAAAGCGCGGCGATCGCATTGTGCAAGACTCAAGCTGATCTAACGTTAGAGAGCATCGATTTTTCTTTGCAGTGCACAGTCTCTGGATTGCTTGGAGAGCATGATAGGGTCAACAACGGTGAATTGGTTGTCGTATTGGATGATTTTATCCAGCGCGGTGAATCACATCGAAGTCAGGTCGTACCTCAATATGAAGCCTATTTAGGGCAAAGGACCGAGCTATTGTCCAAAGCGAAGGAACAGTTCCGCCTAGAAGAGTTTAAACCTCGCCCACTGACTTCTTTTGTCCGCAATAAACTCATCAGTGAAAGTTATTTGCCATTGATCGGTGATAACTTCGCCAAACAGATGGGAACGATTGGAGACAACAAGCGCACCGACTTAATGGGAATGTTGCTGCTGATTTCACCGCCAGGTTACGGAAAAACCACGTTAATTGAATACGTTGCACATAAGTTAGGCTTAGTATTTATGAAGATCAATGGTCCTTCTATTGGTCATCAGGCTACTTCCCTGGATCCGGCAGATGCACCGGATCAGAATGCGGCTCGCGAGATAGAGAAAATTAATCTGGCGTTTGAGATGGGTAACAACGTGCTCCTGTACCTCGACGATATTCAACATACCCACCCTGAGTTGTTGCAGAAATTTATTTCTTTGTGTGATGGTACTCGTCGTATTGAAGGAACCTGGCAAGGTAAAACCAAAACATACGATATGAGAGGGAAGAAGTTTGCTGTGGTTATGGCAGGCAACCCATACACTGAAACCGGTGAAGCGTTTCGTATTCCCGATATGTTGGCCAACCGAGCGGATATCTACAACCTCGGTGATATGCTATCTGATCAAAAACTGGCGTTTGAGCTGAGCTTTATTGAAAACTCGCTGACATCTAACTCAGTGTTGGCCCCACTTGCTACCCGCGATCTGAATGACTTGTATCGTTTTGTTCGTATGGCACAAGGAGAGAGCATTGCATTGAGTGAGATGAGCCACTCATATTCCGCAACCGAAGCCAGCGAGATTGTTGCTACGATTCAAAAGCTAACACAGGTTCAGCAAACAGTACTGAAAGTGAACCAACAGTATATTCAGTCAGCTGCCACAGCGGAACAATATCGTGTAGAGCCGGCGTTTAAATTGCAGGGTTCATACCGAAATATGAACAAGTTAGTAGAGAAAATCTCGTCGGTGATGACCGAAGAAGAGTTAAACACCCTACTTCAAGATCATTATCAAGGCGAAGCTCAGACGCTTGCCAGTGGTACCGAAGAGAACTTACTAAAGTTGGCTGAATTAAGAGGCAATATGACCCCAGACCAAATGGACAGATGGAAAGAGATTAAACAGAGCTATCAACGTCAGCAACTCATGGGAGATTCTGAAGATAGGGCTGGTCAAGTTGTCCAGCAATTAGCAATGCTCAATCAGCATGTCGCGCGTTTTGGGCAGGAGAGTATCAATGAATCGTAATCAATGGGCCAAATGGCTGGAAGAGTCTTTGATAGACTATCGTCTTGATGACCACGAGAGACGCCATCTTCAGGCGGAACTGGCGGAAGCGGTAATGTCTGAAGAAGACCGAGCGTTTTTACGCAATCAGAGTTTTAAGCTCGCTAAGCAATTCATGGAGAAAGGTTCTGATCCAGCGGCGTTGTTACGTTGGCTTGAACGTATCATTAAGGTACTGGATAACGTCATCGCGGGTCAGTCAAGTGAGTTAGCGACCAGTTGGTTTTCGCCAGGAAGAAGCTGCTCTACTGGCATAATAGAGCAGTTAAAGTTGGCTCGTGATTCCATCGATATCTGCGTGTTTACTATTGCTGATGATGATCTGACTAAACACATTCTTGAAGCTCACCAACGTGGAGTCACAGTTCGAATTATCTCAGACAACGACAAGATGTATGACAAAGGCAGCGATATTGAGTATTTAGCCGAGCAAGGTGTTGCTGTTAAAATTGATACCACGCCTTATCATATGCACCATAAGTTTGCGATTTTCGATCAGAAGCGTCTTATTAATGGTAGTTTCAACTGGACACGTAGCGCATCGAAATACAATCAGGAAGACATAACTTTGTCTGATGACAAACGCTTCCTTCAATCCTTTTCAAGACAGTTTGAAAAACTGTGGCAGCAGTTTCCCTGCCATCAGCCTTCACAACATTAAGGAGCTCCTATGACTGAACCTGTTTCAGCCCCGCCAGAAGTGATGAAAGTAGAAGCGACTCCAGAAGTAGTGGCTATTGCCGAACGTTTTGATCCCTTTGACAGTGTGGCGACCATTACTTTTGGTAGTGAAGCGCTGGAAAAAATCACCGCTTTCTCTGATTCTGTTTTAGCTCAGGTTAGAGTCAGAGACAGTGGTGAAGCTGGCGATATTCTTCAAGCCATGGTGTCTTCAATGGATAGCAGTGCGTTTGATCAACTAGGCCAGCGTAGCTTACTGTCGCGATTACCTTTGTTTGGTGAAGTGTTTGATTCGTTCAAGAGGTTTTCAACGAGCTTTGACTCAGTGAGAAATCAGCTAGATCAATTGGTTGAGCGCTTGCAAGGACAGGAAGTGAAATTAGCGCATGACATTAATCAACTTGATACGCTGTACCAACATAATCTAGAGCTACTGGAAGGGCTAGAGCATTATATTGACGCAGGTCGATACAAGTTAAGTCAGCTTAATAGTGATGTGTTACCGCGACTACTTGCTAAATCCGAACAAAGTGAAGATGCTTTAGATGCGCAGCAATACCGAGATGCGACACAGGCTGTGGCGAGGTTAGAGAAACGCGTACACAACTTGGAGCTCACTAGGTTGGCCGCGATTCAAACTGCACCGCAGATTCGTTTGTCCCAAGAGGGCAACAAAATGTTGATGGAGGATATTCAAGATATCGTTCATAACACTTTCCCGTTGTGGAAGCGCCAATTCTTGATTGCTATTTCCAATTATGAAAAGGAAAAAGCACTGCAAGTTACACATGCGGTCAAAGATTACACCAACAAGCAGTACGTTCAGAATGCACAGAAGCTCAAAGTATTAGAAGAGCAAATTGCCGAGAACTACCAGCGCGGTATTTTGGATTTAGATTCGTTACAAACAGTCAATCAGCTCACCATTGAAACTCTAAGCAATACCCTCTCAAGAGCAAAAGAAGGTCGAGAGCAGCGTGAAAAGGCGCAGCGAGTTATTGAGCAGGCAGAACAAGAACTGAAATCTGCCCTGCAACAATCACTGGAAAAATAACGTTCAGGCAACGACGGCTAATCTTAGCCGTCGTTTTATTCTATGCTATCCGCAAAGTGATTGAACAGGAAACTAGATATGGAGTTAAGCGCGCAGTTGGGAGCTTTGTTGCAATCTCAACAATACATTTTGACCACTGCTGAATCTTGCACTGGTGGTGGCGTTTCAGCCGCGATTACGGATATTGCAGGTAGCTCTGCTTGGTTTGATCGAGCATTCATTACCTACAGCAATGAAGCAAAAATGGAAATGCTGGATGTTGAAGCATCGACATTGAACGCTCATGGTGCCGTTAGTGAAGAAACGGTTACTGAAATGGTGTTAGGGGCGATTAAACACTCAAATGCCAATATTGGTGTATCTGTCAGCGGTATCGCAGGGCCAGATGGCGGAAGCGAAGATAAGCCAGTAGGGACCGTATGCTTTGCGTGGGCTGATGACAGTGGATGGAGTAAAGCAGCAACGTATTGCTTTGATGGCGACCGTCATGAAGTTCGTAGGCAAGCTGTCGAAGTGGCGCAAAAGGTCCTGTATGAGGAATTAAGTCAGCGAGTGCAGTCGTAGGTTTTTAAAATTAAAGTATTTAAAAATTAGATAGATATAACGAAAGTCTAAAAAAAGTTCACACAGCTATAGACACTGTATGAATCAACAGTATAATGATTTTCATTGATTGCCTCAGTGGACTCTGAGGAAAAAGAAAAGAATTCAAAGATCATCAATGCGTTGATGAAAAAATCGGAGAAAGTGATGGACGATAACAAACAGAAAGCGCTTGCCGCTGCGCTCGGTCAGATTGAAAAGCAATTCGGTAAAGGCTCTATTATGCGTCTTGGTGATAACCGTGCTATGGATGTTGAAACCATCTCGACAGGTTCACTTTCTCTTGATATCGCATTGGGTGCTGGTGGTCTGCCAATGGGCCGTATCGTTGAAGTTTATGGCCCAGAGTCATCAGGTAAGACGACGCTAACTCTTGAGCTGATTGCTGCTGCACAACGTGAAGGTAAAACATGTGCCTTTATCGATGCCGAACACGCTCTTGATCCTGTCTACGCTAAGAAGCTAGGCGTAGATATTGATGCACTATTGGTTTCTCAGCCAGACACGGGTGAACAAGCATTAGAAATTTGTGATGCTCTGGCACGCTCAGGTGCGATTGACGTTATGGTTGTCGACTCTGTGGCTGCATTGACACCGAAAGCGGAAATCGAAGGCGAGATGGGCGATAGCCATATGGGTCTTCAGGCGCGTATGCTTTCTCAAGCAATGCGTAAGCTGACGGGTAACCTGAAGCAGTCAAACTGTATGTGTATCTTCATCAACCAGATCCGTATGAAGATCGGTGTCATGTTTGGTAACCCTGAAACGACTACAGGTGGTAATGCACTAAAATTCTACGCTTCTGTTCGTCTTGATATCCGCCGCACAGGTTCTATCAAGGAAGGTGACGAAGTGGTGGGTAATGAAACTCGCATTAAAGTGGTTAAGAACAAGATCGCGGCACCGTTTAAACAAGCAGAAACGCAAATCATGTACGGCGCTGGCTTTAACCGTGAAGGTGAGTTGATTGACCTAGGCGTGAAGAATAAGCTGGTCGAAAAAGCAGGTGCTTGGTATAGCTACAATGGTGATAAGATTGGCCAGGGTAAAGCAAATGCGTGTAAGTACCTGCGTGAAAATCCAGCAGCGGCTCAGCAAATCGACACTAAACTGCGTGAGTTGTTGCTTACACCGGCAGAAATCCAGCCAGATGAAGCTGAGCTAGGTGAAATGCCAGAGCAAGAAGAGCTATAAGTACTCATAGCTCAGAGTTTGAAGCCCTGCAATTTGCAGGGCTTTGTTGTATTTAGCGTAACCGAATAATGTTGAGTGCTTATGTTTCAACGCAAACCTCCCACTTTATCCAGTAAAGAATCAGCCATTCAACTGCTTAGTCGGCGTGACCATGGTGAGTATGAGCTTTATCAGAAGCTTGCAATGAAAGGTTATGAAGAAGAGGCTATTCAAGAAGCGGTTAAGTTCTGCCTTGAACACAACTACTTAGACGACCTTCGTTACGCCAAAAGCCAGATCCGACAGCATGTATATAAAGGGCATGGTGAACGACGTATTCGTCAGGAACTTAATCAGAGACGTGTCAGTGAATCCACCATCGAAAAGGCATTTGAAGAAGAGCTACAAGACTGGTTTGAGTTGGCGAAACAGGCTGCCGAAAAAAAGTTCAAAGGCCTTAAAGCGAAAGATCAGAAAGAGTATGCAAAACAGGTTCGATTTCTTCAATATCGTGGCTACAACTTTGAACAGATAAGCTATGCCCTGAGTACTGAAGACAGATCATAAATAGTGGTTATGCGCGCATTTTTCGATTTATTGTGAAAATCGCGTAGAAAAGGCTCTTTTCTACAAGAAAGCTAGTCGTGGCTGATTGCTTGATCTACAATACGGCAAAATTCTAACTCGACTATTTTCAGGAAGAGCTGCATGTACATGAGCACTGATGAGGTTCGCAATTCGTTCCTCAAGTTCTTTGAAAGCAAAGGACACCAAATCGTAGACAGTTCATCGTTGGTTCCACATAACGATCCAACCCTGCTATTTACTAACGCAGGTATGAACCAATTCAAAGATTGCTTCTTAGGCGCTGAAAAGCGAGCCTACACGCGAGCAACTACGGCTCAGCGTTGTGTACGTGCAGGTGGTAAACATAATGACCTTGAAAATGTTGGCTTCACCGCTCGTCACCATACATTCTTCGAAATGTTGGGTAACTTCAGTTTTGGAGATTACTTCAAGGAAGACGCGATTGCGTTTGCTTGGGAGTTTCTGACTAAAACTCTTGGCCTACCAGAAGAGAAGCTACTGGTTACGGTATACGAAACAGATGACGAAGCATTCGAAATCTGGAACAAGAAAGTCGGTGTACCTGCCGATAAGATTGTTCGCATTGGCGACAAAGAAGGTGGTAAGAAGTTCGAATCTGACAACTTCTGGACGATGGGTGATACAGGTCCTTGTGGCCCATGTACTGAAATCTTTTATGATCATGGTGAGCACATCTGGGGCGGTCGTCCGGGTACTCCAGAAGAAGACGGCGATCGTTTCATCGAGATCTGGAACAACGTATTCATGCAGTTTAACCGTCATGCAGATGGCACGATGGAGCCACTACCTAAGCCTGCTGTTGATACAGGCATGGGTATCGAGCGTATCTCTGCAATCATGCAAGGCGTTCACTCAAACTACGAAATCGATGTATTCCAAAAGCTTATTAAAGCGACGGCTGAGGTTGTCGGTCACGACGATCTATCAAACCAGTCGCTACGCGTTATTGCTGACCACATCCGTTCTTGTTCATTCCTAATCGCTGATGGCGTTATGCCTTCAAACGAAGGTCGTGGTTACGTCCTACGCCGTATTATTCGTCGTGCTGTTCGTCACGGTAACAAGTTGGGTGCGCAAGGTGTATTCTTCCACAAACTTGTTGGTGTACTTGCTGAAGTGATGGGCAGCGCTGCAGAAGAACTTAAGAAACAGCAAGAGCTTGTTGAGAAAGTACTTCGCATCGAAGAAGAGAACTTTGGTCGCACACTAGAGCGCGGCATGGTGATTCTTAATGAAGCACTAGACGCACTTGAAGGCAATGAGCTAGACGGTGAAACCGTCTTCAAGCTATACGATACTTACGGTTTCCCTGCTGATTTAACTAACGATGTAGCTCGCGAACGTGACTTTACCATCGACGAAGCGGGTTTTGAGAAAGCGATGGAAGAGCAGCGTCAACGTGCTCGCGAAGCAGGCCAGTTTGGTACTGACTACAACGCAACGATCAAAACGGAAGCTGAGTCTGAGTTCTGTGGCTACACAGGTACCGAAGGTAAGAGTAATGTTGCTGAAATCTTCGTTGAAGGTGAGGTAGTAGAGGCTCTATCGGCAGGCGATAAAGCGATCATCATCCTTGGTGAAACGCCATTCTACGCTGAGTCTGGCGGTCAATGTGGTGACGCTGGTGTGCTGAAAACTGAATCTGGTCTGTTTAAAGTTGAAGATACTCAGAAGTTAGGTAATGCAATTGCGCACCACGGTGTTCTTGCTGAAGGCGTTCTAGCGAAGGGTGATGAAGTAGAAGCGACTGTTGATGCTGAGCGTCGTGCATCGATTTCTCTTAACCACTCTGCGACTCACCTATTACACGCAGCGCTACGTTCAGTACTCGGTGAACACGTTACGCAGAAAGGCTCACTTGTTAAACCTGAAAACCTACGTTTTGACTTCTCACACCTAGAAGCGGTAACACCAGCAGAGCTAAAAGAAGTTGAGCGCTTAGTGAATGCTCAAGTTCGTCGTAACCACGTTATTGAAACTAACGTAATGGACATCGAGTCAGCGAAACAGAAAGGTGCAATGGCACTATTCGGCGAAAAGTATGATGATGAGGTTCGCGTTCTCTCAATGGGTGAGTTCTCTACCGAGCTTTGTGGTGGTATCCACGCATCAAATACAGGCGATATTGGCCTATTTAAGATCACTTCTGAAGGTGGTATCGCAGCAGGCATTCGCCGTATTGAAGCGGTAACAGGTGAAGCAGCACTAGACGCAATCGAAGCTCAACAAGCGAAGTTCGAAGAGAAGCTTGCAGAATCTGCGTCGAAAGCAAAATCTCTAGAGAAAGAGATTCAGAAGCTAAAAGACAAGATGGCAGCAGCTGAAAGTGCAAACATCATGGGTAAAGCTCAAGAAATCAATGGCGTTAAAGTCCTTATCGCTGCGATGCAAGATGCCGATCCTAAGAACCTTCGTACTATGGTTGATGACATCAAGAACCAGATGGGCAGTGGTGTCGTCATGCTGGCGAACGTTAATGGCGAGAAGATTGGTTTGATTGCGGGGGTCACAAAAGATCTTATCGGCAAAGTTAAAGCGGGCGACTTAGTGAAAATGGTTGCTGAGCAAGTCGGCGGTAAAGGTGGTGGTCGACCTGACATGGCTCAGGCTGGTGGCACAGACGTAGAAGCGCTTCCTGAAGCAATCAAGTCTGTTCAACCATGGCTTGAAGAGCGCCTGTAAAATCTGATTTGTATATAAATACGCTCAATCAATTGTTTGATTGGGCGTAATTTTTTTCTACTAACCAAGTGGTTTAATAGCTCAGTTACTCTGTGCTGATTAAGCAGCTTGGTTTTTGTTATTAATGCTGCAAACAATATTCAATTGATTGAATGTGGCCTAATGAGACTTTGGTCTTGGGAAGGTGAAGACTGGTGAAAAAGCCCCTTATCGTGCAAAAGTTTGGCGGAACCTCTGTGGGTTCAATTGAAAGGATCCACAAAGTCGCTGAGCACATCATTAAGGCGAAGAATGATGGTAATCAAGTTGTAGTCGTTGTGTCTGCTATGTCTGGAGAGACAAACCGACTATTGGATTTGGCAAAGCAGGTAGACAGCGTGCCAACTGCCCGAGAACTTGATGTTTTGCTCTCTGCTGGCGAGCAGGTGTCGATGGCACTGCTGGCAATGACTCTGAATAAACTGGGTTATGCCGCACGCTCACTTACCGGAGCACAAGCGAACATTGTGACGGACAATCAACACAATGACGCGACGATTAAGCACATTGATACCTCAACAATTGAATCATGGCTGGCACAAGACAATATTGTCATTGTCGCGGGCTTTCAGGGTATAAATGAGAATGGGGACATCACCACGTTAGGTCGAGGGGGATCTGATACCAGTGCCGTTACTTTAGCTGGCTTTCTACAAGCTGAAGAGTGCCAGATTTTTACTGATGTCGACGGCATCTATACTTGCGATCCTCGCACGGTTCCTAGTGCCAAGAAGCTGGATGTGATTGATTTTCCTTCTATGGAAGAAATGGCACGTAAAGGAGCGAAAGTGCTCCACCTTCCTTCGGTTCAGTACGCTTGGCGACATAATGTGCCACTTCGTGTTCTCTCCACGTTTGATAGCAATACAGGCAGTCTGGTCAAGGGCAGTGAATGCCAAAAGGCGATCTGTGGTGTCGCAATCCAGCGTGAACTGACAATGCTAAAGGTTGACCGTGATGCATTCTGTGGCCTAGAGAAACAGTGCCAGATGCTGGGTGTCACGATTTGGAATGTGATCGACCATGCAGAATGGGTAGGTGCGGTGATAAAACACGATGCTTATGCCAAGCTGGAACTGGTGTTCGGTGACAAAATCCGTAATAGTGAAGAGGTTAGCTTGCTTACAGCAGTAGGTCTTCAGGTCGAAGGATTGGTTGAACAGTCTTATGCCTTGTTGTCTGAACAAGGGATAGATGTGTTGCATTATGCAGTAAATTCACAGTCGTTGATGTTGGTGTTGTCACCAGAATACATCGACAAAGCGGCAAACATACTGCATGATGCTTACATTACTTCTGCAGAGGCGCTTGACTGCCAGCAAAAACATGCCTTTTTAGGTTAATTAGGCTCGAGAATAGAGTTTACGAAAATATAACTTTTGTTGGATAATAGCCTCGTAGCAAGAAAAATCAGAGATTACTCAAGGAGCACAGAATGCTAATTTTAACTCGCCGCGTTGGCGAAACTCTAATGATCGGTGATGAAGTCACAGTCACAGTACTGGGCGTGAAAGGCAACCAAGTACGTATCGGTGTTAATGCGCCGAAAGAAGTGTCTGTTCACCGTGAAGAAATCTACATGCGCATTCAGGCAGAAAAAGGTAATGGTAACACTGCATCAGGCAACTACTAATTACATGAGAAGGCTGACATTATGTCAGCCTTTTTTGTATTGTTGATGGATGTATTTATAGCAAAAAGAGCGAATTAGCACCGCTTTGATTAAATAGCCAACGGTTGGCTAACTTTTTGCTGATTTTACCAAGAAAATGTTTGACATATTTTGGGTAAATCGTAATATGTGCCTCCGCAAGACGGTGAGGTGGCCGAGAGGCTGAAGGCGCTCCCCTGCTAAGGGAGTATGCGGTTTGTAGCCGCATCGAGGGTTCGAATCCCTCCCTCACCGCCATTATTGCACTGCTCTTCGGAGCTGCTTTAAAACAAGCATTGCGCGCTCGTAGCTCAGCTGGATAGAGTACCTGGCTACGAACCAGGCGGTCGAAGGTTC
>NZ_JAPPTP010000015.1:0-122088 GCF_027587155.1 Vibrio sp. T11.5
CTATCAGCCACACATTTCTGAAGTTGAAGTGATTGAGGATATCCAAGAGCCAGTTGATCTTTATGCTGTATTGGGAGCACCGGTCATTGTTGGTGAAGAAGACTTAAGCAAGCCGTTCGAACCAATCACGTCAACCCAAAAAGTTGATGGCATTGCTTCTCAAGAAAAAGAAGCGCTTGATACGTTGATTGAGCAATCAAAGCAATCCTCGTTGGTCGATGGAGACTCTACCGAGTTAAATATCGACCTCAGCAAAGTACTTGAAGGCTTAAAAGGTTTAGGTATGCCGTTGGAGGATGAGTATCAACCATACATTTCAGAAGTTGAAGTGATTGAGGACATTCAAGAGCCAGTTGATCTATATGCTGTGTTGGGCGCACCAGTCCTTGTTGGTGAAGAAGACCTAAGCAAGCCGTTCGCACCAATCATCTCAACCCAAAAAGTTGATGGCCTTGCGTCTATAGAGTTATTAAACGAACCTCTAGAAGAACAACCGCATTCTGCTCTGTTAGACTCCCTATATTCGGTAAAAGCAAAGATTGCGAGAGATGCCGATGCTGAGCAAGGTATATTAGCGATGCAAATGGGTAATGAATTTGAGGTCATTCAAGATAAACATATGCCATGGCTATGGGCTGCAAATCGAGAGACAGGCGAAGCAGGTTGGATCAACTTTGCTGATACAGAGTATACACAAAGAAGCTTAGATCTCTTTAAACGAAGAGACTTAGCTCAGCTAAAAGCAAAACAAGCCCGCGAAGCTGCATCGTTCACAGTAAAAGCCATTGGCTATTTTGACGCTGCTGCTTTCGAGGGCACTGAAGAAATTGAACGTCTGACGAATACCAAGGTCTTCTCCTTGGAAGAAGGCGAACAGTTTTACATCACGGACTACAGCGAAGATTGGTGGGAAGCGATTGACGCTCAAGGTAACACCGGGCTCGTCCCATCCAACCTAGTGGAAATTGTTGAAAAAATGACAGGGCTTGAGCATTCTGCTCTAGAAAGACATGCCTCTATCGTATCCCCAAAACATGTTGATCAATCTATGGGCTTAACCCATGTAGAACCAGATCTGATCAAAGGTACTGAGCTAAAGGCATCTAAGTACAAACTCGCTGATGAAAAAGACTTTTACTTTAGAGCTCGACTACTCAGCGAACTTCATGCACAAAATGCACAAATATTTGGGCAGAGTGCTGGCAGTTTAGAGGGTATTTACGCAGGGGTTGATTGGCATGTAGGGGACAAAATACAGAGTGGTGCTTTTGGTGCTATCTATCCGATTACCTTTACGTTGCCAAGTGGTAGCGCAGTGCAAATGGCCCTGAAAGTGATCTCCAGCTACAAGGTAGACATCAACAGCATTAACAATGAACTTGGCATGCTCAAAAAATTCAATGGTCACCCACGTTTTGTTTCATACTACGGTTCATACCAAACCAAAGAGGGAGATTACATCATCGCAATGGAGTTGATGGAAGGGGATGTTTTCGATGAGGCTATTCCATATACCTCAACAATGTTTGCTCAAGTCGTTGATGCTTTAGCGGAACTAAGAAAAGAAGGTATCTTCCATGGTGACATAAAAGCCGAGAACGTTTTGCATAAAAATGGGCAATATTACATGGCAGACCTAGGTGGTTCAAAACAAGCCTATTTCGGTGTTGAGCACCCTAACGTGGCGTTCACGTTGTTAACTAGTGCTCCGGAAATAGAACATGTTCCACATTTCGCGCTTACTCGCCAGAACTTAGCTCAAGAGAATCCTTATTTACTTGACCCATTTGCTGCCGATGTATTTTCTGCGGGTATGACACTTATGCTTAAGAAGCACGAGAAATTTGCCGCCGAAGTATGGAAAACTATTACCGATGAACGCGATACTTACGCCAGCGAACACGAAATGGATCGTATGTACAAAATGACGTTAATTCGTGAATTTACCGCGTTAGTGCAAGCTAAAGATGGCCGTATGGATGCAGAAGATACGCTTTTAGCTCAGATGGTTAAACCTAACCCTGAAGAGCGAATTACCGTTGCGGAGCTTCAACGAGCTCTACTCAAGCAGCGCCTAATGTAATCGATATCCATTTGAAATTCCGGCTTTCTATCCGGACATAAATCTCTGAGGGAAAGGACTCCCCCATTTTCAACGTCATCGAATCAAAAAATAACGACGTTCCAGCAAATTCCTCAATTTAAACCCCTCCTCCCCCTGAGCTAAACCATAATTATTTTGACGTAAGAAACTAACACTACAGTTGTCAGCAATGTCACCTCATTTCTAAGCATAAAAAAGCCCCTTTCCGCTCAAGAAAGAGGCACACCAACATAGCGTTACACAAGGGTCTATAATTGGGTTTCTAACCTAAAAGACTAACAGGCTATTTCCAATTCGAACATCGAAACCAAACCAACTTGCTCAGATATTCATTGTACGTTGCATTTCAAGTCATTAACGGCATCATGGCCCCTCATTGCTTGGATAACATCGCATAGCGCAACTATGAATAATCCAATACTAAATCTTGAGGTTTTCGACAGAAAAAGTTTAATATATGAATCACTTTATTGTCAAAAGTGAAACTTTTTTCAACAAAAAATAATCTCATACTGTGTAACAGTTCATAAAACACTATTCGGAGAAGTATATTGAAAGATGTCAGCACTATCGGCGGGCGATTAAAGGAAATTCTTTTTGTTAAAGGCGTTTCTGCAGCTGAGCTATGTAGAAAAGTGGGTATAGAGAGAGGCTATATGAGTAAGCTTCTTAATAACAAAATTAAAAACCCGCATAAGAATATGACCCAAATAGCGAAAGCACTTAATGTATCCTACGAATGGCTGATGACAGGTGTTGAACGCAATGGTACCTATGAGCGAGATTACGATGTAGAAGGTATAGTTAATTCTAAGCTTCAAAAGATTGGTTTTTTTGAAACTGGTATGCCAATATCCAAGTTCCACAAGCTTATATATAATGATGAGTCCATCAATATAATTAGCACTAAGAAACTTGGTGCCGGAAACTATTTATTTCAAAGCGGTGAAGACATTATCGAGTTATTTAGAGTTGATAATTTTATAAATTTAACTTGGTATCCTCACGAACCTGAAAAAGATTACATCCCAATTGGCAAGGTTATCACTAAAATCAGTAAGGAACATATCAATGACAAGAAGCTTAAACTTGTTGAAGGTTGAGAATGGCTTAATATATTACACAAATGAAGATAACGACTACGTCTTGAGTTCGCCAGCTAGAGGGCTGATTAACAAAGGTCTTGTTGTATTTTTCAAAAAGGAACATCGAGACTTAATCCACGCCATGGACCCCATGACCAAGTTTGATATTAAATGGTACGGGTTCCTCACTGCGCTTTACCTTGCTTCACTATTAGTTGCAGTTCCTATGTCACCTCACAGCGTTGAAATATTCGGCACTTGGCAACCAGCGGGGATTTTAATTTTTCCGTTAACATTCTTGGTCCTCGATACTATTAATGCAACATTGAGATATGAGTATGCAAAATCTACCACCTATTTTGGTGCAGGCATGTGCGCATTGGCATCAGGATTAATAGCGCTAACTTTTTCTATTTTTGATATTCAATCTCCTTATAAAGAAGTCTTTGAACCACTTATTTATTTATACCTAATTAACAGTCTATGTATTCTATCAGCCGATCAAGCAAACAACTTTATTTTTAGAAAACTCAGTATAAAACTGCATAAAGCACCTATTTGGGCACGTTCTATTATTTCAAGCACAATTGGTCAGGCGCTGTATACGGTCATTTGGATCGGATTATTCTTTAATTCTTCCACATCGTTAAATTTACTACAGAAAATTGCTGATAATTATCTATTTAAGGTCGGTTACGCTGTCGCTCTTCTCCCTATTCTCTACGCTCTCGTGTTTACCTACAATACCCTAAAAGTAAAGAAACAGCATGACTTTGCTAAGTTAGATGAAGACTCAAAGTACGCATAATTAACACACCTCTATATAACAAAAGCTCGGCTGACCTCTCCGAGCTTTTGTTATGGTAGATAAAATCACTTACCTCTTTTCTGCCTTGCCAAAACTCGCGATCAGCCTAAAGATACAGACATCAAAAATCTCACGGCTCTGCGTGATTTCTTCTATAAAATCTTCGAGATCGACAGCGAAGGACGAAGGGAGCGGTAGTGTGTAACTTGAGGCTAAGGTATACACTTTGTATGCCCCTGACATGAAGAACTTTTTAAACTCTTCACCAGTGAAAACATACTCAAATTCTCTAGGTGTGATTGAATTTACGCTGAATCCTCTCGACTCAAACATTTCTCTGTATTCCTCTGGACTTTCCAAATGCATACAGGGCATACAAAAATTTTGGCCAAGTTGTGGATAGTAATCACGGAAAAACTCCGCCATCATATCAATGACCTGAGGACACCACTTCTGCTTATAAGGTGTTTGCAGAACAAAAATACCATTCACATTGAGCGCATCCTTAATGGTAGAAAGAGCGGAGTCATAATCTTGATACCACTGGAACGATGAATTTGATGTGATGACATCAAAGTTGAGTTCCGTAGTGAACTGACGAACATCTGCATGTTCGAACTGAACTGGACTATCGGGGTATAACTGATGTGCTTGCTCAAGCATTTCCTTCGAAGCATCTATAGCCACCATTGCCTGAGGATTCGAATGTGCCAGTATAAGGTGAGAGACTTTCCCGGAACCACAACCAATATCAAGCAAGCGCCCTACCTGTGTTGGTAAATGCTGAATTAACTCTTTCGCTGCATCAAACTGAACGATGCCATTGCTATGGTATTCTTTATTGTAATTCATAAGTGGTGGCTCTCGATTTCAAGCAGGTGATGATAATCTAAAAGTGCCTATACCGCAGCTCTAGACACCTCAAAAATTAAACAAGTTGTATATCATTTTCTTAACGAAGAACGGATTCTAGTTCTTGCGCCTATTTTAACAAGTATTTCTATTCAGCTACCAAAGTTCAGGTGAATGCAAAACTTCAACACATTTTGGTCTACCAGATGTAGACCCCTAACCTAGGCCTGTTAACGACGGTGCTAACCAGCCTTGAGGCGAGGCAACGGGTGCGGCGGCATCAAACCGGATGATGCTGCAAGATGAAATCCTACCCGTGAGTAAACTTTGAAACTAGAGACGCTTAGGCCTTCCGAGCTGACCTTCTATGTCAGCAATAGAATATGAGCCGATATCATAAACATATCATTGCGATATCAAGACCCGACCATAGTACTTCTTCAAATCGATTCTATGGCTGAAAATCAAGGCTTCAACAATTGAGGACATTCAACTAAAATAGTTATTAACAAAACTATTTATAAGAAGTTGATGAAGAAAAGTAACTTGACCACTAACACTGGTCATCGCTTTATATCTAAAGCTAAGACTGCGTTTAAAATTCATATTCATACACCTGATGATACGGTACTCCACCGCTCAGTCGGCTATGTGAGAATTGGTGATAAGAAGGGGTTAAAGAAAGCCATTAAACTTCGCAATGAACTGGGCAGTGCTATGTGGGGTAAGTTTTGGCGCAAGTTACTCAAAGACCCTTACTTAATGACCCGCCTTCCCCACTCGGTAGAACCCAAAATCATTTTCAAACCTCGTCCCACCAAAACTGATCCAAACGCCAAAGATGAGTGCTACATCGCCGCTTGGCGCAACTACGACGAAGAAGGAAAATTGATCTACAAAAGCGTGGTATGTTCAATAAAAAAACATGGACGACTTGCGGCTTACACTAAGACCAAAAAAGCACTGCTGGAGGCCAATAAAGACAATTTGGAAATCCTCGAGTTCATGGGCCGCCTCAACAGCATCGACCTGAAATAAAAAACACCCCTGACTCTCATCAGAGGTGTTCCAAAGTGCAATTCAAAAAGTCGTTATTGGGCCTGATACTCGAAGGCTGGCACCATAATTTCTACACGTCGGTTTTGCTCACGACCTTCTCTCGTTTCGTTAGAAGCAATCGGATTATTTTCTCCTTCACCACGCGCCGTAATTCTTGAGGAATCAATCCCTTGTTCTTGTAGCACTTCAGCCACCGATTGAGCACGTTTTTCAGAAAGTTTCTGGTTATATGATGCTGAACCGCTAGAGTCAGTATAACCGACAACTTCAACAGTAGACTGAGGGAATTTCGTCATAAAGGTGACCAAATCGGCCAGCATTGTTTTGCTTTGTGGTTTCAACTCTGCACTGTTTAGTGCAAAACTGCTGGAATCCACAACTTTGGTTTCAAACGTCTGGATAATTGGCTCAACGACAACGACTTCCTCAACCATCAATTCTTCTTCCACTGGTTGCTCTACTGCTTCATCACTACCACCAAATTTTGCTATAAAGCCAAGCGTCAATGCGTTGCCTTTAAAGCGATGAGTATCAACGTTAATATCTGTTAAACGTTGGTATTCAAGTTGAAAATCAATGGTTGGCATAAAGGAGTACGTGATACCCAAAGCACCAAGTAGCGAACTGTCATCTTTGTCGCCGTACTCAACATACGCACCACCTAGTTTCGCAAAAGCATCCAATCTTTCCGCTATAGGCATGGTCAATCGAGGGGCAAAAGAATAAGAGCTCAAACCCGCGTCAGTGTACCCATATCCCGTGGTTTCGCCCAAGGTATCTAGCCCTATTTCAAGGCTGATCATATCACTAAACTCATAACCAGCGAATGAACCTAAAGCCCAAGAGCTGTCATCACACGGGCCTGTAGAACAAGAGTCATTGAGCCAAGATGCCCCGGCTTTTGCACCTAAGTAGAACTGAGCGTTCGCCGATGCGGATGCAAGAAGAAGTGTAGTAGAAATGACCGCTGCTAATTTTTTCATTATGTTGTCCTTATTACTCTCAACGCGTAAACGCCGCAACTAACATTCCACACTATAACAATCAATAAGTTACAGTATGGCCACACTAACAGTACACCTTGGTACATAAAATGTACAAATAGGTTTGTAGACTGATTTCACTTTTTGGGGGTTAACGAGTAACATTCTCATAAATATGACAAAGCCCTGTTGATTCAGGGCTTTGAATAACTCTTTTTGTGCGCCGTGCAGTTAAGGCTGAACTTGATACTCAAACTCATTCATTGTGACTTCCGCCCGGCGATTCTTGATACGTCCTTCACGAGTTTGATTGGATGCGACTGGATTCGCTTCACCTGCACCTTCTACATGTATGCGTGAGTGGTTTACACCATAGTTTTCAATGATATCCGCGACAGACTGAGCACGCAGCTCAGACAGTTTTTGATTGTATGCAGCGGGGCCACTGGTGTCCGTGTAGCCAACCACATCAACGGTCGCTTGTGGATAATCACTCATGAATGAAGCAACTTCTTGCAATGCGATTTCACTTTCCGGTGTTAGTTCTGAGCTATCGAATTTAAAGCTAACCGAATATACCACTTCGGACTCATAGGTTTGGAGCAATGGCTTAACTATGACCGTTTCTTCTACCACTTCTTCTACCAGCATTTCTTCTTGTGCTGGCGTCTCCGCACGCTGACCGCTACTGCCAAATTTTGTAGTGAAACCCAATGTAAACGCATTACCAGCAATACTATGCGTGTCAATATCAATATCCGTTAAGCGCTGATACTCTAACTGAATATCAATGTTGGGCAGCAAACTGTAACTCAGACCGACACCCGCAACAAAAGAACTGTCGCTCTTGTCACCATATTCCACATATGCACCACCAGCTTTGGCAAATGCATCAATATTCTCAGTTAAAGGTAAGCTGAAACGAGGCGCCAAAGAATACGACACCAAGCCTGCGTCTTGATAGCCTGACCCCGTCGTTTCACCGAGCGTATCTAGGCCTGCTTCAAGCGCTAAGTAGTCGTTAAACTCATAGCCGAAAAATGAACCCAGAGCCCAAGAGTTATCATCACATTCACCTGTTGTGCACAAATCATCTACCCAGCTACCCCCTGCTTTGGCACCCAGATAAAACTGCGCATTAACCGACGCCGATGCGAGAAGAAGTGTGCCAGAAACTACCGCTGCTATTTTTTTCATTTTTGATACCTTATTGATAGATGCTAGATTCGCCACGCTATAGGCAATCCGCTGACAAACAAATAGATACACGTATTACCGTACAGATGGTCGGACACTACACCCCAAAAAGATAAATAACAAATAACTTTGTTAATTTTTATTTAAATTCATATATTTAGATAATCACCTCTCGTATCAGAGTATTGTAGACGGGTAAATGGAACGGCAGTCACAACCTGGTTAAGGAGTTATATCGACGTTTAAAGTTTTTAAACAATATGAAGACATAAAAAAACCGTAGCCTTAAGCTACGGTTTATATTCTTGATTGTGTTTTTTATTATGCGTTAGCTTCACGCTCTGCAATAAACGCAATCGCCATCTTGATACGAGCAATAACGCGCTCTTTACCTACAAGCTCCATGACAGCATCAACAGAAGGAGACTGGCCGCCACCTGTTACTGAAACACGCAGTGGCATACCAATTTTACCCATACCGATGTCTAGCTCTTCACAAACGGCTGCGATGACGCCATCTTTGATGTTCGCTGTTGTCCACTCTTCTAGCGCTTCAACTTTTGCTAAAGCCAACTCTAGCGGGCCTTTGGCGACACCACGCAGATGCTTCTTAGCGGCGCCAGCTTCAAACTCAGAGAAATCTTCGTAGAAATAGCGGATTTGCTCTGCAAGCTCTACAAGTGTGTTACAACGCTCACCCACAAGCTTGATCACTTCTGTGATTGCAGGGCCATTTTCAATGTTTAGATTCTGGTTATCTAGGTGCCATTGTAGGTGCTCAGCCACGTACTCAGGAGCCGAAGTCTTGATGTAGTGATTATTCAACCAAAGTAGCTTTTCAGTGTTAAACGCTGACGCTGACTTAGAGATAGCATCTAGAGTGAATAGGTTGATCATCTCTTCTTGAGAGAAGATCTCTTGATCACCATGAGACCAGCCAAGACGCACTAGGTAATTGTTTAGTGCATTTGGTAGATAACCTTCATCGCGGTATTGCATCACTGATACTGCGCCGTGACGCTTAGACAGTTTTGCGCCATCATCGCCTAGGATCATTGCACAGTGCGCGAATGTAGGGACAGGCGCACCTAACGCTTCATAAATGTTGATTTGACGAGGCGTATTGTTGATGTGGTCTTCACCGCGAACAACATGTGTAATACCCATATCCCAATCATCCACAACCACAACGAAGTTGTAAGTTGGAGCACCATCAGTACGGCGAATGATAAGATCATCTAGCTGGCTGTTTGCGATTTCAATGCGACCACGGATCTGATCATCGAATACCACACTACCTTCTTTCGGGTTACGGAAACGGATAACAAACGAATCGCCTTCTTTCGCTTCTGCATTGGCAGCCAAAACTTTCGGGTGTTCAGCATCGTAACGCGGCATCTCTTTTGCTGCTTCTTGTTCAGCACGGATTTCGTCTAGTAGCTCTTTTGAAGCATAACATTTGTAGGCTTTGTCTTCTTCGAGTAGTTTGTCAACCATCTCGTTGTAACGATCGAAACGCTTAGATTGGAAGTAAGGGCCTTCATTCCACTCAAGCCCCATCCACTGCATCCCTTCAAGAATCGCATCGACTGCCTCCTGAGAGTTACGTTCTAAGTCAGTATCTTCAATACGCAGAACGAATTCGCCGCCTTGGTTTTTAGCAAAAAGCCAAGAGTAAAGTGCAGTACGCGCACCACCAACGTGAAGGTAGCCAGTAGGGCTAGGAGCAAAACGAGTTTTAACCGTCATGTAAAATACCTTGATTTGTCTAGATGACTACACCAATCATTAGAATCTATGAATGGTGCCAAAATTGCGCGTATTTTAGCACCGATGTACAAATCTACAATCCGTCTTATACAGAATTCACGGTTGATTGAGATGTTTTCTGGCCGTGAAATAAACCTTTGCCTTGATTGCCACTTTATGGATAGAAACACGCGTTGCACAAACTGTACTCTACGTCGCATCTGCGACCAGTAGTCGTCGATAGCAGGAAGGATAACGTCCGTTAAGAGCAATATAATTATAGATAAACAATAGAAATACATCGTAAGCGAAACCATAGCGAACTCGGCTATCTCGTCAGTTTTGACATTTTGGTAGTTCTTCATTGACAGTGCTTGACCTTCCCCTTGAGGTAAGGTTTATTCTCAGCAACAGTTCATCGTTGAGGGTTATGTTATGCGTCAGTTCGATATTCCACTATCAGGTTTAAGTTGCATGGGTTGCGCGCGAAAAGTTGAGCGAGAGCTTACCTCTCAGCATCAAGTCAACATCCATGATTTAACGCCACAACGTGTCACACTGGATAGCGACAGCCGCTTTGCAGATTTAGAACTGTCGATTCAATCTCTGGGGTATCAGGCGGGTCATCAGTATCAGTTCGACCTATCAGGACTAAGCTGCGGTAAATGTGTGGTCAAACTTGAGTCCGCTTTAAAAGAAAGTAACGATATTGGCCAATTTGATGTATCGAAAATCAGGCTTTCTCTTTCGACGTTACTCACACAGCAACAAGTGAAAGATCTTGTCGCCTCTCTCGGTTATCAGGCCAGAGAGCCTGAGGCAGAAATAAAAGAGCCAACGGCTCAACCACAAAAAATCACTCAACCAAAATCGCACCTTCCCTCTTCCAATCACAAAGAAACACTTCATTTTTTGATTTCAGGGATGACTTGTGCCAGTTGTGTGGCGTCTGTTGAACGAGCACTGACCCAGGTAGAAGGCATAGCCAAAGCTCAAGTTAATCTCGCGGAACAAAGTGCCTTAGTTTTCAGTACCTATAAAGACAACAAAACCATTAGCGCTATAACCAATGCAGTAAAAGAAGCAGGCTATCAGGCTGAAATTGTTGACGATCCAGCAACACAACAAGAGAAGCAACAGGCCCATCAAATGGCCGTGCAAGCTCATCATCAGAAAAGTGCGTGGGCAGGTATTGCCATCGGCGTACCACTCATGCTTTGGGGTGTGTTGGGTGGCAATATGATGATCCGTACCAGTCAGGATCAGTTAATTTGGGGCGTCGTTGGGATTATTTGTTTCTGGCTTCTTGCTACCGCGGGAAAAAGCTTCTTCTCCAACGCTTGGCAAGCTCTTACTCACAAGCGTGCAACCATGGACACTCTCGTTGCGTTGGGTACGGGTGCAGCTTGGCTGTTCTCAATGTTAGTTGTGACGTTCCCAGATTGGTTTCCACCAGCATCACGTCATGTTTACTTTGAAGCCAGCGCGATGATTGTCGGTCTGATTTCTTTAGGCCACTACATTGAGGCAAGAGCGAAGGCCAAAACCACTCGTTCCTTGCAGGCTTTGATCAACCTTCAGCCCAATGAAGCTGTGTTGATTACCGAATCTGGCGACCAAGTGATTGCCATTGACCAAATAATAGAAGGCATGCAACTGCGAATCAAACCCGGTGAAAAAGCCCCTATCGATGGACACGTCGTTTCAGGTGAGTCTTACCTAGATGAATCTATGCTTACTGGCGAACCTGTCCCCGTCTATAAACAATGTGGCGATATGATTTCTGCAGGTACGTTAAATCAGGATGGCAGCTTAGTCATTAAAGCAACAGGAGTGGGTAGCAATACCATGCTGTCGCGCATTATTACCATGGTACGGGAAGCGCAAAGCAGCAAACCCGCCATCGCCAAACTGGCGGATCAAATTTCGGCTGTCTTTGTCCCTGTCGTTGTCGCCATTGCACTGTTCTCTGCCCTAATGTGGTTTATGGTTGGCCCTGACCCGAAAGCAAGCTACATGTTGGTCGTTACCACCACTGTACTGATCATTGCTTGTCCGTGTGCGCTAGGCTTAGCAACCCCACTGTCGGTGACTGTTGGTATTGGTAAAGCCGCTGAAATGGGGATCTTAATCAAAGATGCAGATGTGCTTCAATCTGCAAGCAATATCGATACGGTTGTATTTGATAAGACAGGCACATTAACCCAGGGAAAGCCTGACGTTCAGCATATCTTCGCTCTTAATCAGGACGATAAACGACTGCTAACCGCAGCGGCTAGCGTGGAGCAATATTCAGAGCATCCTCTAGCAAAAGCCATCGTCACGCATGCTCAAGAGCATCAGCTTAGTTTGGGCGAAGTTCGCGATTTCAATAACATGCGCGGCATGGGAGTGACTGGTGTTTTAGAAAATGAAAGTATCGCGGTGGTTTCTTTACCTTATGCTCAAAAACAAGAGCTCGAGCTTGAAGGACTTGAACAAGAACTGCAGCGCTGCGCAAATAATGCTTGGACCCCAGTGATTGTCGTTCAGCAAAATCAGGTATCAGGTTTAATCGCCATCGCCGACCCGATTAAACAAGATGCGAAGCAAGCGGTGGCTGCCCTACGCTCTATGCAAATTACTCCGGTCATGTTAACTGGTGACAACCAGCATGTTGCTAATGCGATAGCTCAACAACTTGGGATCGAACAAGTGATATCTCAAGTACTGCCAGATGAAAAAGCGGGTCATGTGGCTCAAATTCAGGCAAACGGCAAGCGGGTTGCAATGATTGGTGATGGAGTCAACGATGCTCCCGCTCTCGCGCTGGCAGATATTGGTATCGCTATGGGTAGTGGTAGCGACGTCGCAATTGAAAGCGCGCAAATGACCTTACTTAACTCATCACCGCTGGCCGTTGTTAAAGCCATCGAACTTTCCAAAGCAACGATTAAAAACATGAAGCAGAATTTATTCGGTGCGTTCATTTATAACTCTTTAGGTATTCCAATCGCAGCTGGCGTACTGTACCCAGCATTCGGATTTTTGCTCAGCCCAGTCGTCGCTGGCGCAGCAATGGCACTCTCATCAATCACAGTCGTGAGCAATGCCAACCGATTAAGACTTTTTAAATCTTCGATTCGTTCATAGAGGTGTGTATGAAAACTCAAGTTATTTCCTTTACGTCCCTTCTTTTACTGTCCGGTCACGCACTGGCGGCAGACGTGCTCAACCACAAATCACCCTACTGTGGATGCTGTACAGAATGGACTAAACACATGCAGGAAGCTGGATTCACGGTTGAAGAAAAATTGCACGATGATATGAATCCAATAAAACAAAAGCTGGGCATAAAGCCACAATTGGCCTCATGCCACACTGCTGAGATTAACGGCTTTGTCTTTGAGGGGCACGTTCCGGCACAGGATATCAAAGCATTTTTAGAGAACCGGCCTAAAAATGCTAAAGGTTTAGCCGTTCCTGGCATGCCGATGGGCTCACCTGGTATGGAATACGGCAATGAAAAAGACGCCTATTCTGTTTATGCGTTTAACGAACAAGGTCAGGTATTCGAATACCGCTCTTACCCTGGAAATTAGTAATAACCATTTCTGTTGATGCTTTTATATTTTTAAGCGCCTGACTTTTTCAGGCGCCTCCACTTTTCACACCCCAAAACAAACCTTAATTATCAAACAGTTAGATGAAAAATGTATTTCTATTCAACTATTTGTAAATTTATTTTTCGCCTCTTTCAACATCCTCAGTTAACTTCCCTCCGGCGAAAAAGCGAGCATACGTGACGCATTTCTAATATTGCGGCTAATTGATGGTAACCACTGTTCCTCATCAAATCGGCCCAAGCAATCACAACTCAATACAAACCATTATTTGAGCGTAAAACGATGAAAAAAACTCTACTTGTTGCAGCATCAGCTGCACTAATTTCAATGCCTTCACTTGCTAATGAAAACTATATTGCAGTTGAACTAGGCCTTGGCTCTTACACCACGTCTGGCCAAGATGCCAACTCAGATGTTATCAATGACGATACGGGTTTTTTAAGCCTTAAAGCTGGCCATTATTTTAGCGATAACATCCGTGCTTATGGGTACCTTCAAGCTGGTGCAGAATCTACCATCGAGTACCAAAACATCTTTGGCTATACCTATGCTAAGTCTAGTATTACCACTCATGAGTTTGGTGCAGGTGCTGATTATCTTCACAACCTAACAGACAAGTTCTACCTTCTAGCTGGTGGTAACCTAGGTATTTATAACAGTACCTATGAAGTCTCTGAGTTTGGTCTTTCAAAAGACAGTACCAACACGGGTTTAGCAGCTGGCGTAAACTTAGGTATGGGTTACAACTTTACGGATAACTTTAGTATGGAACTCGGCTACCGACACAGCCGTTTCTTCGGAAACGATCACGAGGTTGGTGTCATTAAGCTGAGTGTGGATGCTTCAAACACTGGTTACCTAAACGCTAGCTACTCTTTCTAAGCTAACGCTATCAGGTGTGGTTGTACTCTCCACACCTGAATTTCCTGCCTCTATCACTTAAAATTAAACAATCTCGGTTCAAGTTCTCACTTTTGAGACGCCCAACATCACGTTCAGCACTTATAAGCAACCTTGGTATTGCGGTAGAATTCGCGTCCTCTGTTCAATCACGACGTACTTCGATAGCACTGCATGAATCTACTTGAAAAAGCCAAATCAGAACAATGTAATATTGCTATTGCAGATCTTACCTATAATCCAGTGGATAAAACTCTCCATTCGAAACAAGGAGAAATATCACTTGAACCAAGAAACTTGGCGTTACTGGAAATTTTACTCACAAACGTTGGAAACCCAACGTCAATTGAAGAATTTATAGAGTCGGTCTGGGAAAGTCAGTACATTTCCAAAAATGTAGTCACCAACAGAATTAGCCTATTACGTAACCTCTTCCGTGAACACTCTGAAGAAGCCGATCCATCTAAGATCATCATCACTTACCCAAAACGGGGCTATTACATTCCAGAAAGCGGCGTTCAGCTTGTGGCAAAAACATCGGACTCGAACAAAGCACCTCAAACAGCCAACAAAATCGTTGAAAAAAAACAAACAGCGCTACGCTATTTTTCTTGGAGTTTAAACTTGATATTGAGTGTTATCGCAGTAGTGTTCGCGATCCACACTTGGTCTCACTTTGAAGAAGACAAGAAAAGTAATACTCTGCATATCCCTCAGGTTAGGCTGCTTCTCGATAGTATCAACCATGAAGAGCAGAGCTTGAACCGGATAGTACTCAAATTAAAAGCGCTAATCTTGCATTCTCAAAGTTGCTCTCCGTATATTCACCTATCGAATATGAGTTCGCCAACCTACTACCTGCACAGTCTAAGCGAACATGACAATTTCCCCGGTTCAGAAGCCTTCTATGACGCAGACTACACGCTGAACTTTAACTTGTGGGAAGAGGCCAACGGAGTATTGAACTTGGAGAGCCTTCTTCATCACTCTGCGTCAGGCCGTGTCGCATGGCGCAAAATATATCAACTGAATCCACCCTATTTGGCTGCCACGATTAACCAGCTTAATGTGGATTTGAGTGAGTACTTCAAGCTCCCGCAGCCAATAAAGCCGTTAGCCTCAAAGTTGTCTAGCCAAATTGAGCCTGTATCAGAACTGCCCCTTGAACAACTGCTCTCACGCCAGCTCTCTGGGGTTGAAGTCCTGTTTTATACTCGAGAATTACTTTTTACTCACCAATCTAGCGATGGATTAAAGCGTTGGATAAAAAAGGTGAGGAAGCAAACTCCCACTCCCCCACCCGATCTGCATATGCTATTAGCACTCCTAACTTATCGTTCGGGTGAAGTTGAACGCAGTTTACGAATGCTTCAAAGAGAGTATGTGACCGAGATACCAGAAAATGCACTGGTTTTGCTATTGCAAGCCAACATCAACAGAAAGATAGGCAACAAACAAATGTATGTCGCCCACTATCTCAAAGCTATTTCTGCACTCACCAGTACCATTGAAGCCGATCATATCCTTCAACATTACTCTAATTCCGACAGGCAACAGTCATGCCTTAACCTATGGGGTAAGGCGCTAAAGGGCGTCAAATATATTCAGGAACCACAATCTGTTTTATGGAAGGGGGTTGAACGATTCTGCCAACCCTACGATTGATCATTGAAAAAATCCACCTCATAAGGTAGATTTTTTATCAATCTCGTCAGCTTAACGACCTATCAACTCACGCATCATCTGAATGTGAAGGTCATCATCGTTTAAGCAAGGTATAAAATTAAAGTTCTCTCCACCATGATCAATAAAAATTTCCTGACATTGCTCAGAGATTTCTTCCAGAGTTTCAAGACAATCGGCCGAAAATGCTGGCGTGAGAATATCCAGATTCTTAATGCCTTTTGCAGGTAGCTGCTCCAGCGTTTTATCAGTATATGGCTTCAGCCACTCTTCACGACCAAAACGAGATTGATAAGTCATGCCCATCTGGTCTTCGCTCAAACCTAATTCCAGTCGTAACAATTCTGTGGTCGCTTCACAGTGCTTGGGATAGATATCCCCGCTATCTGCGTATCGCTGAGGAATGCCATGGTATGAACACAGCAAGTATTCACCACGTCCTTTTTCTGCCCAAGAGCGCCTTACACTCTCTGCCAAGGCTTTAATGTAAGTTGGATGGTCATGATAGTCGCGGAGTAGTTTATACCCAGGCATCACTGGAATATTTTTAAATGCTTTCGTTAAACCATCTGATACGGCTGCAGTGGTTGTGCCCGAGTATTGTGGGTACAGTGGCAGTACAATGACCTCTTCCACGCCTTTTGCTATTAAGGACTCAATCCCTAACTGGAGGCTTGGACTGCCATAAGTCATGCCGAGTTCGACTGGAATATCGATAGATTTGGCCAGTTTCTCCGCTTGGCGTTTAGAGTAAACCATGAGAGGCGAGCCCTCATCCATCCAAACACTTTCGTACAACTTGGCAACTTTTGGTGAGCGAATAGGCAAAATGACGCCATGTAGAATCGGACACCATAACCAACGTGTCATATCTACAACACGTTGGTCATGCAAGAACTGACTGAGAAAACGCTTTACTTCGGAAGCTGTCGGTGCTTTTGGTGTACCTAGGTTAACCAGTAGCACACCTTGTTTTTTATTGTTTTGCATAGGACCCTATCGACACTTTAAAAGAGGCTGTACGTTGAAAACTTCTAGATCGATCAATATGTAGCGATAAAAAAAGCGACCCTTCAGGGTCGCTTCTACTATATCAAACTTTTAATTTCTGCCGTTAGCAAAATTAAGCTAGTGCTTTCTCAATATCAGCGCTTACTTCTGCGACTTGTTTAGTACCATCGAACTTAAGGTACTTGGTGTTACCTGCTGCCGCTTCTTTGCCGTAATAATCGATAAGCGGTGCAGTTTGCTCATGGTAAACACCCAAGCGTGCACGAACAGTTTCTTCTTTGTCATCATCACGAACAACCAGATCTTCACCTGTCACGTCGTCTTTGCCTTCGACTTTCGGCGGGTTGTACACTACGTGGTAAGTACGGCCAGAAGGTAGGTGAGCACGACGACCAGCCATGCGTTCAACGATAACGTCATCAGCAACGTCAAATTCAATAACGTAATCGACATCAACGCCCATCTCTTTCAGACCATCAGCCTGAGGAATCGTGCGCGGGAAACCATCTAGTAGGAAACCTTTTTCACAGTCATCTTGAGCAATTCGCTCTTTGATTAGACCTAGGATAATTTCATCAGAAACTAGCTGACCAGCATCGATAACAGCTTTAGCTTGTTTACCAAGCTCTGTACCTGCTTTGATAGCAGCACGTAGCATGTCACCAGTAGAGATTTGCGGAACACCGTATTTTTCCATGATGAAATTTGCTTGTGTGCCTTTACCTGCACCTGGAGCACCTAGAAGAATGATGCGCATGTTGAGTCCTCTTAAGATAATAATGATTTATACCGAAGCTCACTATGGTGTTTATAACAAACAACAGCCTTAGCTCACGGTAAGTTTCGGTATAACTGTTCTTTCAATTGACAATAAAACAGGCGTGCACATTACACGCCTGCTCACTTTGTTTCAAGATTGCATTCTACCACACAATCTGTTCGCGTAGCGCAGCTTAAGACTAAAGAATGCTTAAACACTCACATTAAGCTGCAAACTTACGTTGTTTTATTCACGATAAGCGCAAATAAATAAAAAAGCCCGCATGATGCGAGCTTTTTATTACCGTTTGACTATTAGCCCTTAGTCAAAAGCGAGTTGATGGCGCCTACAAATTGAGACGGGTCTTCCATCGAACCACGCTCAGCTAGCATTGCCTGACCAAGAAGAACTTCGACCCAACGACCAAACGCTTCTTCATCGGCCTCATCTGCCATGCGTTTAACAAGCTGGTGTTCTGGGTTAATTTCGAAGATGTACTTCACTTCAGGTGCAGCCTGACCCGCAGCTTCAAGCAACTTCGCCATTTGTGTGCCCATTTCAAAATCATCGGTCACAACAACCGCTGGTGTTGAAGCTAGCTTGAACGTAGTACGGACTTCTTTTACACGTTCGCCTAAGTAGTCCTTGGTACGTTCAACAACAGACTTAAACTCTTCTTCAGTCTCTTTCTGCTTTTCTTTTTCTTCTTCGTTCTCAAACTTGCTCAGGTCAAGGCCTGCTTTAGTGATAGACTGGAACTGCTTACCATCAAACTCTGTTAGGTAGTTCATCAACCACTCATCGATACGATCAAACATCAAAATGACTTCGATGCCTTTTGCTTTGAACTGCTCTAAGTGGGGGCTGTTCTTCGCAGCAGCGTAGCTATCTGCTGTCAGGTAGTAAATCTTATCCTGACCTTCTTTCATACGCTCAACGTAAGAGGCTAAACCGACCGTTTGCTCCGAGGAAGCCACTTCTGTAGAAGCAAAGCGCAGCAAACCCGCAACTTTTTCTTTGTTGCTCATGTCCTCTGCTGGGCCTTCTTTTAGCACCAGACCAAACTCTTTCCAGAATGACTGATATTTCTCTTCGTCATTTTTCGCCATGCGCTCAAGCATCGTAAGAACACGCTTAGTACAAGCGTTCCGCAGAGATTGAGTCACTTTATTGTCTTGTAGAATCTCACGTGACACGTTCAATGGCAGATCGTTTGAATCAATTAAGCCACGAACGAAACGCAGGTAAGAAGGCATGAATTGCTCAGCATCATCCATGATAAATACACGCTGAACGTACAGTTTGAGACCCGATTTGTGGTCACGATTCATCATGTCCCAAGGCGCTTTCGCTGGAATATACAGTAGGCTGGTGTAATCGTTCTTACCTTCAACACGGTTGTGGCTCCACACTAGTGGATCAGCGAAGTCGTGCGAAACGTGTTTATAGAACTCTTGATACTCTTCTTCAGAGATATCAGACTTGTTGCGTGTCCAAAGTGCTTGAGCTTTGTTGATTTGCTCCCACTTCTTCTCACCTGTTTCTTTACCTTCTTCGTCGCGTTCAGCAGTCTGAATAGCAACCGGAATACCAATGTGATCCGAGTACTTGCTAATCACTTCACGCAAGCGCCACTCGTTGAGGAACTCTTTACCTTCATCACGCATATGAAGAACGATATCAGTACCACGAGACTCTTTTGAAATGGTCTCGATAGTGTATTCACCTTCACCAGCAGAGTGCCACTGAACCGCTTCATCAGCAGATAGGCCAGCAGCACGCGTGCGCACTGTCACTGCATCGGCAACAATAAATGCAGAGTAGAAACCTACACCAAACTGACCAATCAGTTGAGAATCTTTAGACTGGTCTTCTGACAGCTTTGAGAAAAATTCGGCTGTCCCAGACTTTGCAATCGTACCCAGATGTTCAATGACATCATCACGGCTCATGCCAATGCCGTTATCTGAAATAGTCAGCGTATTGGTCGCTTCATCAAATGACAGCTTCACACCTAATTCAGCATCACCTTGATATAAATCAGGGTTGGATAGCGCCTGAAAACGCAGCTTATCTGAAGCATCAGAGGCGTTCGAAATCAGTTCGCGTAAAAAAATCTCTTTATTGGAATAAAGAGAATGAATCATTAAGTGAAGTAGCTGTTTTACTTCAGATTGAAAGCCACGAGTTTCTTTGTTTTGTGTTGCTGTTTCGCTCATGCTAACTCCATAACATCTATATTTATCAGCTTTCCGCGTTGTCAGCGGAGCCAATACTGAGATAATCTGCAAGTTAACATGAGGGTGACAATTGTAAATTCAAGGTCAAAAATTATAAAAACAATGTTTTTTTGATCTTATATTGACTATTCTTACACCTCAAAAAAATCAAAAAAACTAAACGTTAGCTCCCTGAATCAGGGTTTTTTGCGCATCTGATGAAATCTATACAACTATAATGGTCATATCCAATGAGTAACATAGGCACTAAGTTTAATCTTGCTAACAGATTCTCTTTTGACCCCAATACGAACTCCCTAGTGGACAAGTTAAACGACAGTGAAGTCATTCGTCTGGGAAGTAATGAAAGTCGCATTCTGCTTTTACTGTCAGAAAAGCCCAACGAAATCGTATCTCGTAACGAGTTGCACGATTTTGTTTGGCGTGAGCAAGGCTTCGAAGTCGATGATTCAAGTCTGACTCAAGCTATTTCAACTCTGCGCAAGCAACTTCAGGATTCAACTAAATCTCCTCAATATGTCAAAACCGTGCCAAAACGCGGCTATCAGCTCATCTGTAATGTTGAGCGCACAACGCCATTGATGAGTGGTGAGACACCTTCAATAAAAGACATTCCAGAAGAATCGGAAGAACAGCTAACAGAATTGACCACCGAATCACAGTCCAGCGAATTAATGCCTGATGAGAAGGCAGCCCAGAGCGCAACCGCGCCTACCACAGGTAAATCAAAATGGGTGACGCGCATCATGCTGCTTCTCACTATATTGATGCCTTTGTGCGTCATTCTATTTACCAATCCAGCTGAATCAAAATTTCGTCAAGTTGCTGTGTATGATGGGACTCCAGTGATGACACCAGTTAATCATCCTGATCTGAGCAAATGGTACCCATCCATTGAACAATGTGTGAAGCGTTATAACGCTGCTCATTCAATGGTCGCTCCTGTAGAGGTGATTGCAACAGGAGGTCAAAACAACCAGCTCATTCTTAATTACATTCACTCTCTTGACAGTTCAGGCGAAAATATCACCGTTCGTATTTTTGCTGACCAAGAAGACCTCAGTAAAGTTTGTCAATAGGAATAAAGACATGAACCAAAAAATCGTAGCTGGATTACTTGTTCTGTCAGCGCTGTTCAGCAGTTGGCTTTACTGGGGTAGCGATCTAAAAGTGGAGCAAGTACTGACCGCGAAAGAATGGCAGTCAAAAATGGTAACTGTGATCACCGATAGCCTGCAAGAAGAGTCTGTTGGCCCGCTTCGCAAAGTGGAAGTCACTTCCAATGTAAAATACTTACCTAACGGTAGCTACATACGAGTTGCTACGGTTCGTTTGTACGCTAACAATGCGAAAAATGAGAACATCATCAGCATATCTGAAATAGGCGAATGGGATATTAGCGACAACTACTTGCTGGTTTCACCTAGCGAGTTCAAAGATGTATCTTCAGCACAAAGCAAAGACTTCACGGCTGATCAGCTTAAACTGATTACGCAGATCTTTAAGATGGACGCTCAGCAAAGTCGTCGCATTGACATTGTGAATGAAAAAACACTGCTTCTGACGAGTTTAAGCCACGGTTCTACAGTACTTTTCTCTAACTAGTTTTAAATCAAAGGGGGGCGTGATGTTCCCCTACTTTACTCTCACTAATCATGGATTGGATTTCCTCACTAGGGCTGCTGATTGGCTCGTTTTTCTCAAACACGCTTGCTTCTCTGTCCGGTGGTGGTGCCGGACTCTTACAATTCCCCTTGCTTATTTTCTTTGGCCTACCATTTTCCGTTGCCCTAGCAACTCATAAAATCGCTAGCGTTGCTCTCGGCCTAGGTGCAGCCTTCACTCACATCAAGCAAAAAACGATTCCTTTCAAAGTCGCTCTCTATCTTATTGCTGTAGGTAGTATAGGGGTCATCATTGGCGCCAATATCGTATTGAAGATTCCAGATCAACTCGCCGAAACACTGTTAGGTATGATGATTTTAGCGATAGGTGTCTACTCTCGACTAAAAAAACAATTGGGTCAAAAAGAACTTCCAACAAACCGTCATACGCTAGGTTGGACATTCGGCGGGCTGGGCCTCATTCTAATTGGGATAATTAATGGCTCTCTCACGGCAGGCTCTGGGCTATTAGTGACTATCTTCTTAGTTCGCTGGTTTGGTTATAGCTATAAGCAGGCTGTCGCGTTAACAATGATTTGCGTCGGGCTATTTTGGAACGGCATTGGCGGTGCTGCGGTGGCACAAGCAGGCGCTCCAATTTACTGGCCATGGCTACCTATCTTATTGCTCGGTTCCTTCCTTGGCGGAGGACTAGGCGCTTACTTGAGCACTCGTTATAGTAATCAGGTTATTAAGGTTTGTTTTGAATTGCTGACCTTTGCGGTCGGCATCAAGTTATTACTGTGAGTGTATATGGACAAAACAAAAATCGATATTTATTACTGTCGCCAATGCAATTGGATGTTGCGATCTACATGGCTATCTCAGGAGCTGTTACATACTTTCAGTGAAGAGATCGAAACCGTCTCCTTGCATCCCGATACAGGCGGTCGTTTTGAGATTTATTGCAATGGTCTTCTTATTTGGGAAAGAAAGCGTGATGGTGGCTTCCCAGAAGCGAAAGTACTGAAACAGAAAGTCCGAGATATCATAGATCCAGAAAGGGACCTTGGCCATTCTGATACTAAGTAAAAAATGCCCGTTTTGGCGGGCATTTTTTATAGTCGAATCGAGGCTAACACCTGATTATCGAAGGTCACCACTTTTAGCCCCCCTTCTTCATAGACACCGAAACTAGGTTCAAAACCATTTCTCGGAAACGTTACCGAACCGGGATTGAAGATGATTTGTTCTCCCTGCCACTGCGCTTCTGGAACATGAGTATGACCATGGGCAATAACGTCTCCGTGCTTTAACGGGGGACGCTTATCCTTGTTATAAAGGTGACCGTGAGTGACAAACAAGCGGTGTCCATGCGCAAGTAATACCCAAGCGTAATCCATCATCATTGGAAATGAGAGCAACATCTGATCCACTTCACTGTCACAATTACCTCTTACCGCAATAATCTGGTCGGCGTATTGATTGAGTCGTTGCGCGACTACCGGCGGGTTGTAACCTTCAGGAACAGAGTTGCGAGGCCCATGGTTCAAAATATCGCCCAGTAACACCAGATTATCGGTGCCAGAACGGTCAAACTGAGCAAGCATTTTCTCTGTCGCCGGCAAACTGCCGTGCAAGTCTGAGGCAAAAAACAATTTCATGACATTATATCCTCAATAATATTGAGGCTATTTTACGGACTCAGCAACGTTTAGTCATCTCTCGCCATGCCATTAATCACAATATTGTTATAGCTTACCATTCCAATAATACGTCCACTTTCAATGACGGGCGCTCGACTTATACCAAAACGTTCAAACAAACGCGCACAATATTTCACATTCATATCAGGATCCACCGACAGAGCAGGTTTGGTCATGATCTCATAAATATTGATCCGGTCAGGCGAACGATTCTTCGCCAATACTTTTTTCGCGATGTCATTCATCAACACTAAACCGTACTCATCGTCTTCATTGCGCTTATTCACGACCAAGGCTTTCACTTCATGACTACGTGCTAACTGAATGCCCTCCCTGACGGTCGTGAGCCCATCAATCATGACATAAGAACTAACCATCACATCACGTACTCGGATTTTTCCCTGACCACTCATAATTCATCCTCTACGACCTTTGTTAACTTCTCAACTTGGTGAGCTACACCAACCGCATCTTCGATATCAATCTGCACAGCAATACCTTGTCCAGACTCCTGATCAAATTCCCCTACCTCGCTGATCGTTTCGAGTATATGACGAGACAGGTGCTCTTCGACCACAAATAACACGACATCTTTTTGAGTTTCCAATGTCAATCCAAAAAAGGTTCGCTTTTTATTTAACCCTTCTCCCCTGGCGTGATTTATTACTGTCGCACCTGTTGCACCAGCATTGCGTGCTGCATCCACTACTTTTTCAGTTTGACTGTCTTCCACAAAAGCCAGTATCAATTTAAAGCGCATTTTAACTATCCTCCTGCGCTGTCTCTCTGTTGAGCCAGCGAGTGATCTGGGCATAACCCATAACAGAAATCATTGGAAACAAACTGGCAAAGGCAATCAGACCAAAGCCGTCGATCATAGGGTTTCTTCCAGGAACAGTAGACGCAAGCCCCAAGCCTAAAGCTGCGACCAAAGGTACGGTGACGGTAGATGTCGTAACACCTCCGGAATCGTAAGCTAGCGGAACAATTAACTTGGGGGCATAAAACGTTTGGATAACAACAATAATATAGCCCGCGATAATATAGTAATGGATAGGGTCACCAACAACGATCCTATAACTCCCCAATGAGATACCAATTGCTACTCCTAACGCGACTGCTATCCGCAAACCGTTGACACTGATTGAGCCACCCGACACTTGGTTGGCCTTAATGGCAACGGCAATCAAAGAGGGTTCAGCGATTGTTGTACTAAAGCCGATACAGAAGGCGAATAAATATACCCAGTAATAGTCCTGCCAACCAATGGTCCCTGATACGCTAGTTCTAAATTCTTCTAAAAAAGCTGGCGCCGTCAACTGAGTTGCCATAGTTTCCCCCAGAGGGAATAGCGCAAGCTCTAGACCAATCAGGAAAAGAGATAGACCAAGAATGACATACCCGAACCCAAGCAATACTTTGGGTAGATTCGTTACCGGGCGGCGTAATACTGCAAACTGAAAGCCGAAAATAATCGATGCGATAGGGATGACATCGCTAATAGTGCCAAGGAAAGTGTCAACAAAGTGCGACCATTCAATCATGCCACCACCATTCCATAAACCATCACAAACATCATAGGCAACAAGGAAGCAAAAGCGATTAATCCGAAACCATCTATCATCGGGTTACGACCTTTAATGGCCGATGCAAGCCCAACGCCGAGAGCTGTCACCAAAGGGACCGTGATGGTTGATGTGGTCACACCGCCAGAGTCGTATGCCACACCAATAATGGCGTCTGGTGCAAACATCGTCAGCACGACAACCCCAATGTACCCACCGATGATCATGTACTGGATTGACCATCCTTTTAGAATTCGAAGTACACCAAGCATAATGGCAATACCAACAGAGAGAGCTACCGTATAACGCAAGCCATTAGCGTAGTCATCCATGGCAACCTCCTCTGAGGCAATCATGCCCCCTTCTGCTGCTACTTCTGCGGCCTCATCCGCGACTGCAGTTAAAGCAGGCTCAGCAACCGTCGTTCCAAAACCCAAACAGAAGGCGAAGATCATTAGCCAAAATACGCTCCCCTTGCGAGCAAATGCCTGAGCCATGGACTCACCGATTGGAAAAAGCCCCATCTCTAAACCGAAGATAAAGAAGGTCAGCCCCATCACGACAAGCATCAATCCAAACAATATAGAGAGCATGTTAGGCAAAGGGTCTTGCAGTACCACCAATTGGAAAAAAGCAATTACAGCAACAATCGGCAGCAAATCTCGTAAGCTACCTAAAAACGCTGTGAGCAGCGCAGCAATTGCCTGCATACACACCTCTTAGTCAGTGAAGTACTTGTTTATGATGGCAAATAGAATGACCATTTGGTGTGACTCATATAGCGGGATGACCAACAAAAGTAACAAAATGTTAATTTTGTGATGGTCACTAGTTTTACATAATCAGTGATCCGAACGGTGGCTAACTCGCTATAATTACTAGAATTAGCCGAATTAGATTCGGAGTGATCTGATATTAATAGAGGAGCAAAGGAGAGCGGAATGAAAGTACTACTCACTGGTGGCACAGGTTTTATTGGCAGAGAATTGCTGAAACACTTCACAACCTATGAAGTGGTTTTGCTCACCCGTTCCCCTGAAAAAGCGAAAGCGATCGTCAATCACGCTGATTTAGGCAACATTACATACGTATCTGAGCTAGAGCAGTACCATGATCTCAATGAATTTGATGCCGTAGTCAACCTAGCCGGCGAACCTATCGCGGACAAGCGCTGGAACGAGAAACAGAAAAAAAACATCTGTAAAAGCCGTTGGAATATCACCGAAAAAATCGTTGATTTGATTCACGCTAGCACCTCTCCACCAGCAGTTTTTATCAGTGGGTCCGCTGTCGGCTATTATGGTGACCAACAAGATCACCCCTTCGATGAAGGTCTGCATGTTCACCACGAAGGCTTCCCTCATCATGTTTGTGCAAAATGGGAACAGATTGCGAATCGCGCTCGTTCGGAATCGACGCGAGTCTGTATACTCAGGACTGGGGTGGTTCTCGGTCAAGATGGCGGCGCACTGAATAAAATGTTGCTGCCTTATAAGCTAGGCTTAGGTGGACCAATCGGTAATGGTCAACAATACATGCCATGGATACATATGTTAGATATGGTCAGAGGTATCGTCTACTTGCTCGAAACGGAGCATGCGCACGGGGAATTCAATTTATGCGCGCCTCACCCCGTGACTAACGAGCAATTTAGCCAAACATTGGCGAGGTCACTCAAACGCCCTCATCTTTTGTCGACCCCAAAATGGGCGCTTCGTCTGGCAATGGGCGAAAGCTCGATTCTTTTGTTCGATAGTCTGCGAGCAAAACCCAAAAAGCTCACTGAACTAGGATTTCGTTTTAGTTACTCCCGCTTAGAGCCTGCACTAAAAAATCTGTTACAACATCGCGAGTAATCTTTTATTCTAGTTGATATCTGCCTCGCTAGAAGAAAGGAATTCATGTCTTACTCTATTCTTATCACAGGTTGTTCCACAGGGATCGGCTACGTCTGCGCGCATGCACTTCATCAAAAAGGTTATCATGTCATCGCCTCGTGTCGGCACTTTGCCGACGTAGAACGTTTACGCAGTGAAGGCCTGACATGCATTCAGCTTGATCTTTCCGACAGCGATAGTATTTCTAATGGGGTTAAGCAGGCATTGTCACTGACTAACGGGAAACTTGATGCCCTGTTTAACAATGGGGCTTACGGTCAACCAGGAGCCTTGGAAGATCTCCCTACTCAAGCCTTAAGAGAACAGTTCGAAACCAATTTTTTTGGTTGGCATCAACTCGTTCAAGAGGTTTTGCCTAGTATGCGCCAAAATGGAAAAGGGCGGATTATCCAGAATAGCTCAGTGTTAGGCTTTGCCGCCATGAAGTATCGAGGAGCATACAATGCCTCTAAATTTGCTCTGGAGGGCTGGACGGACACTTTGCGTTTGGAGTTGTTTGGGAGTGGTATACAAATCAGCTTGATCGAACCAGGCCCTATTGAGACCCAGTTCAGACAGAATGCATTGCGTGCCTTTCTGAAATGGATTGATATAAATTCAAGCGTGCATCACCAGCATTATAAAGAGCAGTTGGAAAGACTAGAAAAAGAGTCATCAAACAATGCATTTGTTTTACCAGCAGAGTCATGTATTGCTCCTTTGTTGCATGCTCTAGAGTCAGATACCCCCAAAGTTCGCTATCGTGTGACTACGCCAACCAAAGTATTTGCAGTACTAAAGCGATTACTCCCTAGCCGGCTACTAGATCGCATTCTACAAAAGGCTGCTTAAAAATAAATCACCGAGTGTCATTTTTTCGTCATAATAAGACGCTAATTTAGCCATTGAAGTTGTTCACTTCATGACCTCATCTAAGCGTTACATTCGGTAAAAACATGACATTGAACCAGCTAAACTGGCTAAGTGTAGGTGTTGCGCTAACGCTGTTTATCGTTTTATAAACACCTTCGCTTGCATTAGGCATCATTAACACCGCTATGGAGGGCGGTGTTTTTGTATCGGCTATTCCCTTGATATTGGCAGCCGCTGCCCATATGTTGGTTGTATCCAACTCTTTGCAAGGAATCACCAAATGCAATCTCCTTTTATTGTGGAATTGAACGAGCAAAACTTCCGTCAAGTACTCGAAGGCTCAATGCAAACACCGGTCCTGATTCACTTTTGGGCACCAATGAGCCAAGAAAGTACACAAGTTATCCCGGATCTGCAAAATCTCGCGCAACAATACAACGGGGCTTTTACACTCGCGCTCTTAAACTGCGAGCAAGAGCAAATGATTGCAAGCCAATTTGGTGTCCAGGCCCTGCCCACCATTGCGCTGTTTGTTAATGGTCAACCTGTCGATGGCTTAGGGGGGCCCCAGGATCTCACCGCGATTCAGGCGATGCTAGCCAACCACCTTCCAAGCCAAGATGATCTGAATCTGAAACAAGCTCTAGAACTCATTCAATCTGGTCAGCATTCTCAGGCTTTAACACTGCTACAAGCACTACCTGATGAAATCAAGCAGAAAGGTGATGTAAAGCTCGCTTTAGCAGACTGCTTGTTAGAGAATCAAAGCTATGACCAAGCCGAAGCCTTACTCGATACCATTCCTATGGAATATCAGGACAACTACTACAAAGGCTTAGTGGCAAAGATGGAGCTGCACGCCCAAGCAGCAAACAGCCCTGAAATCCAATCTCTTGAACAGGCGCTAAGCGATAGGCCTGAAGACGCTCAAACAGCCGCCGAACTCGCCCTGAGTTACCATCAGGTCAACCGGGATGAAGAGGCACTAGAAATACTATGGACGTTCTTAAGCAGTGATTTGAATGCTCTGGATGGCGAAATGAAAAAGCACTTTATGGATATTCTAGCAGCACTAGGACAAGGAAATCCAATTGCCGGAAAGTACCGTCGACAACTCTACTCTGTACTCTATTAGAGTTCCTAAAAACCTTCAAAGCCGGCATGTCCGGCTTTAATTTTATACGAATTTGGCACAAGTTCTCATTTATGTCATTGTACTGGCACATAAATTAAGCAACAATCGACATATTAATTTTTTCAAGGACTCAGATATGGCTATCGACTCTCTCATTACCATCGGCATTTTTCTCATTGTCGCTATTGCATTTATTATTGCCAGTGTCAAAACTGTACCTCAGGGTAACCACTGGACTGTAGAGCGTTTTGGTCGCTATACCCTCACTCTAAAGCCGGGACTGAACATCATCATTCCTTTTATTGACGGTATAGGTCATAAAATCAATATGATGGAGCGCGTGTTAGACATCCCCGCTCAGGAAGTCATTTCTAAAGACAATGCTAACGTCACTATTGATGCCGTCTGTTTTGTTCAAGTAGTGGATGCTGCAAAAGCTGCGTACGAAGTTAATGATTTAGAACACGCCATTCGTAACCTAACTCTTACTAACATTCGTACCGTGTTAGGTTCAATGGAGCTTGATGAGATGCTGAGTCAACGTGATATGATCAACAGTAAACTGCTGTCCATTGTTGATGAAGCGACTAACCCTTGGGGCGTAAAAGTCACACGGATTGAAATTAAGGATGTTCAACCACCAGCCGATCTTACTGCAGCAATGAACGCTCAAATGAAGGCAGAGCGAAACAAACGTGCTGAAGTCTTAGAAGCTGAAGGGGTTCGACAAGCTGAAATACTACGTGCCGAAGGCCACAAGCAGTCAGAGATCCTCAAAGCTGAAGGTGATAAACAAGCGGCTATACTTCAGGCAGAAGCGCGTGAACGTGCTGCTGAAGCAGAAGCTCGAGCGACGACTATGGTTTCAGAAGCGATTGCTCAAGGTGACATGCAGGCGGTTAACTATTTTATTGCCCAAGGGTATACCGACGCAATACGTGCGATTGGCCAAGCCGAAAATGGCAAAATTATCATGCTACCGCTTGAAGCATCGGGCCTGATGGGTTCAGTGGCTGGTATCGCAGAAATGTTCAAGCATCAATCCGACCAAAATAAATAGAGGCCCTCTTGTTCGAATTACTCGATTCTCTCAATTATTGGCACTGGTTAGCGTTCGGGCTGGCTTTGCTGGCTGTGGAGTTACTTGGGACTGCTGGCTATTTTCTATGGCTAGGTTTGTCGGCGCTAATCATCGGTTTGTTACTCACTATGCTTCCGATGAGTTGGCAACTGCAGTGGATTGCTTTTAGCGTCTTTTCTTTGATGACCACTTGGTTATGGTGGAGAAGACAATTTAAGAAAGACGTCTCTGACGATTTAAACCGAGATTTAAACCAGAAACAGAAGCAACTTATTGGTCAGACTGTACTGATTGAGGAAGATCTGGCGCCTGGAAAACATCGCATAAAAGTGGGAGACACCACTTGGTCAGCGCAAACCGAACATACGATACCCGCTGGTGCACTCGCAGAAATCACTCAAGTAGACGGTATTATTCTCACCATACAAGAAAAAAAATAATCTCTATCTCAAGCTCTTTGTCTCAGCAAAGAGCTTTTTCTTATCTAGCAACACTTTCTCTACAGTAAAAAGCTATAGTTTTAAATCACTTAATGCATTATCGTCTTGAATTAAGTGACGAGTTAAATCGGAAAATAACTTGAATCGAACTCAATCTTCTCATTGCCCATAAAATAACATTTCAAATATATCATTTAGTTATTAATTTGACTTAAGTAAAAAGTAACAGTTATTTATTAAAGCGAATTTTAAATAATAAAACTTTTTTTGATCTTTCATCGTTAAGCGACATACTGATAAATATCTCTTTAATGTTTTTTAGCGAGGTGTTTAAAATGAAATATTTAATTGCGTTAGCATGCAGTCTTACTTTTAGTTTTTCGGTAGCAGCACAATCACCCGTAGGAAGCACTGCTTCAGGTCCAATAGTGAAATGTGAATTAAGTCCAGGGGTAGTTGAACGTATGCCAATCGTTATATGCAAAAATAGCGATGGTACGGTAATGAGATGAAAAAAGGAGCCTTTCAGCTCCTTCTTTTTTTATAATTCTAGCAGTTGTTTAATGACTGTTTTTCTTTCTTCTTTTGTTGCTTTTCCATACCAATAACCAAACATTTCTTGTTGTTTGGAGTTTGTTGTGAGGATAACTTTGCTTGAGTTACGATTTTCAACAGCCCAGCTCAATAACTCATCACGTTGTTCTTTAGGCGTTTGCTCAAACCAATATTGTGTCATCTCTATCGCTTTTGAAAAATTACCATCAGTCTCAATTGTAACGGGAACAGCCACTGAAGCTGAAGCAACATTATAATTTGCACTATTCACAACCGCCTCAATGTAGCCAGCAGGGATTGAGAAGGTCATGTTATTCGCATTTGAAGCAGCGACATTAAATACAAGGTCTTGATACGGCTGCTGCTCGAGAAACTGGCTAGACACTGGGAACTTGACGAACTGAGTTTGGGTACACACGTCACTACAGGTTTCTGCCGATGCAGCGTAAGGTTTTAAAGCCTCCTTTCTATTGATGCCTTCAACCGTGACTGATTTAAATTCGCTATAGTTTTTAAAGTACTGCAATTCCATTTTAATAAATGAGTCTGGCACCTTTTTTTTCTGTACTGGAACCACATAGTTAAGCTCTAATGATGACTTCACCAACTGACTTCCGTTCACTTCAAGTGCATCTGGCTTGAGTGATTTACCAACAATAATTTGATAGTTCTGTTTTGACTCGACCCGCTTTACTGCATCTGTAAAGTCGCTAGTTGAATCTAATGTGGTACAACCTACCATCAATAAAGGAAGTGACGCTAAAATAATTTTCTTCATATAAACCACCCTGGATATGACTCCGTTATATACTATTCGAGTTACCCTTTATCTTCAGGCTCTACCTCTCAATACAATAAAAGCTGGCCAATAATGACCAGCATATCTTACTAAGAATGAATGTTGATACTCTTAGAAACCGTATTCTAGACCAACACGAACCACGAATGTTTCCGTATTTGTTGCACCATCAGCTGACAATATATCGCGCTGTGCAACACGCACGTAAGGTACAAAACCATTGTGAACATACATTAACTGACCGGAAACAACACTGTCTTCGTTGTTGATTTTTACTCCTGCTGTTTCTGAATCCATATTGGCTGCATAACCTAGCTTAAAGCCCCATGGTCCGGTCCAATACTGACCGATAACAGAATATGAAGCCTGCTCAGATTTTGAACCACCTTGTACATCAGATTCACCTGCTTTATATGCTGCAGATAAACCAAAGCCAGCAGGAAGAGACGCTTCAAAACCAACTAAGTAGCCGAAAGTATCAGCTTTAGTACCCGCATTTGCATCAGTCTGACGATCCGTTTCAGTTTCCAGTGCAGCATGGAAAGTTAGGCTATCATTCAGACGATAGTGCGCCGCTGCACCGTAGAAATAATTATTTTTTACGCTTGCCTCACCGCGCCCCGTAGCCAGATTGAAAGTAAAACCGTTGTAATCAACTGAATCGTAGCGCGCCATATCGCCATGACGGTCACGATTGTATGACACATCACCGCCCCAATCCCAAACAGCACCTAGGCCAGGGTTTGCGTAAGGCCAGTCAATAACTTCATACATGGGGGTAAGCATACGACCAAAGCGTACCTTGCCCCAGTCACCTTGTAGGCCAAGGAAAGTATCACGGTTACCTAATGATGCACCATCGCCATTTTCCCCAACGTAGCCAGACTCTATCTGCATGAAAACATTTAAATTCTCGTACATATCTTTACTAGCGCGAAAACCAATGCGTGATTCATTCTCGTAGTCATACCCCGTGCCAGTATCAGTAGTCACACCAGCTTTCGTCTCTTCAGAGTCATAATTTACGATTGAGATTGCTGCCACACCGTAAGCTTGTACATTGAAGTCAGAGATAATACCAACCTGAGATGATTCAGCTGCTATGGCACCTGTAGAGACCATCGCCACTGCTGCACCAAGAAGAGTGCGTTTGAACATTTTTTCCATGGAAGAACTCCTAAAAATGAATATAGCTGTTTTTGTTGTTCTCACCTCAAGTTGGCCGCCGAAGGGAGAATCATTTCCTATGATGAAAGTAAAAGATTGATCACTCATTCTTCTCTTTCCAATTTGCATACACTCGGTGTATCCATGGACTTAAGACTAACTTCGCGATAAAAAACATCAATCAGAACTTAATTTTCAAATAAAAAAATATGACCAGCTACAAACTTTTATAAACACAGTGATCAAGATCTAACTCCGTCATTATCAAGCACATCAAATAAAATAAAATAAATAAAAATCAACAACTTAAAAACAAATATCATGTGAGAATAGTTTGAAGTGACTCGCATAAAAATAGTGAAAAAGAGAAGTTTATCAGTTATAAGATCTTGATCACTGCATTAATAATGGCCTCGATAATCGTTAAAATCATCAGTATTTTTACCACAAAAAAAAACCACCCGTATGGGTGGTTTTTTCTAATTGAACTGGCTTTAGATTAGATTAACTAGATCCTGTTCAGTTTGGATTTCGATACCTAATTCTTGAGCTTTAGCAAGTTTAGAACCTGCATTTTCACCAGCAAATAGAATGTCGGTTTTCTTACTCACACTGCCTGTTACTTTAGCGCCTAGCCCCTGCAATGCGGCTTTGGCTTCATTTCTAGATAGTTGTGACAAAGACCCAGTAAGAACCACTATTTTTCCTGCTAGCGGTTGGGGAATGTCTCCGCTCGGCTCTTCAATCTCAGGCCATACTATCCCTTGTTCGAGAAGACATTGGATAACTTGTTGGTTTTTATCTTGAGCAAAGAAAGCGATGATATGATTGGCAACGATATCGCCAATATCAGAGACTTCAATGAGTTGTTCAAGATTGGCAGTTTGAACTGCATCTAGAGTTTTAAAATGCTGAGCTAAATTGGCCGCTGTAGCTTCACCAACTTCTCGAATGCCAAGGGAATAGAGGAATCGGGGTAATGTCGTCTGCTTAGCTTTGTTTAATGCATCAACAACATTTTGCGCTGATTTCGGCCCCATACGATCAAGGACGGTTATCACGCCAGCGGATAAACTGAATAAATCTGCTGGCGTTTCAACCATCTCTCGATCCACTAGCTGTTCAATGACCTTCTCTCCAAGCCCATCAACATCAAGAGCTTTACGAGACACAAAATGTCTCAATGCCTCTTTACGTTGCGCCTGACAAACTAAGCCACCAGAACATCGCGCAACCGCCTCACCTTCAATACGTTCCACCTCTGAACAGCATACCGGGCACTGTTTTGGAAACACGATATCGCGAGCATTATCTGGTCGACGCTCTTCAATCACAGACACTATTTGTGGAATCACATCTCCTGCACGGCGAATGATTACGCTATCACCTACTTTCACACCAAGGCGCTCAATCTCATCTGCATTGTGCAATGTTGCATTGCTGACCGTCACACCGCCGACAAACACCGGCTCCAGTTTAGCTACAGGTGTAATCGCTCCAGTCCGTCCGACTTGGAACTCAACATCATTAAGCAAGGTGATCTCTTCTTGCGCAGGAAACTTGTAAGCAATCGCCCATCGTGGTGCTCTAGCAACAAAGCCTAACTGTTCTTGTAATCCAATATCGTCGACTTTAATCACAACCCCATCGATTTCATAGGGTAAAGCTTCTCGGCGCTCTAAAATATCTTGATAATAAGCTTTTACTTCGGTCAAATTAGCAACTCGACGAGTTTCAGGGCACATTGGTAGCCCCCAGCCTTTCAGTTGCAGAAAGCGCTCATAATGGCTTTCAGACAATGCAGTTCCTTCAACAACACCAACGCTGTATGCATAGAAGCTAAGAGGACGTGTGGCTGTAATACGGGAATCCAATTGACGTAAACTGCCTGCTGCTGCGTTACGTGGATTCACAAAGACTTTCTCACCCTTTTTCTGGGCTTGCAGATTCAATTTGTCGAAGCCTTCTTTGGGCATAAAGACTTCACCACGTACCTCGATACGTTGCGGCCAACCCTGACCACTCAATTTGAGCGGAATGGATTTGATGGTGCGGACATTCTCAGTAATATTTTCTCCCGTAGCGCCATCACCTCGAGTCGCCGCCTGAACCAAAATACCATTCTCATACAGTAAACTTACAGCCAGACCATCAAGTTTAGGCTCGCAGCAGAAAACCTTGAAATCGGCAGAAGGTATGCGATCAGACATACGCTTGTGGAAGCTTTCTAGCTCGCCATCGTCGAATGCATTGTCCAGTGACAACATCGGGATCTCATGAGTTACAGATTGGAACCCATCAAGCGGCTGTCCACCTACACGCTGACTTGGAGAATCCAAAGTGACCAGCTCAGGGTTGTCGGTTTCGAGCGCTAATAGCTCACGCATTAATCGATCATATTCAGCATCAGGGATCTCAGGGTTGTCTTCAACGTAATACTTAACACCGTGGTAATGGAGGGTCTCACGCAACTGATTGAGCTTTTCTTGAATCTCTTGTGACATAAATAACTCTGTACTTAATCGTTTTAACGACCGATATCGTATTGATGTCGGGATATAATTTGCAGGAGTATGAACAGGCTTTGTCAGGTTAGCAACTATGCCATGTTCCAAAAGAAAGGCTCCGGATTCGGAGCCTTGATTGTATTAAGAGTAGCTTAAGCAGACTCTGCTGTTTTGAAACTCTGAATCTGCGCTCGGTATGCATCCAGACGGTTTGGCGTCATTAAATTGCGAGCATCATCGAGTACATTTGCGCCTAAATCATCGGCTATCTGCTGAGCTGTTTTTAGCATCAACTTAAAATTCTGTTCAGGGTCACCGTAACATGGGAGTGTCATAAAGAATGAGATACCTTTGGTTGTAAACGCCGCAGGGTCGGTATGTTCAAGCGTACCAGGTTGCATCATATTAGCGACGCTAAACAGCACCTTACCTGTCCCAGACAAGTCGGAATGACGATGGAAAATATCCATTTCACCGTAAAGTAAGCCGTTCTGTTCCATGCTATCAAATAGCTTTGTTCCAACAAATGGCTCAGTCCCCGCGCAATGCACATTGAGCACGATAACTTGCATTTCTGGCTCAGCCGAAGCGACTTCAGGCTCATGCGTGTCGTTGACGACTGATAAAGATTCCGTATTTTGTGGCTCTGAGGCCACAACTGACTCCACATTCGCTTCAATATCATCCAACACTTTGGTTGAGATAGACGGCACATCCAGTTCAGGCTCTTCGTTGACCTTTTTTTCAGCCGATTCGGAAGGCAAATCAAGTTGATTCACTGTCTTAACGTCGGCGTCAACATAACCATCAATCAACGGATCAGCGGCCAGCTTCTCTTCAGCGAAATCAGGCTCTTTGCGCTCTTTACGAATGATTTCAAAATCATCTTCGGGTGCAAATGCACGCTCTGGCACCGTATCAGGATCATCCTCTTTGTCAGCATCCAATTTACGAAGAGGCTTACTGCCAAACTTGGCTTTTCCTTCTTTTTTGCTTGTCCATAAACCGTGGAACAGTAGCGCTGCTATCGCTAAAGCCCCGACGATTATGAGTACAAATCGCAATTCCTGCATTTTTCGCTCTCAAATTACTCGATACATGTAGACCTTAAGCCAACGTATCGAATCTGGTTAAACCTTTCTATAACTAACTCTACCAAAACTCTCACCCGTTTTAGAACAACTTAATGTGAGAAGTTCATGCAATGTTGTGATTTTGAACACGCTTTTTTCTTGTTAAGATAAAAAGCGTTCGATTTCACACCACCAAAAGTCAGGGCTTATGAATTCAAAAATACATCAACGTTCCGGTTTCGGTTACTTCTTTTATGGCCTTAAACTTGCGGTCACACCAGGTATCCGTCAATTTGTTCTGCTGCCCTTGCTCGCAAATATTTTGCTTGTAGGAGGGGCACTATTTTATCTGTTTTCGCACTTAGACGTATGGATAGAGCAGTTAATGGGACAACTCCCTGGGTTTATTTCTTGGCTAAGCTATATTTTGTGGCCACTATTAGTATTGACAATTTTAGCGACTTTCTCCTATTTCTTCAGCACATTAGCAAATTTCGTCGCCGCCCCCTTTAACGGTTTATTGTCTGAAAAGGTAGAAGAGCACCTAACTGGGAAAAAGGTCAATGAGGATGGAATGTTTGCGGTTGTGAGAGATACTCCCAGAATTCTCGCCCGAGAATGGCGAAAGCTACTTTACGTTTTACCAAAAGCCATTGGCCTGTTTATTTTGTTGCTGATTCCCGCCTTGGGACAGACACTCGGTCCCGTTCTGTGGTTTGGATTTACGGCTTGGATGTTGGCCATCCAATATTGTGACTACCCTTTTGACAACCATAAGGTTCCTTTTAACGAAATGCGTAACAATTTGAAACAAAAACAAGGGAAAGCCTATAGTTTTGGGGCTTTAGTCGCCATATTTACAACGGTTCCGATTTTAAATCTGATTATCATGCCAGTCGCTGTGTGCGGTGCGACAGCAATTTGGGTATCCGAGTTCAAACGCTAGTCAACAATTAGTGCATGTTAGTTAAATAACATGCACTTCATCTCATTCTAATAAGTTATAACTTTTTAATCCTTCTCTAGAATTTTCAGCTAGCCTACTCTTCTAACCACGCACTCTATATTGGGCACAAGAAGTACTGGCTTCTTAACCTGATACACGGTTGATAAGCTTTTAACAGATGAAGGATCACGACATGAGTAAAATCTACGAAGATAACTCTCTTACTATCGGTAATACGCCACTAGTACGTCTAAACAAAGTCAGCAAAGGTAAAGTGCTGGCCAAAATTGAGGCTCGTAACCCCAGCTTCAGCGTGAAATGCCGTATTGGTGCCAACATGATCTGGGAAGCAGAAAAAACAGGCACTCTAAAACCAGGGATTGAGCTTGTAGAACCAACCAGTGGCAATACCGGTATAGCTTTAGCTTTCGTAGCAGCCGCTCGTGGTTACAAACTGACTCTGACCATGCCCGAATCCATGAGCCTTGAGCGCCGTAAACTGCTAAAAGCCCTGGGTGCAAACCTCGAGCTAACCGAAGCGGCAAAAGGTATGAAGGGAGCGATTGCTAAAGCAGAAGAAATTGTAGCAGCCAACCCCGAAAAATACTTGCTGCTACAACAGTTCAACAACCCAGCGAATCCACAGATTCACGAAAAAACCACGGGGCCCGAAATCTGGGAAGCGACTGATGGCGAAGTTGACGTATTCGTTGCTGGTGTAGGCACTGGTGGTACTATCACAGGAACAACTCGATACCTTAAGGGCGAGAAAGGCAAGAACATTGTATCTGTTGCCGTTGAACCAGCAGAATCGCCTGTTATTGCTCAGGCACTTGCAGGCGAAGAAATCCAACCTGCACCGCATAAAATTCAAGGTATCGGCGCTGGTTTCATTCCCGGCAACCTAGATTTAGAACTTCTCGACCGTGTTGAGTCAGTGACTTCTGAGGACGCTATCGAAATGGCACGCAGACTTATGGAAGAGGAAGGCATTCTCGCTGGTATCTCTTCTGGCGCAGCGGTTGTTGCCGCGAACAGGTTGGCAGAACTACCTGAATTTGAAGGAAAAACAATCGTAACCGTACTTCCTAGTTCAGGTGAACGTTACTTAAGTACTGCACTGTTTTCAGGCATCTTTACAGAGAAAGAGAACCAACAGTAATCCGTTGTCAAATCAATTTTTCGTCTGAAAAAGCCCCTTTATGGGGCTTTTTTGTTGATCCCTGCCTCACCTTTGGTAATATCGGGGCAGTTTTATTTTTAGCTTCAAAATAAAAGCTAAATGAGAATTTATCCCAGTGATGAGATCCAGCACAGATTGGAATCATGACTGGAAAATTTGCAATCAGTATCAACTATGACACTAAATGAATATTGTGTGTTTGGCACAAAGCGACGTTCGGGGTTAAGCTGAATCTGATTTAGAAACGATCAAAATATAAATCAATTGGGGTATATAACATGTACGAGAAGCAAGTAGAAATCACTGCAGAAAATGGTCTTCACACTCGTCCAGCTGCACAGTTTGTTAAAGAGGCAAAAGGCTTTGATGCAGACATCACTGTGACTTCTAACGGTAAAAGCGCTAGCGCGAAAAGCCTGTTCAAACTTCAAACTCTAGGCCTAGTAAAAGGTACGCAAGTTACTATCTCAGCTGAGGGCCCTCAAGCTCAACAAGCTGTTGACCACCTAGTTGCTCTAATGGATCAACTACACTAATCCGGTCTGCTATTTCTAAAGCCATTTTGTGAAAGCAAAATGGCTTTGTTGGAAATAGGCCCAGATATAAGCTACACATTATCGGTAGCGAATTCATATTTTCTCCCGTTTTAAAGTTGACCAATTTAAGGTAAGGCTATGATTTCAGGCATCCTAGCATCTCCAGGTATTGCTATTGGTAAAGCACTACTCCTTCAAGAAGATGAAATTGTCCTAAACACTCACTCAATTACCGATGCTCAAATAGAAGCAGAAGTAGCTCGCTTTTTTGACGCACGTAACAAATCAGCAGCTCAGCTTGAAACTATCAAGCAGAAAGCCCTTGAAACCTTCGGTGAAGAAAAAGAAGCGATCTTTGAAGGTCATATCATGCTTCTTGAAGATGAAGAGCTAGAAGAAGAAATCCTAGCACTGATCAAAAACGACAAGATGCACGCCGATAACGCCATTCATACGGTTATCGAAGAACAAGCGACCGCTCTTGAATCCCTAGACGACGAATACCTAAAAGAACGTGCAACTGATATCCGTGATATCGGCACCCGTTTTGTTAAAAATGCTCTTGGCATCAATATCGTTTCACTTAGCGATATCAACGAAGAAGTCATTCTGGTTGCTTACGACCTAACACCGTCAGAGACAGCACAAATCAACCTAGACTACGTTCTTGGTTTTGCTTGTGACATTGGTGGTCGTACTTCTCACACCTCAATCATGGCTCGCTCACTTGAGCTTCCTGCCATCGTTGGTACGAACGACATCACTAAACAAGTTAAGAACGGCGACATGCTGATTCTAGATGCGATGAACAACAAGATCGTTATCAACCCTTCTGATGCTGAGCTAGAAGAAGCAAAAGCTGTTAAAGCCGCTTTCATCGCTGAGAAAGAAGAACTTGCTAAACTGAAAGATCTCCACGCAGAGACTCTAGACGGTCACCGCGTAGAAGTTTGCGGTAACATCGGTACTGTTAAAGACTGTGACGGCATCATCCGTAACGGTGGCGAAGGTGTGGGTCTGTACCGTACTGAATTCCTATTCATGGACCGTGATGCGCTTCCTACTGAAGAAGAGCAGTACCAAGCGTACAAAGAAGTTGCTGAAGCAATGAACGGTGAGTCAGTAATCATCCGTACTATGGATATCGGTGGCGATAAAGACCTTCCTTACATGGATCTTCCTCAAGAGATGAACCCGTTCTTAGGCTGGCGCGCAGTACGTATCAGCTTAGATCGTCGTGAAATCCTACGTGACCAGCTACGCGGCATCCTGCGTGCATCTGCACACGGTAAGCTACGCATCATGTTCCCAATGATCATCTCGGTTGAAGAGATCCGTGAACTGAAGAAAGCAATCGAAGAGTACAAAGCAGAACTTCGCGCTGAAGGCCATGCATTCGACGAAAACATCGAAATTGGTGTAATGGTTGAGACTCCTGCAGCAGCTGCTATCGCACATCACCTAGCAAAAGAAGTCGAATTCTTCTCGATCGGTACCAACGATCTTACTCAGTACACGCTAGCAGTAGACCGTGGTAACGAGATGATCTCACACCTATACAACCCACTCTCTCCAGCTGTACTTACAGTGATCAAGCAAGTGATAGACGCTTCTCACGCTGAAGGTAAATGGACTGGTATGTGTGGTGAGCTTGCTGGTGATGAGAGAGCAACACTTCTGCTTCTGGGTATGGGGCTAGACGAGTTCTCTATGAGTGGTATCTCTATTCCAAAGGTGAAGAAAGTGATTCGTAACTCGAACTTTGCAGAAGTCAAAGCGATGGCAGAAGAAGCGCTTTCTCTACCAACAGCAGCAGAAATTGAATCCGCTGTAGAAAAATTCATCGCAGAGAAAACTCAATAATTGACTGATACCATTAAGATAGACGGCTAAAAACAGTCGTCTATCGTGTGAGATTGGTATACTATAATTCGACAGAATTGAATAAAACGTTAGGAGCATGACACAATGGGTCTGTTTGACAAACTTAAGAAGCTAGTATCTGACGACAGTGCTGACGCAGGTGCAATTGAAATCATCGCGCCTCTGTCTGGTGAAATCGTAAACATCGAAGATGTGCCAGATGTCGTTTTCGCTGAGAAAATCGTTGGTGACGGTATTGCTATCAAACCTGCTGGCAGCAAGATGGTAGCTCCTGTAAACGGTACAATCGGTAAGATCTTTGAAACTAACCACGCATTCTCAATCGAGTCTGACGACGGCGTAGAGCTATTCGTTCACTTCGGTATCGACACTGTTGAACTAAAAGGCGAAGGCTTCAAGCGTATTGCAGAAGAAGGTCAAACAGTTAAAGCTGGCGACACTATCATCGAGTTCGATCTAGCGCTTCTAGAAGAGAAAGCAAAATCAACTCTAACTCCTGTCGTTATCTCTAACATGGACGAAATTAAAGAGCTGAACAAGCTATCTGGTTCAGTATCTGTGGGTGAAACACCAGTCCTACGCGTAACTAAGTAATTTTTACTTAGCCAACTACAAAAAACGCAGCGACTCAGCTGCGTTTTTTATTTCCTTTCTTTCAGATTATTTTAGCCCCAATGCGTATTTCAACACCTGACTTTTTAACGGCCCAGCATTGTCAGCCACTTTTAGTGCGGCGTTGCGGACAAATTTAAGTGGAGCCAGATCGTTACTAAAACTCTTGTAGAAAAAGTCCATTCCCGATTGCATAAGCAGGTTATCAGGGCGACGTTTACGTTCGTAGAGCTTGAGCACTTCCTGCGAAAAATGTGCCTTTCCTTCCGTCACGTCAAGTAATGCTGCAACATCTTTAAAGCCAATATTTACCCCCTGCCCAGCCAGCGGGTTTATTGTATGCGCGGAATCACCAGCAAGCACACAACCAAGCGCTGAATAGGACTGTGCGTGTCGTCTGGTTAGAGGGAATGAGCCCGCTTGGAGTACTTTAATATCGCCTAGTTCGGCAGGAAAATGACTCAGAACCTCTTGCCTTAGCTGCTCATTGGTCATAGAACACAGCTGTTTGATGCGCTGAGGAGAATCATACCAGACCAATGAGCCCTGATTTCCGCATAACGGAAGAAATGAACGCGGCCCTGATGGCGTAAATTGCTGCCAAGTAATGTCTTGTTGGGGCTGTTCAGTTTCAACATTAATCAGCATACAGTGTTGGCGATAGTCCCATGCTGTCACACCAATCCCAGCGAGATCTCTAACCTGAGAATTAGCTCCGTCAGCCCCAACAACCAAGTCAGCCTGAATAGATTGCCCAGAAATCAAGCTAACCGTGCAAGGTTGACCAAACTCAATGTGATCTAATCGCTCTGGGCAGCGAAGCGTGATGTTAGAGTAACGTTCAAATTCCCTCCACAGTCCCAACTGAATCAGGCGGTTTTCAACAATATAGCCAAGTCGCTCCATATTCAGTGCATCAGCATGGAAACGGGTTCTGCATTCTGGGTGTTCCCAAGTTTCCAGTCGACGGTATGGACATACTCGCATCTGTAATATTGCCTGCCACGCACCCAGTTCTTCCAATATCGAGACAGAATGCTGTGAGATCGCCGAGACGCGAATATCCATCGGCTGATCTGCTGAAAACGGCTGAGGTGCCTTACCTTCAACGACAACAACGGCTCTGCCTTGCTTGGCGAAACCGATCGCAATCGCCGCACCAACCATACCGCCACCGATAACGGCAACATCATATTTGGTCATATTTTGCACTTTATTTGTTGATTATATCGCTGTTTTTCATTGTACTTTTTCATCGCCGAAATGTAACCAAAAACCTCAACACATATAAGGGCAAAGCCCTTGCATTGCAAAGGTTTTAACTGAAAAGGTGACAACACTAGTCAGTGGGTTTTTAAAGCAGTACAATACGCCGCTGACCGCCACCATAGCGGCTAAAGTATCGCCAATTGCAAAGAATAAAAGCGGCTGGCGCTGTTATATACTGGGCGATTTGCTCCCTTAATTTAAACTAACGATCGAGCGAACAACATGAGTAAAAAACTGCTAATTAAAACCTGGGGCTGTCAGATGAACGAATACGATTCATCGAAAATGGCCGATCTACTGAATGCAGCAAACGGCTATGAGCTAACAGAAGAACCAGAGGAAGCAGACGTACTACTATTGAATACCTGTTCTATCCGTGAAAAAGCACAAGAAAAGGTATTCCACCAGCTAGGTCGTTGGAAAACCCTTAAAGATAAAAAAGAAGGCGTTGTTATTGGTGTGGGCGGCTGTGTAGCGACTCAGGAAGGTGACCACATTCGCGAGCGTGCGCCGTTCGTTGACGTCATCTTTGGCCCTCAGACATTGCACCGCCTGCCTGAAATGATCAAACAGTCGCAGAGTAATGACGCGCCAGTGATGGACATCTCTTTCCCAGAGATTGAGAAGTTTGACCGCCTGCCAGAGCCACGTGCAGAAGGCGCTACCGCATTTGTTTCTATTATGGAAGGTTGTTCGAAGTACTGTACCTACTGTGTTGTACCGTACACCCGTGGTGAAGAAGTTAGCCGCCCGATGGATGATGTTCTATTCGAAATTGCTCAGCTAGCGGATCAAGGCGTACGTGAAGTGAACCTGCTAGGGCAAAACGTTAACGCTTACCGAGGTCCAACACACGAAGGTGATATCTGCAGCTTCGCAGAGTTGCTTCGCCTTGTCGCTTCAATTGATGGTATCGACCGAATTCGTTTCACCACCAGTCACCCGCTTGAATTCACCGATGACATTATTGCCGTTTACGAAGACACGCCAGAGCTAGTAAGCTTCTTGCACCTACCAGTGCAAAGTGGCAGCGACCGTATTCTAACTATGATGAAGCGCCCGCACACAGGTATCGAATACAAGTCAATTATCCGTAAACTGCGCAAAGCGCGTCCTGATATTCAAATCAGCTCTGACTTTATTGTTGGCTTCCCAGGTGAATCTGATATGGACCACCAAGCCACAATGAAGCTGATCAAAGATGTCGATTTCGACATGAGCTTCAGCTTTATCTTCTCGCCACGTCCGGGGACACCCGCTGCAGATTATCCATGTGACCTGTCAGAGCAGACCAAGAAAGAGCGCCTGTACGAACTTCAGCAAACAGTGAATGCGCAAGCGATGCGCTTCTCTCGCCTGATGCTGGGTACAGAACAACGCGTATTGGTTGAAGGTCCTTCGAAAAAGAATCTGATGGAACTTCGCGCACGGACTGAGAACAACCGCGTTGTTAACTTCGAAGGTAATGCTGAGCTTATCGGTCAATTTGTAGATGTGAAAATTACGGATGTCTTCGCTAACTCATTACGTGGTGAAATTGTGCGTACAGAGAAAGACATGGATCTGCGCACGGTAATCTCACCAACTCAGATGATGGCGAAAACAAAACGCGAAGATGAGCTAGGTGTAGCAACCTTTACACCTTAAGTTCGAATTTAGCTTGAATTTACCTGACTCTGATACCATCTTAGAGAAAGGTATATAAAGTCACTAAAAGCCCGGTCTAAATCGGGCTTTTTTAGAGTGACAAACAACGAGAGGCAACTTTGAGCAATAAAATTGTGACTCTAGAGATCGATCTAGAACCTTCTGATAACCGCCGCCTTGCAAGTCTGTGCGGTCCTTTCGATGACAACATCAAACACTTAGAACGCCGTTTGGGTGTCGAAATTAGCTACCGAGGCAACTTCTTTACCATCGTAGGTAAGCCACATACCAGTGCTGCAGCGCTTGAAATCATTAAAACACTTTACGTCAACACGGCACCTGTTCGCGGCAACATTCCTGATGTTGAACCAGACGAAATCCACCTTGCGATAAAAGAGACGGGTGTACTTGAGCAAGATCTAGAAGCAAGCTTCGAGCACGGCAAAGAAGTGTTCATTAAGACCAAGAAAGGCGTCATCAAACCGCGTACGCCAAACCAAGGTCAATACTTAATGAACATGGTTACCCATGACATCTCTTTCGGTATTGGTCCTGCCGGTACAGGTAAAACTTACCTCGCCGTTGCAGCCGCTGTTGATGCCCTTGAACGCCAAGAAATTCGCCGTATTCTCCTCACTCGCCCTGCGGTTGAAGCCGGCGAGAAGTTAGGTTTCCTACCAGGTGACCTGAGCCAAAAAGTCGACCCTTATCTTCGTCCACTTTACGACGCTCTTTTCGAAATGTTGGGCTTCGAGAAAGTAGAGAAACTGATTGAACGTAATGTTATTGAAGTGGCTCCACTGGCTTATATGCGGGGCCGTACATTAAACGATGCGTTCATCATCTTGGATGAAAGTCAGAATACAACCGTTGAACAAATGAAAATGTTCCTGACTCGAATCGGCTTCAACTCCCGCGCAGTCATCACTGGTGATGTTACTCAAATTGATTTACCGCGGGGAGCAAAGTCAGGTCTTCGCCATGCCATTGAAGTTCTCAATGAAGTAGATGAAATCAGCTTTAACTTTTTCCAATCTGACGACGTCGTTCGACACCCAGTGGTTGCTCGTATCGTCAATGCCTATGAGAAGTGGGAAGCGCAAGATCAAAAAGAGCGTAAAGAGTACGAAAAACGACGTCGTGAAGAACGCGAAGCAAAATTTCAGGATGCACCAGCGGCTCAACCTGGTGTGACTTCGGAGACGAAACCGTCATGAGCATCGAACTAGATCTTCAAGTAGCAGTCGAAGATGAGAAAGGCTTACCAAGCTTTGAAGATGTCTATCTCTGGTTAAACTCTGCAGTGACAAAATTTCAGCCTCAAGCCGAAATCACCGTTCGTATTGTCGATGAACAGGAAAGCCATCAGCTTAACCATGACTATCGCGGCAAAGACAAACCAACCAATGTGTTGTCTTTTCCTTTTGAAGCACCTCCGGGTATTGAGCTGGATTTGCTCGGTGATCTCATCATCTGCAAACAGGTAGTTGAGCAAGAAGCACAAGAGCAATCTAAACCTTTGATGGCACACTGGGCGCATATGGTTGTACATGGTAGCTTGCATCTGCTAGGTTATGATCATATCGAGGACGACGAAGCCGAAGAGATGGAGTCGTTCGAAACAGAAATTATGCTGAGTATGGGTTTTCAAGATCCATACCTAGCGGAAAAAGAGTCGTCGTAAGGCTGCTCGCTTGTGAAAGCCCAGAAGCTTTGTGTACCTCTTCTCGGCTTTCAATGTGAGCTATCACACATCTGATAGCGTTGCTTAATTGAGAAAAAATGAACGAAGATAATTCGCCCTCTTCTCTAGAAGGTAAAAAAGAAAAATCTGAAGGTCCGAGTAGAAAGTCCTTCTTCGGACGCCTAGGTCAACTGTTCCAAGGTGAACCTAAAGATCGCCAAGAGTTAGTGGAAGTGTTCCGTGACTCAGAAGAGAATGACCTGATCGACCACGACACCCGAGATATGCTTGAAGGTGTTATGGAAATCGCAGAAATGCGCGTGCGCGATATTATGATCCCACGCTCTCAAATGGTCACGGTTGATCGTAGCGATGATTTAGACGCTCTGGTTAACCTAATTACTGATGCACAACACTCACGCTACCCTGTTATCAGTGAAGACAAAGACCATGTTGAAGGCATCCTGTTAGCGAAGGACTTACTTAAATATTTAGGCTCAGGCAGTGCGCCATTTGATATTGAACAAGTGATCCGCCCTGCGGTCGTTGTTCCTGAAAGTAAACGGGTAGATCGTCTACTCAAAGAGTTCCGAGAGGAACGATATCACATGTCTATTGTCGTAGATGAGTTCGGTGGTGTTTCTGGTCTTGTGACTATTGAAGATATTCTCGAAGAGATCGTGGGTGACATCGAAGATGAATTCGACGACGAGGAAGAGCTAGATATCCGCAAACTCAGCAAGCACACCTACGCAGTGAAAGCCCTGACCACAATTGAAGAGTTCAACGAAACTTTCAATACCTCATTCAGTGATGAAGAGGTTGACACTGTTGGCGGTATGGTAATGACGGCATTCGGTCATCTCCCTTCACGCGGTGAAGTGGTTGAACTTGAAAACTATAGCTTCAAAGTTACCTCTGCGGACAACCGTCGTGTATTGCAGCTTCAAGTGACAATACCTGACGAAGAGCCTCTTCCGGAACCAGCCGAAGAGTAACGCTAATTTCCCCAAACGGGATACTCAGAAGTATTACGATGATAAAAACGCTTTTTCATCGCCTAAAACGGCCGCTTGCGGCCGTTTTTGTTGGCGCTTTAACAACTTTGGCTTTTGCTCCTTACCAGTTATGGCCAGTGGCCCTACTAAGCCCGATTATTTTGTTGGCTTTGATACACAATCAATCAACTAAAAATGCTCTTGGGATAGGCTACGCTTGGGGAGTCGGCCAATTCGCGACAGGTATCAGTTGGGTTCATATTAGTATCGATAACTTTGGTGGTATGCCCAAAATCGCCAGCGTATTCTTGATGGCACTCCTCGTCGGCTACTTGTCTCTATATTCGGGCTTATTTGCTTGGAGCTTGAATCGATTTTTTCCAACTTCAAACCGAACGCGGTTTCTCCTCGCCGCTCCTGCTATTTGGTTAATCTGTGACTGGCTACGTGGCTGGGTCATGACAGGTTTTCCATGGCTATGGCTTGGTTATAGTCAAATCGACAGCCCTTTAGCAAATTTTGCCCCAATTGGTGGCGTTGAAATACTGACCTTACTTCTGATAGCCAGTGCTGGCAGCATTGTCTATGCGGTCAATCATAAGCAATGGCTACACCTTCTGATCCCCGCGGTTATTTTTGCTACGGGATACGGACTACAATCTGCCAATTGGGTCACTCTCAACCCTAATAGCACCACTAAAATTGCGCTGATACAGGGTAATGTTAATCAAGCGAAGAAATGGTTACCACAAGAGCGCTGGCCAACCATCATGAAATACACTGATCTCACACGCGAGAACTGGGATGCCGACATTATTGTTTGGCCTGAGGCCGCCATCCCAGCGTTTGAATTTGAGATCTCAACGTATTTGAGCAATTTGGACTCCGCAGCTAAGATGAATCATAGTGCGATAATTACAGGTGTAGTCAATCAGGGAGAAGACCGCCAGTTCTACAACAGTATTCTTACTGTTGGTCAAACACCTTATGGCGATTACAGCTTTGATATGAGCGAACGTTATCACAAGCATCATCTATTGCCATTCGGTGAGTTTGTACCTTTTGAGAGTATCCTCAGGCCGTTAGCGCCGCTATTTAATCTACCTATGTCCTCATTTAGCCGAGGTGATTTCATACAGCCAAATATTGATGCTAACGGCAAACAACTGGCGCCTGCTCTGTGCTACGAGATTATTTTCAATGAGCAAGTACGTGAAAACGTCACTGAAGACACTGATTTTATATTAACTCTGTCAAACGATGCATGGTTTGGTAAATCAATCGGCCCATTGCAGCATATGGAAATCGCTCGTATGCGAGCGCTTGAGTTAGGTAAACCTGTCATTCGCTCAACCAACAATGGCGTTACCGCGGTGACCGATTACAAGGGCAACATCACCGCGCAGATCCCTCAGTTCGAAACAGAGGTCTTGCGCACAGAGGTCACCTCCACCCAAGGGCAAACTCCCTATCGGCAATTCGGAACTTGGCCACTCTACATCTGGGTACTACTGAGTTTGGTTGCTGGTTGGCGATTGAGGAAGTAAGAATAGGACCAGGGATGGGCGGACATGCCAATGCCCCCATCCTTTTTTGTCAGTAGCCAGACTATTTGCATTTAGGGCTTCAGCAGTTGGCGGCTAAAGCCTTTTCCACCACATTTCGTGCATGGAATGACCACAGTTGGATGGTTGTATTGCGTTTTATGACCACACTCGTCACACACTAAAAAACCTAATCCAATCACTTCACCTGCTTGATATAACCCTTGATGCTCTAAGTCAGCAAACAACTCAATCCATTCGACCTTTGTCCGGTCTGTAATATCCAATAGCCCCTGCCAGATTGAATCTGCTACCATAAGATAGAAAGGCCCCCCTTTCGATTCCTCATAGCTATCAGCAAACTCTTTCAAATCTGACTTCACATACGCTGACACCAAAGCCAGTTCATCTTTAGTCAAATCATTGGCCGCCTCAACGACCTTTTCTGAGGTTTCAAAAACGCGGTTGACTTCATCTGGGCTATGTTTGAGTGCTTCCACAACATCCTCAAACATCTCCTCATAACCTGCTTTACGTTTTGGCATAGTGACCTCCTTCTAGCGACTCGGGAGAATTGCGCCCGTAGGCTATTGTTGTGCTCCTCTCCTTTAGGTATTCTATGACGATCTATTTATGTCTGTTCTAACTGAACTCACAATTTCCAAGATAACCGGATATCATCGATGCAAGAGCAATACAACCCGCAAGATATTGAACAGAAAGTTCAAAAGCACTGGGATGACAACAAGACCTTTGTTGTAAGTGAAGACCCAAATAAAGAAAAATTCTACTGTCTCTCTATGTTCCCTTACCCAAGTGGTCGACTGCACATGGGCCACGTGCGTAACTACACCATCGGTGATGTGGTATCTCGTTTCCAACGTCTGCAAGGTAAAAATGTAATGCAGCCAATTGGTTGGGATGCATTTGGTCTACCAGCGGAAAACGCAGCGGTTAAAAACAATACAGCACCCGCGCCATGGACTTATGAAAACATTGAGTACATGAAAAAACAACTCAAGATGCTTGGTTTGGGTTACGACTGGAACCGTGAGTTCGCAACTTGTACGCCAGAGTACTACCGTTGGGAGCAAGAGTTCTTCACTAAGCTTTACGAAAAAGGCCTAGTTTACAAGAAGATGTCGACAGTTAACTGGGATCCAGTTGACCAAACAGTTCTTGCCAACGAGCAGGTTGTTGACGGCCGCGGCTGGCGTTCAGGCGCAATCGTTGAGCAAAAAGAAATCCCTCAATGGTTCATCAAAATTACTGAATACGCTCAAGAACTGATCGATGACCTAGACAAGCTAGATGGCTGGCCGGAAATGGTTAAAACCATGCAGCGTAACTGGATTGGTCGCTCTGAAGGTGTTGAACTCAAGTTCGAAGTAAAAGGTCAAGCTGACCTAGAAGTTTATACAACACGCCCAGACACACTAATGGGTGTGACTTACGTAGGTATCGCAGCAGGTCACCCTTTAGCAGCAGAAGCAGCTAAGACAAACCCAGAGTTAGCAGCCTTCGTTGAAGAGTGTAAGAACAATAAAGTAGCAGAAGCTGAAATGGCGACAATGGAGAAGAAAGGTATGGCGACTGGCCTTACTGCTATTCACCCATTGAACGGCCGCGAGGTTCCTGTTTACGTGGCTAACTTCGTACTAATGGACTACGGTACAGGCGCTGTAATGGCAGTACCTGCACACGACCAACGTGACTACGAGTTCGCGACTAAGTACGGTCTAGACATCATCCCTGTGATCAAGCCTACTGACGGCAGTGAACTGAACATCTCTGAAGAAGCGTACACAGAGAAAGGTGTACTGTTCGATTCAGGTGAGTTCGACGGTCTTGAATTCCAAGCAGCATTCGATGCAATCGCAGCGAAGCTTGAAGCTGAAGGCAAAGGTACTAAGACAGTTAACTTCCGTCTACGTGACTGGGGTGTGTCTCGTCAACGTTACTGGGGTGCGCCAATCCCAATGGTAACGACTGAAGATGGTGAAGTTCACCCAGTACCCGCAGATCAGCTACCTGTCATTCTTCCAGAAGACGTGGTAATGGACGGCGTAACTAGCCCTATCAAATCTGATAAAGAGTGGGCGAAGACAACATTTAACGGCGAACCAGCTCTACGTGAGACTGACACGTTCGATACCTTCATGGAATCTTCTTGGTACTACGCACGTTACTGTTCGCCACAAGCTGACGACATCCTAGACCCAGAAAAGGCAAATTACTGGCTACCAGTAGACCAGTACATCGGTGGTATCGAGCACGCTTGTATGCACCTACTGTACTCTCGCTTCTTCCACAAACTGCTGCGTGATGCAGGTTACGTTACCTCTGACGAGCCGTTCAAGCGCCTACTATGTCAAGGCATGGTCCTAGCTGATGCGTTCTCTTATGAGAACGAAAAAGGTGGTACGGAATGGGTTGCGCCTACTGACGTGACTGTTGAGCGTGACGGTAAAGGCCGCATAACTTCAGCGAAAGACAACACTGGCCGTGACGTTGAGCACTCGGGCATGATTAAGATGTCTAAGTCGAAGAACAACGGTATCGACCCGCAAGAGATGGTAGACAAGTATGGCGCTGATACTGTACGTCTATTCATGATGTTTGCCTCGCCTGCAGACATGACACTCGAGTGGCAAGAGTCTGGCGTTGAAGGGGCTAACCGCTTCCTGAAACGTGTTTGGAAACTAGTCAACGAGCACGCATCGAAAGGCGCGGCAGAAGCAGTGGATACTTCAGCACTGTCTAGCGACCAAAAAGCACTTCGTCGTGATGTTCACAAAACTATCGCGAAAGTGACAGACGATGTTGCTCGTCGCCAAACGTTCAACACAGCAATCGCAGCGATCATGGAACTAATGAACAAGCTAGCGAAAGCACCTCAAGCGTCTGCACAAGACCGTGCAATCCTTGATGAAGCACTAAAAGCTGTTGTTGCGATGCTTTACCCAATCACTCCACATATCTCTAGCGAAATGTGGGTTGGGCTTGGTGAAACTGACATCGATAACGCAACATGGCCAGTTCATGATGAGAAAGCTCTGGTTGAAGACGAGAAACTCATTATCGTTCAGGTTAACGGTAAACTACGTGCGAAACTGACTGTACCTGCCGACATTTCTAAAGAAGATATTGAAGCACTAGGTCTAAACGATGAGAACGTCACTAAGTTCACAGAGGGCAAGACTGTTCGTAAAGTGATTTACGTACCCGGTAAGCTTCTGAATATCGTTGCGAACTAATTCGCCGAGCTAAAGTCTTAAGCAGGGTGTATTGACCCTGCTTTACTTATCTCAGCCTATTCTGACGAGTAGCCTGAGATAAGTATTCCAATAATCGAGAAAAATTCACCAATGCGCCTATTGTCAATCTCTCCTATAAAGCTCGCCAGTGTTGTACTTACAGCGAGCCTGCTGTCTGCCTGTGGTTTCCATCTCCGTGGTGATTATTCTATCCCAGATGAGTTGGACACGATGTCTCTTACCAGTTATGACCAGTACAGTACGTTTACCCGAATGATGAAAGCCCAGCTGCGTATGAGTGAGATTGAAGTTGTTCCGCCATCGGATAACATCCCCAGCCTTCACTTACTCAGTGAAGGTGTGGGTGAACGTACACTCTCACTTTACCAAAATACTCGTGCAGCAGAGAAAGAACTCACTTTCCGAGCCTCTTACCGTGTAACTATCCCTGAACTAGGTTCGAAGACCTTTTCAACCAGCGTGACTCGAAGCTACTTGGATAACCCGCTAACAGCTCTAGCGAAGTCAGTGGAGCGCGATATGATCGAAGATGAAATGCGTAAGCTAGCTGCAACTCAGATCATTCGTCAAATGGCCCGTTTAAAGGCCGATATCGAGGCAAATGAGCTCGAAATAGAGTCAAAAGAAGCTCAATTGAAAACCGAGAAGGAGCAATACCGTATTAAAACCTACGTATCAGATGAACCTCAAGCCTCCTCTGATGAACACGCTAGCGTGCAGTAGAGTCTCAAATGCGGATATTTGCGGATCGATTGGTGGAACAGCTAAATAAGCAGCTCCACCCCACTTATCTACTTTTTGGCAATGAACCGTTACTACTACAAGAATCTCGACAGTCGATTCACAAAGCCGCTCAAGCTCAAGGTTTTGAAGAGCGGCACCGTTTTGCAGTAGACAATAACTTTGATTGGAATTCAGTGTATGACTGCTGCCAAGCCTTGAGTCTTTTCTCATCGCGCCAGTTAATTGAGTTAGAGCTCCCTGAATCAGGGGTAAACGCGGCGATGGCACAAGAACTAGTAGGCATTTCAAAGGCGTTGCATGACGACATTATTTTAGTGGTAATTGGCTCTAAACTCACCAAAGCTCAGGAAAATGCCAAATGGTTTAAAGCCTTAGCCTCCCGTGGCTGTTGGGTCAATTGCCTTACCCCCGATCTCAGCCGCCTACCTCAGTTTGTTCAATCTCGCTGCAGGGCTCTAAAACTGAGCCCAGATACAGAAGCGATTCAAATGTTGGCTCAGTGGCATGAAGGCAATTTGTTCGCACTGACACAAAGCCTAGAAAAACTGGCGCTTTTGTATCCTGATGGGCAACTTAACCTCATCAGGCTCGAAGAGTCGCTGAGCCGACATAATCATTTCACCGTATTTCACTGGTCAGACGCACTGCTAGCGGGAAAAGCTAACCGAGCTCAACGAGTATTAAGACAACTAGAAGCGGAAGGCGTTGAAGTAGTGATTTTGCTTCGAACCATTCAAAAGGAACTGACTCAGCTACTCTCTATGCAACAACAAATGCAATCACAATCCATTGGTCAAGTGTTTGAGCACCACCGGATATGGCAATCCAAGCGGCCGCTATACTCTGCGGCGTTGAACCGTCTTTCTCACAACAAGATCATTCAGTTAATTCATTTAATTGCCAAAGCTGAAATTGTTTCCAAAACTCAATATAGCCTGTCTAACTGGCCACTATTAAACCAGTTAAGTGCTGAGATGTGCTTGCCGCAAGTGAAGCTATAAAAAGCGTGGTATACTGCGCCGCTTTGATTTGACCCAAAATGAATAAAGAGGACATTACCTTGCAACTTGAAGAACTTAATGATTTTCTAGTAGATAAAGCCGACGACATGAAAGCACAGGACATTAAAACGTTAGATGTTCAGGGCAAATCTAATATCACTGACTACATGATAATCTGCACAGGCACTTCAAAACGTCACGTGGCTTCTATTGCCGAACATGTGGCAAAAGAATCCAAAATGGCTGGACTTGAACCACTAGGCATCGACGGCGAAAGTGAAGGTGAGTGGGTTGTCCTTGATATGGGCACGACCATTGTCCATGTCATGCAGGAAGAACAACGCGAGCTGTATCAACTGGAAAAACTCTGGGGCTAATTCATGAAGCTGCAGTTGATCGCCGTTGGTACAAAAATGCCAAAATGGGTTGAAGAAGGTTTTCAAGAATACAAACGCCGATTCCCTCACGACATGCCACTTGAACTTGTTGAAATTTCAGCCGGAAAACGGGGGAAAAATGCCGATATTGCAAGAATTTTGCAAAAAGAAGGCGAAGCCATGCTGGCGGCAGTGCCAAAAGGGAATCGAATTGTTACCCTAGATATTCCAGGAAAAAAATGGGATACGGCTCAATTAGCCCAACAGTTGGATAGTTGGAAACTTGATGGTCGTGATGTTTCGATTTTAATCGGTGGTCCTGAGGGGCTTGCTCCAGCTTGTAAAGCAGCTGCAGACCAAAGCTGGTCACTATCTGCATTGACGTTACCGCACCCTCTAGTTCGCATAGTGATGGCAGAAAGCCTGTATCGAGCTTGGAGTATCACTGCAAACCACCCATATCACCGGGAATAATCATTAATGTTACGGAAGCGCACCCGGATAAGGGATTATCAAGAAGAAGCACGGTTGTTTAAAAGCCGGGCCATTGTCGCTTTCATCGGGATAGTTGCCATGGTTGGCCTATTGATAACCAACTTGTATAACATCCAGATCAATCAATATCAGGACTATAAAACCCGCTCCAATGACAACCGTATCAAAGTTGTCCCAATTGCACCGAACCGTGGACTAATCTACGACAGGAACGGTATTCTACTGGCTGAAAATCGCCCGGTTTTCAACTTGGAGATCACACCTGAAAAGATCACAGACATGGAAGCGACCATTGCTCAACTTCAACAATATGTTGAGATAACGTCTGAGCAGATTGAGCGGTTTGAACGTGAACGACGTCAGACCCGCCGATTTAAATCGGTTCCGATCCTCACCCAATTGACTCAAGAACAAGTCGCCAAGTTTTCCGTCAATCAACACAAATTCCCCGGCGTTTCGGTCAACGCCAGCTTAAAACGTCATTACCCTTATGGCGAAGTGCTGACTCACGTAATTGGTTACGTCTCACGTATAAATGACCGAGATATACAGCGATTAATAAGAGAAGAAAAAGAAGCGAACTATCAGGCAACACGGGACATCGGAAAACTTGGTATTGAGCGCTATTACGAAGATCTTCTCCATGGTACTGCTGGCTATCAAGAAGTCGAAGTAAACAGCCGCGGACGTATTATCCGTACACTGAAGTATATTCCTCCGGTGCCAGGAAAAGACATCGTTCTCAACCTCGATATCGACTTACAAATCTATATTCACGAATTATTAGCGGGACGTCGTGGCAGCGCCGTTATTCTCGATCCCAAAGATAATGGTGTATTGGCAATGGTGTCCAGCCCAAGTTATGATCCTAACGCTTTCGTTCACGGTATTTCCGGCAAAGCTTATAGTGCTCTGCTCAATGATAAAAACCGCCCGTTGGTAAACCGCGCAACACTAGGCATTTATCCTCCAGCCTCAACAATTAAACCATTTATGGCGGTTGCGGCCCTGCAAGAAGGCGTCATTACACCCTATACAACACGCAACGACCCCGGATATTGGAAAATACCAAATTCAAAAACGAGGCCGTTCCGAGATTGGCTTCGCTGGGGGCATGGCCGAGTGAACATCGTTAAATCTATCGAAGAATCAGTGGATACCTTCTTTTACCAAATTGCTTACGATATGGGGATTGACCGAATATCTAATTGGATGATGATGTTTGGATTCGGTGAGAAAACGGGGATCGATATATACGAAGAGAGTAAAGCAAACATGCCAACTCGTGAGTGGAAGATGGCTCGTCACCGTGTACCTTGGTATCAGGGCGATACTATTCCTGTCGGTATCGGCCAAGGTTACTGGACCGCTACGCCAATGCAGATTGCCAAAGCCACTTCCGTATTGGTCAACCGAGGTAAACGCGTAGCACCACACCTCCTCCGGGCAACCATAGTGAATGGGGAAAAGTTTGACAAATACCAGCTTTCAACGCTGGAGTCTTACACCTACCCTCCAATTGAGGGAGTGAACGAGAAGTTTTGGGACTTATCCATAGAAGGTATGCGTTTGGCAAATCATGGAAAGAAAGGGACAGCGAGACGTTCGTTTTACAAAACGCCTTATATGAGTGGCGGGAAATCAGGTACGGCGCAAGTCTTTGGGTTAGCAGAAGACGAGGAGTACAATGCCGATGAGATTGCCGAGCATTTACGCGACCATGCCTTATTTACAGGATTTGCACCTATCGAAGAACCAAAACTTATTGTGACCATAGTATTAGAAAATGCTGGGGGGGGCTCCTCCCAAGGTGCTCCTGTTGTTAGACAGGTCTTCGACCACGTGTTAGTTAAAGATAAAGAGGCACAACAATAATGGATTTTGATCCAGCCACAGGCCAAAACCGAGCGCTGTTTGAACGCTTTCATATCGATTTGCCTCTACTCCTCGGTATTCTTGTGCTGATGGGCTTTGGCCTTGTTATTATGTACAGCGCAAGCGGTCAAAGCCTAGCAATGATGGATCGCCAGGCGATGCGCATGGGCTTATCTCTCGGTGTGATGGTGATTCTTGCCCAGATCCCACCACGAACTTACGAGACACTAGCGCCACTGATGTTTGTTGTCGGAGTTTTATTATTGTTTGGCGTATTGTTCTTTGGTGAAGCCTCCAAAGGAGCCCAGCGTTGGCTCAACCTTGGTTTTGTTCGCTTTCAACCCTCAGAATTGCTAAAACTTGCAGTACCTCTTATGGTCGCCCGCTATATTGGTAAGCGCTCACTGCCGCCGACTTTCCAAACCTTAGTGATGTCCTTAGTGATGGTTTTTGTACCGACCATACTGATTGCCAAACAACCCGATTTGGGTACTTCAATTTTGATTGCCGCTTCAGGGGTTTTCGTTATCTTCCTAGCTGGCATCAGTTGGAAAATCATCTTCGCTGCGGCCTGTGGCCTTGGTGCATTTTTGCCCATCTTATGGTTCTTCCTGATGAGGGAATACCAGAAAGTCCGAGTCCGCACTCTATTTAATCCGGAATCGGACCCTCTTGGTGCAGGCTATCACATTATCCAAAGTAAAATCGCGATTGGCTCTGGGGGAATATCTGGCAAAGGCTGGCTGCAAGGCACACAATCTCAGCTCGAATTTCTACCAGAACGTCACACTGACTTTATTTTTGCTGTTATTGCAGAAGAATGGGGCCTAATTGGTATCCTAATTTTACTTAGCTTATATCTGTTTATTATTGGCCGAGGGCTGGTATTGGCGAGCAAAGCACAAACTGCTTTTGGCAGAATGATGGCGGGCAGTATTGTTCTTAGTTTCTTTGTCTATGTATTTGTTAACATCGGCATGGTCAGTGGCATCTTACCTGTGGTCGGGGTTCCGCTTCCTCTAATTAGCTATGGCGGTACTTCCATGGTTACCTTAATGGCGGGCTTTGGCATCCTGATGTCCATTCACACTCATCGAAAAGCATTCTCAAAGGCAACCTAAATGTCTGTTTATAAACCTCTGCTAGGCATGCTTTGTGCCGTTACTACCTTAGTCGGCTGTTCCTCAACGCCTGATAAGCGATACTCTATCGATGACGACATCGCCCCCGATGCTCCTATTTCTGTTGAGCACATTGAAGACGCACATCCTCAATACGAGCCATATAGCCTAGGTGGCAATAGCGACTATACGCTTCGTGGCCAGCGTTATGAGATCATCAAAGAGCCTCAAGGTTTCACCCAAGAAGGTGTCGCCTCTTGGTATGGTAAGAAATTTCATGGTCACCAGACCTCTAACGGTGAAGTATACGATATGTACTCCATGTCAGCGGCACACAAAACCTTGCCTATACCTAGCTACGTAAAAGTGACCAACAAAGACAATGGTAGATCAGCAGTTGTACGCGTTAATGATCGTGGGCCTTTTCATCAAGGTCGAATCATAGACCTAAGTTTTGCCGCGGCAACCAAATTAGATGTCATCCGCACAGGAACGGCTAATGTGACCATAGAGGTCATTTCTGTCGACAAACCAACGCAAGCGCACAAACAAAAAGCATTGCCAAAATTCGTTGTTCAGGTAGCGTCTTCACAACATGAAGACAGAGTACGAACTTTAGCACAAGATCTGAGTCAAACACTTTCGGTAAAGAGCTATATCAGCTCGGATAAAAACCTTCACCGCGTGTTCTTAGGCCCATTTGATGACTATATGCTGACGCAAAAGGCTTTAGAACAAGTTAAGCTGATGGGCTATCCGAGTGCTTTTATAAAATCCCAGTAGTCCTCAATCCAGTGTGAGATACGCCGCACACTGGTTTGAGCGATTGTTTCTGTTAATATATGGACAGTTAATAAAAACCTGTAGTCAATATGAAAAAAACAACGCTAATTAAATCCGTTTTTGCGTCTTCTATTGCGCTTTCTGCAACTTTCGCATCCTCTTCGTTTGCCACCCCAATTGTGGTACCAGACGCTCCTCAAATCGCTGCGAAAGGCTACGTTTTGATGGACTATAACTCAGGTAAGATCCTCGCAGAAAAAGAGATGAACACTAAGTTGTCTCCTGCAAGTCTGACCAAAATGATGACCAGTTACGTGATCGGCCAAGAGCTAGAGCGCGGTAATATTTCGCTTCAGGACGACGTCACCATCAGCAAGAATGCTTGGGCTAAAAACTTCCCTGATTCTTCAAAGATGTTTATCGAAGTCGGCACAACAGTCAAAGTCGAAGAACTTAATCGCGGTATCATTGTTCAATCCGGTAACGATGCGTGTGTTGCTATGGCAGAGCACATTGCAGGGTCAGAAGATGCCTTCGTTGATCTGATGAATGCTTGGGCAGATACGCTAGGCATGAAAAACACTCACTTCGCCAATGTTCATGGCTTAGACAACCCTAATCTGTACTCTACGCCTTATGATATGGCGCTACTTGGCCAAGCATTAATTCGTGACGTACCAGACGAGTATCGTATTTACTCTGAGAAGAAATTCACCTACAACGGCATTACACAATACAACCGTAACGGCTTGCTTTGGGACAAAAGCATGAACGTTGACGGCATTAAAACCGGTCACACAAGTAACGCGGGTTATAGCCTAGTCAGCTCAGCAACTGAAGGAAAAATGCGCCTTGTTGCTGTTGTCATGGGAACCAAAAATGCAAACGCACGTAAATCAGAAAGCAAAAAACTACTGAGCTACGGATTTCGCTTCTTTGAAACAGTTGCTCCACACAAAGCTGGTGAAACCTTCGTCGAAGAAAAGATCTGGATGGGCGACAAAGATACGGTTGCACTGGGCTTAGACAAAGATACTTACGTTACCCTTCCTCGTGGGCAAGCCAAAAACCTTCAAGCCAGCTTCGTACTTGAAAAAGAACTAGAAGCCCCAATTAAGAAAGGTGATGTAGTAGGTAAGCTATACTATCAACTTGAAGGCGAAGATGTTGCTGAGTACCCACTTCTAGCGTTAGAAGATGTCAATAAAGGTAGTCTATTCAGCCGTCTGTGGGATTATATTGTGATGCTGTTTAAGAGCTTCCTCTAACTAGAACGCACCTACATCAAAAGCCGCTTATCGCGGCTTTTTTTATTCTCGCTAGGTAAGCTAGCGAGAATGTTGAGATTTAGAACCAATGGCAGTACTATTTCGCGCTGCTTAAATGACATTCAACTTGGAGTTTCAAAATGTTGACTATCAACTCAGACGCAAAACTGAAAGATCTGCTTGAGTTCCCTTGTTCTTTTACCTACAAGGTGATGGGCTACGCTAAGCCTGAGCTTCCAGAAAAGGTTCTTGAAGTTATCCAACGCCACGCTCCAGGTAACTACAGCCCCAGTGTGAAGCCAAGTGCAAAAGGTAACTACCATTCTGTATCTGTTACCATTACAGCGACGTCCATTGAGCAAGTCGAAACCTTATACAAAGAATTGGGCCAAATCGATATTGTGCGTATGGTTCTATAATTTTATTTGATGAAATAAAATTAATTTGAAAGCAGCGTAAGCTGCTTTCTTTTTAGATATCAGATAGATAATAATCCTGCTTTTTATCTAGGGTTAAAAATGTGTGGCTGATATGTAGTTCAATGACCAGAAGCAGTTTATAATCCCAGAACTTTATTTACTGACTATAGGATCAGGAATGCAAAACCAGCTTGTTGTGAAACGTCTGGGTCGGCAAGATTACGAACCTATTTGGAAAGCAATGCACGAGTTCACAGATAACCGAACTGAGGAAACCTGTGATCAAGTATGGCTAGTCGAGCACAACCCTGTGTTTACACAAGGGCAAGCAGGTAAAGATGAGCATTTAATCAATACGGGTGATATCCCTGTCGTACAAAGCGATAGAGGTGGTCAAGTAACCTATCACGGTCCCGGTCAATTGGTGGCTTACTTCCTGATAAATCTACGTCGTAAAAAACTCGGTGTCCGAGAGCTTGTAACTCATATTGAGAATCTCGTGATCAACACCTTAAAAAAATACAATATAGAGTCGGCGGCACGACCAGATGCACCAGGTGTCTATGTTGATGGTAAAAAGATCTGTTCTTTAGGGCTGAGGATCCGTAAAGGTTGCTCATTCCATGGATTAGCATTAAATGTAAATATGGACTTATCGCCATTCTTGCGTATAAATCCATGTGGCTATGCTGGTATGGAGATGGTTCAAATGAGCCAGCTTGGTGGGCCGGATGATCTTACCCAAGTTGAAGCGGCATTAGTCGATGAACTTGTAACTTTGCTTGGTTATGAGCAAGTTGAATTCAGCACAGAAACCTCTCCTACGCGATGAGAAGCAAAGAGAAGTATAGATAGCATGAGTAAACCAATCCAAATGGAAAAAGGCGTTAAATACCGCGACGCTGACAAGATGGCATTGATCCCTGTAAAGAACATGCCAGCTGAGCAAAAAGAAGTTCTGCGTAAGCCAGACTGGATGAAAATCAAATTGCCTGCTGACAGCCAGCGTATTCAAGATATTAAATCTGCAATGCGTAAAAATAACCTCCACTCAGTGTGTGAAGAAGCCTCCTGTCCTAACCTAGCAGAATGTTTCAACCATGGTACGGCGACCTTTATGATTCTTGGCGCTATCTGTACTCGTCGCTGTCCTTTCTGTGATGTCGCTCATGGCCGACCTGTTGCTCCAGAAGCGGATGAACCGCAAAAGCTTGCGCAAACTATTTCAGATATGAAGCTGAAATATGTCGTAATTACATCCGTAGACCGCGACGATCTTAGAGACGGTGGTGCTAAGCACTTCGCTGACTGTAACCGAGAGATCCGAGCGAAAAACCCAAACATCCGTATTGAGACATTGGTTCCGGATTTCCGTGGAAGAATGGATGTGGCGCTAGAATTGATGAAAGACAACCCACCCGATGTCTTCAATCACAACTTAGAAACCGCACCGCGTCTCTACCGTAAAGCACGTCCGGGGGCAAACTATAAGTGGTCATTACAGCTTCTCAAGAAATTTAAACAACAGCACCCAGATATCCCAACAAAATCTGGACTAATGATGGGCTTGGGCGAAACAAAAGAAGAAATTATTGAGGTTCTAAAAGACCTTCGCGAGCATGGTGTGACGATGCTGACTCTGGGCCAATATTTAGCACCAAGTCGTCACCATCTACCCGTTGAACGTTACGTTCCTCCATCAGAATTTGATGAGCTAAAAGAAATTGCTTTAGAACTGGGCTTTACTCACGCGGCATGTGGTCCATTTGTTCGTTCTTCATACCACGCAGATCTGCAGGCTCAGGGCGTTGAAATTAGCTAATTATCATTTAAGTTAATAAGCAGGGTTGACAAAATAAGTCAGCCCTTTTTCGTTTCGTTTCTTGAATGAGACACAACTCTTCTATAGGCTAAGCCCTAACAACACTATAAAAGTACATCTCCAAGGAATTATTATGAAAAGACTAGGTTTTGTTGCTGTTGCCCTCGCTGCATTAACAGCAGGCTGCGCTTCTAACACACAGCAGGACAATTTCCGTGAAGCTTCTTTTGAGCTGTGTAATACAGACGTTGAGCTTTACTCTGTGAGTGACGATGGTCGCGTGCGTATTGTGTGTGCAGATGGCTCTAAATTCGCGCTAAATAGTGAAAAGACACTCGAAACTATGCGTGACATCAACATTGATTACTGTGATGGTGAAGGTCTAGGTAAGTTCAGTGAAAGCCGCAAGTACTACTCTTTTAAATGTAAGTCAGGCACGCTGCTGAGTATTTCAAAATAACTTAAATCTAAAAGTAAAAAGATTGATGTCATATCAATCTTTTTTCTTTTCATCTGTAGACCAAGCCATAACTTAAACGTTCTTTGCAACAACACCTTACCGATCTCCCCATAACTGCCCCTTAAGCTTGTGATAAACCACTAAAGTCACACTATATTTATGCAACTACCTAGAGCACCGTTCTATGAGACTGAGTCTCCATACTCAGGTCCAATCAAACTCGCGGGTTATCATCAGCCCCTAATTTTCGGTAATCGGCCAGCCTTGCAGGCTCTCTCTTGCCTGACCATGCCGATAAAAATACGCAATGTTGGCACAGTTACTAAAAGAAATTGAAGACAAGCATTAAGGTTGACGCTCAAGCTCCCCTTCATTGACATCAATAAAATGATGATTGGGTGTTTAGTCGTTAGTAAATTAACTGTTATGAGGTGGGAACATTAAGAGCTTGTCGATTTACCCGTCATCACACATAAAAAAACCTCCAGAAGGAGGTTTTGAAACATGCTGGTATTGAAACCAACAGCAGAACATTTAAGGTTCCATACTGAATGCTAGTTAAGCGTAAACAGGTAGGCGCTTACAAATATCTAGAACCTTGGCTTTAGTTGCCGAGATAACATCCTCATTTCCGATGTTATCTAGCACGTCACACATCCAGTTCGCTAGCTCTTTTGCATCTTCTTCAGTGAAACCACGACGAGTAATGGCTGGAGAGCCTACACGGATACCAGAAGTCACGAACGGGCTACGTGGATCGTTTGGTACTGAGTTCTTGTTTACCGTGATGTTTGCAGCTCCTAGTGCTGCATCTGCATCTTTACCTGTGATGTCTTTGTCGATAAGGTCAACTAGGAACAGGTGGTTCTCTGTACCATTAGACACAATCTTGTAACCACGTTCTTGGAACTGAGCAACCATCGCTTTTGCATTTTTCACTACGCGGGCTTGGTAAGCTTTAAATTCTGGCTCCATGGCTTCTTTGAACGCGACGGCTTTGCCCGCGATAACATGCATCAGAGGACCACCCTGGCCACCAGGGAATACCGCTGAGTTCAACTTTTTGTACATATCTTCACCAGCGTTAGACAAAATCAGGCCGCCACGTGGACCTGCTAGTGTCTTGTGCGTTGTTGTTGTCACAACGTGCGCGTGTGGCACTGGTGTTGGGTATTCGCCTGCTGCGATTAGACCAGCAACGTGCGCCATGTCTACGAATAGGTACGCGCCAGCTTTATCTGCAATTTCACGCATTCGAGCCCAGTCAACGATTTGAGAGTAAGCCGAGAAGCCGCCGATGATCATCTTAGGTTTGTGCTCTAGAGCAAGCTGTTCCATTTCATCGTAGTTAATTTGACCCGCTTCGTCGATACCGTAAGGAATCACGTTGTAGTGCTTGCCTGAGAAGTTAACTGGTGAACCGTGAGTCAGGTGACCACCGTGTGCCAGGCTCATACCTAGAACGGTATCGCCTGGGTTTAGTAGTGCCATGTAAACTGCACTGTTTGCCTGAGAGCCTGAGTGTGGCTGAACGTTCGCGTACTCACAGCCGAATAGCTGACATGCACGATCAATTGCCAAAGCTTCCGCTTTATCAACGTACTCACAGCCACCGTAGTAACGCTTGCCAGGGTAGCCTTCAGCGTATTTGTTTGTTAGCTGAGAACCTTGAGCTTCCATTACACGTGGGCTCGTGTAGTTCTCAGAAGCGATTAGTTCAATGTGTTCTTCCTGGCGAAGAGTTTCTTCTTGGATTGCTGCGAACAGTTCCGCATCGTAATCTTCGATGTTCATATCACGCTTTAGCATCTGTATCTCCTGACTCAGATTTAAACTGAAATTTGCAAAAAACCGACCAATGACCCTATTAATCTACGTAAATTGAATCACGCAAACGTTTGCATCACGTTAATAGCGCGCATTCTACATAATTTGATCTTGGCCATAAAGAGAAAGTTTTACTTTTTCTCATGCAGATTCTTCATGTGGTTCTACAAGGATTGTCATATTGTCACCTTTCTAAACCGTATAAATATGAAAAGTGTCAATTTTTCCCTTTACACCCCGTAAAACGATAATTACATAGGTTTACCTTAAATTTGCTTATCAAGCTACCGAAAACCTCATTTTTTAAATAGTATGCGCGCCATTATCTACTATAAAAGTTTCAAACTGATGGAAAAACACTCACGTAAAGAAGATTGGATTGCTATTTTAACTGGTACATTTCTGGTCGCTCAGGGCGTTTTCTTCCTCCAATCGGCAAATCTGTTAACCGGAGGTACCACAGGCTTGGCCCTGCTTATGAGCCAGTTTGTGTCACTTTCCTTTGGTACGCTTTACTTTTTGGCCAATAGTCCTTTTTATTTACTCGCGTGGAAGCGTTTTGGTTCAAGGTTTGCTTTCAACAGTGCTATTTCTGGTGCATTGGTGTCTGTCTTTGCTGACCACCTATCTCTAGTCGTAAGCCTTGAAACGGTCAACGTTGTGTATTGCGCGGTTGCGGGCGGGTTACTGATGGGCTTGGGTATGCTTATCCTGTTCCGTCATCGCTCAAGTCTCGGCGGTTTCAACGTACTTTGCCTGTTTATTCAGGATAAGTTCGGTATCTCAGTGGGCAAGTCTCAGCTAGCCATCGATTGTTGCATCTTGTTCGCATCATTCTTCTTTGTCTCTCCTGAAATCATCGGTTTATCCATTCTGGGCGCTATCCTACTGAATGTCGTGTTAGCCATGAATCACAAGCCAACCCGTTATTCCGTCAATTATGGTTGAGAACCACGAAATAAAAAAAGCCCGCGAAAGTTGCGGGCTTTTGACGTTATTGGTCTCAGCTATCAGTGTGAGGTTCTGGCCTTCACATCGTGGCTTAGCTCTTTGTTCAATTCAGCTTCCACATGTCCCGGTGATTGCGTACTTGCTGAAATCAGTCGATACATCGCAGGGATAACAAACAAAGTCACCAGCGTTGCGAAACCCATACCGAAGAAGATCACCGTACCTACCGCTACTCGGCTTTCATAACCTGCACCTGTCGATAGGATCAGTGGAATGGCACCGGCAAGTGTCGTAAACGCTGTCATCATAATTGGGCGCAGACGACGTGCTGCGGCATCGACTATTGCTTTCTCAAACTCGAAACCGCGATCACGAAGCTGATTCGCAAACTCCACAATCAGGATGCCATTCTTGGTCACCATACCAATCAACATGATCATCCCTATCTGGCTGTAAATATTCAGGCCCTGACTCATAAAGAACAGCCCCAAGAAGCCGCCGAATACCCCCATAGGAACAGTAAACATCACCACTAGTGGGTTTATGAAACTTTCAAACTGAGCTGCCAAGACCAGATACGCGACCAACAGTGCTAAGCCAAACACCACCAGAATACTGGATTGGTTCTCTTTATAATCTTTCGATTCGCCGGAGTAGCTGACTGAGATATCACCCGGCAGAATGTCCACCGCTTGTTGATCTAGGAAGTCGAGTGCCTGACCTAAAGTATACCCTTCAGACAAGTTAGCCGTAACGGTAATCGATTTCTGCTTGTTGTAGTGGGACAAACGAATCGACGAAGCCACTTCTTCAATCTTAGTAACCGCATCCAGTGTCACCAACTCACCAGAACTGGTTCGCAGATAAATCTGGCTCAAATCCGTCGCATTATTGAAGCTGTTCTCATCACCACGAAGATAAACATCATACTCTTCGCCGCGTTCAACAAAAGTCGTCTCACTCTTACCGCCAAGCATAATTTCTAAGGTATCAGAGATATCTGACACACTGATACCCAACTCCGCCGCACGCTGCTTATCAACGGTGACCACCAACTCAGGAGTTCGCTCGGAATAGTTAATGTCCGCCCCTTCCATGATCGGCGACTCTTCAGCTAACTGCTCAAGCTTTTCAGCCCACTGTTTTAGTTCTGGGTAATCAGAACCTCCTAATACGAACTGAACTGGTTCACTAGAACCACCTCTGAAGCCTGGCATAAATGGGAAGACACGAACATCAGGAATACCCACCAGCGCCTTTCTCACCTCTCCTAGTGCCTGCTGAGCCGTTATATCACGATCATTCCAGTCATCCAGTATCATGATGACAAAACCTGTCTGGTCTCCTGCGTTACCACCAAAGGCGGGCGATTGAATACTAAAGGACTTAAGGAAACCTTCGCCCAGTAGCGGTAACAAGCGCTCTTCGACGATATCCATGTTCGCAGCCATGCGGTTGTAACTCGTAGCATCAGCACCACGAACAAAGGCAAAGATCACCCCGCGGTCTTCCGATGGTGTCAGCTGAGAAGGCACTTGCTTCATCAAAACCCAGCTTCCGCCGATACAGGTCAGAATGATGAGAGGCGCCGCCCACTTCCATTTCAAGGCCCCACGCAACACTTTACGGTAACCACTTTCCAAACGACCAAACATACGATCGATGAACTGGTTAAAACGATTTGGTTTCACATTGGCCTTTAACAACTGACTGCCTAAAACTGGCGTCAGAGTTAGTGCAATCAGTGATGAAAAAATCACCGACATCGCCAGCAATACTGAAAACTCAGTAAACAGCAAGCCAACCATACCATCCATAAAGGAGATAGGCAGGAACACCATGACCAATACCAGAGTTGTCGCCACAACGGCAAAACCGACCTCACGAGTCCCTTTGTATGCCGCCAACAGCGGTTTTTCTCCACGCTCGATATGGTGGAAAATGTTCTCCACTACTACGATGGCGTCATCGACCACCAATCCAATCGACAATATCAGCGCCATCAAAGTGATTAAGTTGATCGAAAAGCCGAAATAGTAGGCAGCCATGAAGGAAGAAATCAACGAAACAGGTACCGTTACTGCTGGGATCAGCGTGGCTCTAGCCTGACCAATGAATATGTACAGTACGAGAATAACTAGACCACCAGTAATAAACAGAGTGCTGTATACTTCCGCTATCGAACGCTCAATAAAAACGGTTGAATCATAGTCGATGGCAAGACGCGTTCCTGATGGAAGAAATTGTTGGATTTTTTCCACTTCATCATGCACTAAATCAGCGACTTCAAGCGGGTTTGCGTCTGATTGAGGCACAATACCCATGCTGACATTAACCACACCATCGCTCTTAAAGGTTGAGTTTTCATTCTCCGCGCCGATGTAGACATCAGCGACATCTTTCAGGTAGATAGGAGTATTGTCACTCGCCCGTTTAACCACCAAATATTCAAAATCCTCAGCCACGTTGTAGCTACGAGCAATCCGAACCGACATGACGATCTGATCGTTACGCACTTCACCGCCAGGACTTTCAATATTCTCATTATTGAGTGCCGCGGTAATGTCAGAAGTTGTGACTCCACGTCCTGCCATCTGAGCAGGTTTCAGCTTAACGTACATGACTTTGTACAAGCCGCCTGACACATCCACTGAGCTTACACCGGAAATCAAGCTGAATCTGTCGAGCAATACTCGGTCGACGTAGTCTGTCAGTTGGGTTCGATCCATCTCGGAAGAACTTAAATTAATGTAGACAGAGGCTTCACCCGACCCATTGTTCTTATAAACAATCGGATCATCCGCCTCATCAGGCAAGGAACGCTGTGCACGTGCAACCGCATCCCGAACATCACTCACGCCAGTATTGAGATCATAACCGAGTTCAAACGTAATAGTGATTCGTGAGCTGCCATTCCGCGTAGTCGATTCAATTTCATCAATGCCGCTGATACCAGAAAGCTGATCTTCCAGTACAGAAGTAATTTGGCTTTCAATAATGGTCGCTGAAGCGCCTTCATATCGAGTACTGATTGATACAACCGGACTTTCAATATCCGGCATTTCACGTACCGCCAGTTTACTGAAAGAGACAATACCAAATACACACAACAGTAAGCTGAGAACGACCGCAGCAACGGGACGTTTGACAGAAGCATCAGATAACCACATTAGCTGTTACCTTCTTGCTCATTACTTAGTGGTTTGCCATCTTCACCCAATTCACTCACAGCGACACCATCACGCATGTTCACAATGCCTTGAACGACGATTTTCTGGCCGATATCAAGGCCTTTTTCAATCACGACTTGGTTGCCGATTCGAGCACCTAAGAAAACTTCAGTGCGAACTGCTTTGTTGTCATCACCTACCATATAGACATAACGTTTGGTGCCAGAATATTCGAGAGCTTGAACAGGAATAATCGGCGCTTCCATTGGAGGAAAATCCATATCTGCAGTCACTAACATCCCCGGTTTCAAGCTTTGTTTTGGATTGTCAAAATGGATACGGACCCTTAAGTTAAGAGTTTCTTCATTGATTCGTGAATCGATACCAACAACTTCGCCATTGAAGACAATATCATCCCATGCTGCCGTCGTTGCTGTGACTTTCATACCTTTAGAAATTTGAGACAGATAACGTTCAGGTACCTGCAAATCGAGTTGCATCAAGGATAAATCATCGAGTGCCACAAGCTCATCGCCAGCACTCACCAACTTACCTGGGCTGAAATCAATAAAGCCGACAGTACCAGAGAAAGGCGCTGTAATATTCAAATCATTGAGGTTGGCATTGGCGGCATCAAGGCGAGCCTGAGCTATTTCGACGCTAGCCTTCTGCGCATCGATCTCGGTTTGGGTAATCGCATTACGTTTCACCAAACGTTCAAACTCTTTGAGTTTACGCTCTTCGTCTTTCAGGTAGGCTTTTGCTTCAGCTACACTGGCTTTGGCTTTGTCATCATTAAGCTGAACGAGCAGCTGATCTTTTTTGACCTCTTGATTCGCCTTAAAAGCAATAACATCCACGCGACCTGTAACTTCAGAGGAAATAACCACAGATTGCTCAGCTTCAATTTTTCCAACTAACGACAAAGACTGAGAAACCTGATGAACCTGGACCTGTTCAGTCACCACGGTAACCGTCTGTGGACCTTGCCGTTTAGCTTGCACTCCGGGTGCTGCGGCTAGAATAGACAACGACAAAATACTCAGAATAATTTTATTTTTCATGTTTAAATTCTGCCTCAAAAAACTTCGCTCATTATACTCGTTAAACCGCGCTGAAAACGTCAAGTAATGTAAAGAGAGAGCAATAAACTGTAAGTTTAGACATTGATTAGATGAGCTTTTAGGTTGATTACTGGCATCTTTGCCCAAAAAGCCAGCATTCAATTCAAAATCATAAGAAAAGGCTTTACAGGTTTAGCGAGTTTGCTATGATGCGCTCCGCACTTGAGTGATGTGTTGGGAAATCATTTCTTAAGTATAAAAACACCCTGGAGGGGTTCCCGAGTGGCCAAAGGGATCAGACTGTAAATCTGCTGGCACTGCCTTCGATGGTTCGAATCCGTCCCCCTCCACCATATTAAATGCTTGATTGATGCGTTGGGAAAACGTCAATTAAGGATAAAATACCCTGGAGGGGTTCCCGAGTGGCCAAAGGGATCAGACTGTAAATCTGCTGGCACTGCCTTCGATGGTTCGAATCCGTCCCCCTCCACCATATTGAACGCTTGATTGTCGTGTTGGGAAAACATCAATTAAGGATAAAAATACCCTGGAGGGGTTCCCGAGTGGCCAAAGGGATCAGACTGTAAATCTGCTGGCACTGCCTTCGATGGTTCGAATCCGTCCCCCTCCACCATTTACAGAAAACCAGCTCAATGAGCTGGTTTTTTTGTACTTATTGAAAATCTAATCACACCTCTATCTCTCTTCTCGCAAGTACAAAAAAGCCCCGACCAATAGCCGAGGCGATAACTAACATCAAAGGGGGAAGTTAGTTGTTTAAAAGAATAATACGTGTTTCATAAGAGCGAAGTACTTGATGCTGAGATACCTTCTCACCAGAAAGCTCATAGTTACATAAAACGTATTGTGCTTTATCGCAATCAAACTCTTCAGGTAAGACGCACTCTGTTTCGTCTGCGTAATAGTTATTCAAACAAATTAGGGTCTGATTTTCTGATTTACGTTGATAACCGAATATCGCCTTATGTTCTGGGTAAAGATCGGTGTAGCTCCCAGTGGTAATCACTTCAATCTCTTTGCGCAATTGAATCAACTTCTGATAGAAGTAAAAAACCGAGTTACTGTCATCAACGGCTTTAGCTGCGTTCACTTGAGGATAATTTTCTGCCACCGCCAACCAAGGTTGAACCTGAGAGAAGCCAGCATACTGCTCATCATTCCATTGCATTGGCGTACGTGAGTTATCGCGGGATTTCTGAGCCAGGATATCGATCATTTCTTCGTTGCTGACACCTTGCTGGTTGACCATGATGTCATACATATTGGTACTTTCCACATCGCGATATTGCTCTATCGAGCTATAGCCGGGGTTGGTCATCCCAATCTCTTCTCCTTGATAAATGTATGGTGTACCTTGCATCATATGGACAGAGGCTCCCAACATTTTGGCCGACTCCACTCGATAGTTTTGGTCATCGCCTAAGCGGCTAACAATACGTGGCTGATCATGATTACACCAGAACAATGCTCCCCAACCTTTGCCGTTCAATCCTGTTTGCCAATGGTTGAAAATCTGCTTTAGTTGTGAAAAGTCAAAAGGCGCTTTGGTCCACTTTTCGCCATTTGGGTAATCCACTTTTAGATGGTGGAAGTTAAATACCATCGACAGTTCTTTGTTATCCAGAGAGGAATACTGTTGGCAATGCTCCAATGTGGTAGACGACATTTCACCCACAGTAACACTGCCATATTTTTGGAACACAGCTTCGCTGATTTCCTTTAAGTATTCATGTACACGAGGCCCATCTGTGTAAAAGCGGCGACCGTCACCAATATCATCATTCGGGAAATCTTGCTGCTTAGAAATTAGGTTAATCACATCAAGACGGAAGCCATCCACTCCTTTCTCAGCCCAGAAGCTGATGACCTTTTTCACTTCCTCACGAACTGTCGGGTTCTCCCAATTAAGATCCGCTTGCTCTTTGGCAAAGAGGTGCAGAAAATACTGGCCCGTTTGCTCATCCATTTCCCAAGCACTTCCGCCAAACTTGGATTGCCAGTTGTTTGGAACGTCTCCTGCAACCGGATCTTTCCAAATATAGTAATCTCGGTATGGGCTGCTCTTATCCCCCAGCGCAGATTGGAACCAAACGTGTTCAGTGGAGGTATGGTTAACCACAATATCCATAATGATGCGAATACCGCGCTGGTGCGCTTCACTAAGTAGACAATCAAAATCTTCCATGCTGCCAAACTGAGGGTTAATAGCGTAGTAGTCTGAGATGTCATAACCATTGTCAATCATCGGAGACTGATAGACTGGCGTCAGCCAAATAGCATCAATACCAAGCAATTTTAAGTAATCGAGCTTAGAAATGATGCCCTTGATATCCCCTGTTCCCTTACTGCCGCTATCACAGAAGCTCTTCGGGTAAATCTGATATATCGAAGCCGTTTTCCACCAGTTCGCATCATTTGTGATTGTTGTCATTGCTAAACTCACTTACCAAAAAATAAAAAATCGAAAAAATAGCAGGAGCGATCGCCGAATTGTGATCGCTCTTTTTTGTTTGCACTTAAGCGCTTGCAGGCTCTAGCTCACCTTTCATTTGTGCACGCTTGTAGAAGAACAGGGTCAATACTGCCGGTAGTGTAATCGCCACCAGCATTGCAATCGCGTAGATGCCCCAGAATTGTGGTTGGATAGATAAGATACCTGGTAGACCACCCACACCAATACCGTTCGCCATAACGCCCGCACTACCACAGATCGCCGCTGCAATTGCACTACCAATCATTGCGCTTAGCATTGGGAACTTGTACTTCAAGTTAATACCGTACATCGCTGGCTCGGTGACACCTAGATAAGCAGAAATCGCCGCAGGTACTGAGATATCGCGTTCACCGTGTTTCTTACTGATGATGATAATACCGACAACCGCTGATGCCTGAGCAATGTTAGACAGTGCAATCAAAGGCCAGATTGGAGTACCACCTAGGTCTTGCATCAACTGCAGATCGACAGCGTTGGTTGTATGATGAATACCAGTAATCACCAAAGGTGCATATAGGAAGCCAAACACCATTGAGCCAATCACTGCGAAATCACCCGTCATTGCTGCTTTTGCGGCGAATGCCACGCCGTCACCCAGTACGCGACCGAACGGGCCAATCAGAGAATGCGCTAATACCACAGAGACGATGATAGAAACGAAAGGAACGACAACAAGATATAGGTAAGAAGGAACAATACGCTTAAGGTTCGTTTCGATAAACGCTAACGCGATACCTGCTAACATGGCCGGAATAACCTGAGCCTGATAACCCACCTTCTCGATAGCAAATAAGCCAAAATCCCATACTTCTGGCACTTGCTTACCTATCAGATAAGCATTCATCAGTTGAGGAGAGACCAAAGTGACACCAAGCGTAATGCCGAGGATCGGTGTACCACCGAGTTTCTTCACTGTTGACCAACACACGCCAACAGGCAAGAAGAAGAAAATGGCTTCACCAATTAACCATAGAAAGCTATGGACAGTCGCCCAGAATTGGCTGATTTCTGTCAATGATTGACCATCAAACATCTTGATGTCGCCAATCACATTACGGAAGCCCAAGATCAGACCGCCGGTAATAATAGCAGGTAACAGTGGTACAAAGATCTCAGCAAGATGAGAGATGCCACGTTCCAAAATGTTCATGTTCTGACGTGCAGCCTGTTTGGATTCATCTTTCGATGCTTCAGACTTGCCCGACAGTTCAATCAGGACCTTGTACACTTCATCAACTTCAGTACCGACAACAACTTGAAATTGACCCGCATTAGTGAAACAGCCCTTCACCAGCGACAGTGCTTCCAGTGCATTTGTGTCGGCTTTACTTGTGTCATTTAACACGAAGCGGAGGCGCGTCAGACAGTGGCTGACACTGGCGATGTTTTCGCGACCGCCAACCAGTTCTATCAGACGCTCAACTTCTTGTTTCGCAATCTTACTCATATCCTTGTCCACCCTAAATTGGTTTCTCGTTCAGATCAGAAGTCTCTGATCAAAAAGGTTAGTTATAATTTATTTGGGAACATTCCCATTTGTATTTATTATATTGTCAAATCTATCGAAATAGATAAATGGGAACAATCCCATTAATTGAATGAGATCACAGTATAATTTTAAACCATAGAGAAAAGAGAGGGTTAACTCAAAATTGGTTCCTGAGTGAGGTGTACGAGTTCAGATTCTCCATTGAGCTGAGAAATCAGAAGCTTGGCCGCCCTTTCTCCAGCCTGAGCATAACCCGGGTCGATACTGAATACTCTCGGAAATAGAAAAGACAACAGTTCATTGCCACCAACACCTGTGACCATCACATCTTCCCTATCCAATTCTTGAAGACGTTTAATCACACCCAATGCCAAAGTATCACTGGCGCATACAATCGCCTGTGTGGTTTGAGTCAACACTTTATCCACCAAACGATAAGCGCTTTCGTGATGCAAATGGCCTGTTTGATAGTTGGGGGATAATCGATGCTCTGAACACCAATCTAAGTAAGCATTGAGACGAATCTTCCCAGTAGTTCGGTCTGAAGGATCAACACCAATAAAAGCAATCTCGCTCACCGATTGGCGCTGAAGGTGTTCCAGCGCATAACGAATAACACCTGTATTATCGTAGTTGATCGATGACGTTTCATCAGTATCCATGGCAATCACCAGAGAACGATGCTGCCAGCTAGAAAGACGCTCGATGTCAAAATCACTGAAGCCAAACACAATCACGCCATCAACATTACGCCTGCGCAAAACGTCGAGGTGTTCATTGGTCATCTTGCGGTCAAACTGACTTTCCATGATCACCGCGTCATAGCCGTTACCGTAAAGAACTTGCAGCATACTGCTAACGGCTTTGTTTTCCGAAGGCGAATCAAGACGCGAGATGATGACCCCAACAACTTTCTGACTGCCTCCGCGCATCGCTTGCGCCGACTTAGACGGAACGTAGCCAGACTCTTCAATCACACGCTCAACCTTGGCGCGAGTCTCGGGTTTGACTTTAGGATCATTAGTCAATACACGGGAAACCGTAGATTTACCAACGCCAGAAAGTTTAGCAATATCAAGAATGGTCAGTTTTTTATTCATAATGCAGTGAGTTCGCTCAAAAGATAAAGCAGGTTGTACCAGAAGACTAACGCTATTGTGTTTTACAGTTTTTGTAAACGACTCTGCCCAATTCTAATCGGGCATCATCACCTTTGGTGTGTAGCGTCACTGGATTGAGAATCGGTTTTGTTCCATTATCTAAGATATATTTTGCACCAGAACCAGATGGGACCTGAGCGAGGCGGTAGTCGTGTTTAGGTAAACGCAAAATCGCCGCTTGTTCTTTAATTAGGTAAGCGACCTCAAACTGTTTGTTCGATGCACACTGGTAGGTCACGAATGGTTGCTTTTCATCGGCTTTGCGTTCAATCGCCGAGTAGCTGCACCCAAATAATGTCACTCCTGCCAGCAAGCCTAACAACGCTTTCATTTTCATCCACACTCTCCAATAGAAAAAGGCCGCCTCAAGCGACCTCTTTTCTCGGTATTTTACTTAGCTAAATAGGCAGGGACTTCTTTGATACTGTCCAGTACAACAGAGGCAATCGCCTCACCTTTTTCCGTAACAGGCTTACCAGTACGTACTAAAATACGCGTACCTACTTCAGCGGCTTCTGCTGCCATCATATCTTCAGCTTTATCACCGACCATAACAGAATTCGCCATATCGATTTTGAGGAAATCACGCGCAGAAATGAACATGCCAGGCTTAGGTTTGCGGCAATTACAATCTTCTTTGTACTTACCCTGACCATGTTCGGCATGATGTGGGCAATAGTAGAAGCCATCAAACTCAACATCATGATCAACAAAATTCCAATCCATCCACTGCGTGAGTGATAGGAAACGGTCCTCACTGAATTTACCACGAGCAATACCCGACTGGTTAGTCACCAATACAAGCATGTAGCCCATCTCTTTGAGCTTTTTAGTCGCTTCAAACACGCCATCAATAAATTCAAAGTCGTGCTCGTCATGAACATATCCGTGGTCAACGTTAATTACACCATCACGATCCAAAAAGACTGCTGGTTTCGCCAAAATTTGCTTCTCTATCTACTATTTATTTCCAGAATTATTACACGCTTTATTTCTTTCATCACTATCTAATTACTAATCTGTTTGGTTGCAATGAACGTTTAGACGTCTAGCCGTAAAAATATCTATTGACACAATTAGTGCAAAACCATAGCATCCTCTACTAAATGAGAGGTAGTTCAAAATTATCTACTTTTTCCCAAAAGCAGTCTGATAGTGGATTTCTCAATGATAGAAATTAATCAAGTAAACAAAGTATTTCTTCAAGGAAATAAAGAAATACATGCCTTGAAGGACATCAACCTTCATATCTCACAGGGAACAATCTTCGGTGTAATTGGCTCATCAGGAGCAGGGAAAAGTACGCTTATTCGATGTGTCAATATGCTGGAAGCGCCAACGTCAGGCTCCATCATTGTCGACGGTATTGATCTTACCAAGCAGTCAAAATCAGAACTGAGCGAAACACGCCGTAACATCGGTATGATCTTCCAACATTTTAACCTACTGTCATCTCGTACCGTATTTGACAACGTTGCCCTGCCACTTGAGTTAGCGGGCAAAGATAAGGCGCACATTAGCGCTAAAGTGACTGAGCTGCTCAAACTGGTAGGCCTCTCTGATAAACATGAAAGCTACCCATCGAACTTGAGCGGTGGTCAAAAGCAGCGCGTCGCTATTGCACGTGCCCTAGCTTCCGATCCCAAAGTGTTGCTGTGTGACGAAGCAACGAGTGCATTGGATCCTGCAACAACACAATCGATACTTGAGTTGCTCAAAGAGATCAACCGTAAACTGAATATCACTATGTTGCTCATCACCCACGAAATGGACGTGGTGAAAAGTATCTGTCATGAAGTGGCGATCATTGGTGGCGGGGAATTGGTTGAGAAAGGTACTGTTGGTGAAATTTTCGCCCATCCTAAAACTGAACTGGCGCATGAATTTATCCGTTCTACGCTTGATCTGTCTATTCCGGATGATTATCAGACACGCCTGCAAACGACCCGCGTTGAAGGCAGTTATCCATTGGTGAGACTCGAATTTACCGGAGCTACTGTAGATGCACCGCTCGTCAGTCAGATTGCTCGTCAATTCAATATCGATGTCAGCATTCTGAGTTCTGATCTTGATTACGCTGGTGGCGTCAAATTCGGCATGATGGTCGCAGAGCTGTTTGGTAACGAGCAAGATGACAATGCGGCGATTGAATTCCTCCGTGAACACAATGTAAAAGTAGAGGTACTGGGTTATGTCCTTTAACACAATTTCAGAGTGGCTAAGCCTTAACAGTAGCCTTTTAATTGGTGCGACTTGGGAAACCCTCTACATGGTCTCAGTCGCAGGTATCGTTGGCTTTGCCGTTGGTATTCCATTAGGTGTTATCCTTCATACCACCAAAAAAGGCGGCCTACTTGAGAACACCAAGCTCAATAGCATTCTCGGTGCTATCGTCAACGTCGGTCGCTCGGTGCCGTTTCTAGTTTTAATGGTAGCCATCATCCCAGTCACTAAAGTTCTCGTCGGCACGTTTATCGGCACCACGGCGGCTATCGTGCCACTGACTATCGGCGCCATCCCATTTGTTGCTCGCCTTATTGAAGGGGCACTACTTGAAGTACCAACAGGCTTAGTAGAAGCAGCTCAATCAATGGGTGCAACTCCAATACAAATCATCAACAAGGTACTGCTTCCTGAAGCAATGCCAACCATAGTGAACTCAATCACCATCACATTGGTCACCCTAGTGAGCTATTCCGCTATGGCCGGAACAGTAGGGGGTGGCGGATTAGGTGATGTCGCGATTCGCTACGGCTTCCATCGCTATGATGTGGTCATCATGGCTGTAACCGTGGTAATGCTCATCGTCTTGGTGCAAATCATTCAGTCTATCGGCGATGCAATTGTGCGCCGCGTCGATCACAGATAATAAATTTACAGATACAGAATAAGGAGAAAGTCATGAAATTTGGATTAAAAGGTTTACTCGCCATTGCAGCAGTCGCTTCGTCACTTGTGCTATCCGGATGTGGTGAAAAGCAAGCAGCAGACACCAGCAAGATTAAAGTCGGTGTTATGGCGGGCGCTGAAGCTCAGGTAGCAGAAGTCGCCGCTAAAGTTGCAAAAGAAAAATACGGCTTGGATGTGGAGCTTGTTACTTTTACAGATTACGTGACGCCAAACGCAGCATTGGATGATGGCTCTATCGACATCAACGCGTTCCAGCACAAACCATATCTAGATCAACAAGTGAATGACCGTGGTTACAAACTAGCAATCGCTGGCAATACATTTGTTTACCCCATTGCTGGTTACTCTAAACAAGTGAAATCGGTCGATGAGATTCAGGAGGGTGCCCGTATCGCAGTACCAAACGACCCAACTAACTTAGGGCGTTCTCTACTGCTTCTTGAACAACAAGGGCTGCTTAAACTACGTGATGGTGTTGGTCTACTAGCAACCGTACGTGATATTGCTGAAAACCCAAAAAACATCACTATTGTTGAACTAGATGCCGCTCAGCTTCCACGCTCTCTTGACGATGTAGCCTTGTCTATCATCAACACAACTTACGCAAGCTCAATTAACCTGACACCACAAAAAGATGGCGTATTTGTTGAAAACAAAGAATCTCCATACGTAAATATCATTGTGGCGCGTGAAGACAACGTCAAGGCTGAAAACGTGCAGAACTTCATCAAGTCTTACCAAACAGAGGAAGTGTACACGGCTGCTTCAGACATCTTTAAAGGTGGCGTAGTTAAAGGTTGGTAATAACTTACTGAGTTGCACAAAGGCTGACGTCATTGCGTCAGCCTTTTTCTTTGCTTTTTTGATTGATCATAGGAATTTCTCAATCAGTACTTCATCGATGTACCGACCTTTCATATAAGCGTGCTTCTTTGCCGTTCCTATCACCTCAAAAACCTGATTAAGATACACAGCCAAAGCCTTTGGATTATCTTCTCTCACATAAGCAAACAGCTTTTCATATCCCTTATTTCTTGCCGACGCAAACGTCTCAGCAAATAAACTGCTGGCGATCTTCATCCCTCTAATCTGCTCATCTACATAGGTACCGATCACTCCAACATGAGCGAATGCCTGAGTATAGGACGCGAATGGTTTGACATTCTGAAATCCTAACACCTGTTGATTCTCGGACACAGCAACTTTGAAAACGCCTCGCTGAGGAAACTGACGGATGAAAGTTTGCTCGTCGACGAGTGAAAATGGTGTATCAATAACGGTAAATTTACCTTGCTCAATGATTGGATTTAATACACCACGAACACCATCGGCATCCTCTATTTTGACTTCTCTGATTGTTACTTCCATTACTAATCTCTTGCCCCTAGCACTAGATACGGTGAATTTTATAGTTTTAGGTCTACCCACAATACCAAAAACAAAAAACCGGAGCACTTGGCTCCGGTTTTGTCGTTCGATAATACGTTATGGCGCGTAGTAGGTCGCCGCACCAGGACCGACTGGCAAACCAAATACGAATACCCATAGGTAGAACAGTAGACTCCAACCCACGATAAAGCAGATTGAGTACGGTAGCATGGTCGCAATCAGCGTACCGATACCTAGATTTTTCATATAACGCGATGCAACAGCGAGAATCAAACCAAAATAGCTCATCATTGGTGTAATGATGTTGGTTGTGGAGTCACCGATACGGTATGCCGCTTGAATCGTTTCAGGCGCATAGCCGACTAGCATCAACATGGGAACAAAGATTGGCGCTGTCACAGCCCATTGTGCAGAAGCTGAACCAATCATCAGATTGATGAAACCACACATCAAAATAAAGGCAAAGAACAACATAGGACCAGTCAGACCAATGCTTTTTAGAAAATCTGCGCCTGCTACCGCGAACACTTGACCAAAATTAGTCCACTTGAAAAACGCAACAAATTGAGCAGCAAAGAATACCAGTACAATGTACATTCCCATTGAAGACATGGATTTAGACATCGCATCAATTACATCACGATCGTTCTTCATTGTGCCAACTACCTTACCGTAAACAAGGCCTGGGATAGCAAAGAAGACGAAGATGAAAGCAACGATACTCTTAAGGAATGGCGAACCTGCAACCGTGCCGGCGTCTGAACGAAGAATTCCATCTGCTGGAACGATTGTCCAAGCAAGTAGAGCAGAAACCGCAAGTACCGCTAGGCCAGCCATTTTCAGACCTTTCTTCTCAACGTCAGTTATCGTGCCCATTGAGTCATTCGACAAATCTTCTGCTGCATCTTCTTCGTTGTATTTACCTAATTTAGGCTCAACGATTTTCTCCGTTACGAAAGCACCCATACCGGCGATGAAGAAAGTAGAAACGAACATAAAGTACCAGTTAACTTCTGGGCCAACAGTGTAAGTAGGGTCAATCATTTGTGCTGCCGTTTCTGTGATCCCAGAAAGCAGTGGGTCAACAGTGCCGATCAGTAAGTTTGCGGAATAACCGCCAGATACACCTGCAAATGCAGCGGCGAGACCGGCAAGAGGGTGGCGACCCAAAGAGTGGAACAGCATAGCCGCTAGTGGGATAAGTACCACATAGCCTAGCTCAGATGCTGTATTGGAAATGATACCTGCAAATACCACTGTGATGGTAACCATGCTCTTCGAAGCACCCATGACCAAACCACGCATTGCCGCAGACAGTAAACCTGAATATTCCGCCACTGCAACACCCAATAGTGCAACTAATACGGTGCCTAATGGCGCAAAGCCGACAAAGTTTTTAACTAGATTGGTAACAATCAACTCAAGACCATCTGCATTTAACAAGCTGACAACCTGAATCATTCCGTCAACGGCACGACCAGGAGCGCCTTCTGGACGAGGATCTGCTACCGCCACTTCAAAGTAACCTGCAATACCGGAAGCGATTAAAATCGCAACACAGAAAATGGCGAAAAGCGTGATCGGGTGTGGTAACAAGTTGCCCAAATATTCGACGGTATCTAAGAAACGAGTAAATATTGGCCTCTTAGGCGAGTTTTGTTTAATCGAAGTAGATGAACTCATCTCTTCCCTCCTTGTTGTTGTTAATCCTGCGCGTCATTGTGCCAAGCGGCTACAAAGCTCGCGCAGGTTACTCGACAAAGAGGTCAATTAGAAATTAAAAATGTAATAAAGTGCTATCTTGATCAATATGATTAACGATAAAAAAACAAAAAATCAGCAGCTTCATCTACATAAATGACAATCGTTAGAATTATGAATTACACTAAACAATTGAAATTAATAATGCATTCACTATTTCTGAACAGCTTTGAATCTGGGATTGGTTTTACATATTACGTACAAGCGCCCTCTCCTTTTTACTATCTGACAATCAGGATGGCGACTTTTAGCACTTTTAAGAGATTTTACGACCTTCATTTACTTGTCCCCTTTAGAAAATTGACCAAATCGACGTTTAAAGTTAGCGACACGACCTTCCTGATGAATGACACGCTGCTTACCTGTGTAGAAAGGGTGAGATTTAGAAGAGACTTCAATCGTAAAGTACGGGTAGGTTTTGCCATCTTTCCACTCAATAGTGCGGTCAGTTTGCAATGTTGAACCGATAAGGAAGTACTCATCAATGCTTGTATCATGGAAAACCACGGTTCGGTATTCAGGGTGAATGTTGGGTTGCATAATTACCTCAATATAAACTGTTATGTTATAACATTCTAAATAATAATCATTATCAACAAGTTTTACTACTCTTTTTTGTGATACTTTTTCCTCATCACCAAATTGAGAGAAAAGAGATGTATTCCATAGAGCCGATCGGTTTTATTGAAAGCCCATATAAAGAGAAGTTCGCCGTTCCTCGGCAGCCAAGCTTAGTACCCGCTGCTCGCTCGCGAGTAAAGCTAGTTGGAGAGGCGAATAGTCCCGAAGCGGTACGCGGGTTGGAGCAATTCTCCCATGCTTGGTTATTGTTTCTATTTGACCAGAATTTAGCGGCAGGATGGAAGCCTACTGTCAGACCACCTCGACTGGGTGGCAATGAGCGTGTAGGTGTATTTGCTTCTCGTTCGACGTTTAGACCCAATGGGATTGGACTGTCGGCGGTTGAAATTAAAGGGGTCACAAAACAAGGCGATCAGATCTATCTCGATCTTGGCAATGTCGATTTAGTCGATGGCACTCCCATCATCGACATCAAGCCATATATCCCTTATTCAGACTCTATTCCTCAAGCGCTAGGAAGCTACGCAGAAGCGGAACCAAAAAAGTCTCAAGTCCTATTTTCGTCATTAGCCACAGAGCAATTAGAAACCCGCGGATATCTTGACTATCAAAAGACGGTAATTGAGCAGGTTTTAGCACAAGACCCTCGCCCAGCGTACAAAAAGAACAAGCCTGATAGTAAAGAATATGCGGTAAATATGTTCGATATGAATGTGAAGTTCACCGTTAACGATAACTTAATAACGGTTACTGCGATTGAAAGCTTTTGACAACGGCATTTGGCTGATATTATAAGCGGCTAACAATTTTCCCCTCGTGGGACTTCCATACTCCTGTCCATTCCGGCTTGAGTATCTAACTTTAATAAACGGATAAGTTAAATGCGTACCAGTAATTATCTTCTTTCTACTCTGAAGGAGACTCCAAACGACGCAGAAGTAGTGAGCCACCAGCTCATGCTACGTGCAGGTATGATCCGTAAGCTGGCTTCAGGTCTCTACACCTGGCTACCTACTGGTCTACGTGTACTGCGTAAAGTCGAAAACATCGTTCGTCAAGAGATCGACAATGCAGGCGCAGTCGAAACATTGATGCCCGTTGTTCAGCCGTTTGAACTATGGGAAGAGACAGGCCGCAGCGAGAAGATGGGCCCTGAGCTGCTTCGCTTTACTGACCGACACACTCGTCCGTTTGTTCTTAGCCCAACAGCTGAAGAAGTGATCACTAGCCTAGTGCGCAATGAAGTGAGCTCTTACAAACAGCTACCGCTAAACCTGTACCAAATCCAAACTAAGTTCCGTGATGAGCGTCGCCCACGTTTTGGCGTAATGCGTGCACGCGAATTCTGCATGATGGATGCGTACAGCTTTGATATTGATAAAGAAGGTCTACAGAAGTCTTACGATGCAATGCACGATGCTTACTGTAAAGCCTTCGACCGCATGGGCCTTGAGTACCGCCCAGTACTGGCTGACTCAGGTGCTATCGGTGGCAGTGGTTCTCAAGAGTTCCACGTACTTGCGGAAAGTGGTGAAGACCTAATTGCCTTCTCTACTGAGTCTGATTACGCAGCGAACATCGAAAAAGCGGAAGCACTTGCTCTGGCTGACGAAGCTGCGGCTCCAACTCAAGAGATGACGCTAGTTGACACGCCAAACGCAAAAACAATTGCTGAGCTTGTTGAACAGTTTGAGTTGCCAATCGAGAAGACGGTTAAGACTCTATTTGTTAAAGCATCTGATGACGTTGACGCTGACCTAATCGCGCTTATCGTCCGTGGCGACCACGAACTGAACGAAGTGAAAGCGGAAAACCTTCCTCAGGTGGCCACTCCTCTGGAGATGGCGACAGAAGAAGAGATTCGCGCTCTAATCGGTGCTGGTCCCGGCTCACTAGGCCCTGTCAGTCTTAAACTGCCATACATCGTTGACCGCACTGTTGCTGTAATGAGTGACTTTGGCGCAGGCGCTAACGTAGACGACAAACACTACTTCGGTATCAACTGGGGTCGTGATGTTGAGCTTGGCCAAGTTGAAGACTTACGTAATGTAGTTGAAGGTGATCCAAGCCCTTGTGGTAAAGGTACCATCGCCCTGAAACGCGGTATCGAAGTAGGCCACATCTTCCAACTAGGTAACGTTTACTCTCAAGCAATGAACTGTGGCGTTCTTGGCCCAGATGGTAAAAACGTTATCCTTGAGATGGGTTGTTACGGTATCGGTGTTTCTCGTGTGGTTGCTTCTGCAATTGAGCAAAACCATGACAAATACGGCATCATCTGGCCAGACGCACTCGCACCTTTCCAAGTCGCTATCGTTCCTATGAACATGCACAAGTCAGAAGAAGTGAAAGAAGCAGCTGAGAAGCTATATGCTGAACTTACGGCTATGGGCATCGAAGTACTATTCGATGACCGTAAAGAGCGCCCAGGTGTTATGTTCTCTGATATGGAACTTATCGGTATCCCTCACACTATCGTGATCGGCGATCGTTCGATGAAAGAAGGCAACTTTGAGTACAAGAACCGCCGCACTGGTGACAAGACACCTGTTGCGATGGCTGACATCGTTGAGCATGTTAAAGCTCAGCTAGCGTAAGTTAGCCCCTAGAAATAAAAAAGGCCGATGGAGACATCGGCCTTTTTTGTGGGAAACGGGAGACGGGACTCGGGACTCGGGACTCGGGACTCGGGACTCGGGACATTTTATAGAGTTGGCGTTTTTCATCAGCTCTCTTGTTTCAATAACTTACCATGTCATCCTCAAGAGCGAGGAACGAGCGAGTTGGGGAACTCTTAAAACGACTAGATAACTAATTGAGATTCCCTACTCCTTCCTTCGCTCAGTCTATGGAATGACTGAGCGAAGTATTTGTCTTCTATCTCGCAGGGCGAAACCCGCTCCCGTTTTCCATAGGACGAAGTCCGTTCGCGCATCTCGCGGGCGCAGCCCGATCTAAGAGCGCAGCGATTCTATTACTCCAACGGCTCAGTAGGCGCCTGACTTTCGACCTTTTTCGGAGCAAATGGTACATCAATAAGCTCATCGGCATTACCATCGACAATCTCACCGAAATGTAAAATGCCAAACTCTCCCGGCTTCATTCGATGCCATTCTTCATTATCAGTTAGCGGCTGCGTCGCGATGACTGAAACCACATCATTGGGTGTCGTTTCTTCCTGAAAATTAATCTCTACATCTTCATCAATTAAAGAAGCTTTGCCAAATGGCGCACGACGAGTAATCCAGTAGAGATGGTTGGTACAATAGGTCATAACGTACTCACCATCTGACAACAACATATTGAACACCCCTTTACTTTTCAGGGTTTCACAACATTTCGCCACAAAGCGGAACACACCTATCATATCCTGAGGCGGTTCTGGGAATCGGTCTTCCATCTGCTTAAGCAACCAACAAAACGCCAATTCACTGTCTGTCTGGCCCACAGGTCTATGACGCCCAGTATGCAGCTCTTGATAATCAGACAACTGACCATTGTGAGCAAAAGTCCAATAACGTCCCCACAATTCGCGGGTAAATGGGTGAGTGTTCTCTAGATTGACGCCACCACGATTCGCCTGACGAATATGGCTAACTATTGCGCAGCTTTTGATCGGATAATTCTGAACCAATTCAGCAATTTTAGACTTGCAGCTTGGATTCGGATCTTTAAACGTCCGAAAACCTTTACCTTCGTAGAAAGTGATCCCCCAGCCATCGCGATGTGGGCCGGTATTGCCGCCACGCTGCATCAAGCCAGTAAAACTGAAACAAATGTCTGTTGGTACATTGGCGCTCATTCCGAGCAATTCACACATGGTTTATAAAACTCCCTTGCACTACCTAAGTGCCAGCATAAACAGCACTGGCACTTGCTAAACCAGTTTGAAAATTACTTTTCCATTTCCTTTTCGATCAACTGAATCACAATATGGATGATTTTAATGTGGATCTCTTGAATACGATCAGCGTAACCAAAATGAGGAACACGAATTTCAATATCCGCCAGACCCGCCATTTTACCGCCATCTTTACCGGTCAGAGCAATCGTCTTCATGCCTTTTGCCTGAGCCGCTTCAATCGCTTTAAGAATGTTGCCAGAGTTTCCCGATGTCGACAAACCAAATAGTACATCCCCTTTAGCACCAACCGCTTCTACGTAGCGAGAGAACACATACTCGTAACCAAAGTCATTACTTACACAAGATAGGTGGCTTGGATCGGAGATAGCAATACCTGGCAAACCCGGGCGATTCTCACGGTAACGACCTGTCAGCTCTTCAGCGAAGTGCATAGCGTCACAGTGAGAGCCGCCGTTACCACAAGAAAGCACCTTGCCCCCCTGCTTAAATGAGTCAGCGAGCATCTTGGCCGCCGCTTCAATTTGCGCAATATTACTTTCATCGCTAAGGAATTTATTCAGTACGTCAGCAGCTTCGGTAAGTTCGTTTTTAATCAGATCCTGGTACATAGGTTTTTCTCTAATTATTTTGTATTAACAAGGCCGACGCTTATCGTCGCCAAGGTGATAGTCAGAGTTTACTCAAACAATTCTCACTGTCGATAGCTGCCCGCAAACAATTGCGTCTTTATTCCGTTTCTTCACCATCAAAAATAGCTCTCCTCTTCATTTTTAGAATTTACCCCCTACCAAGATCACTTTTTGAACATATTTGGGTTTTACATTTCTTTAATATTTTGATTACACTCTAACTGGTTGGACCTCTTACTAGATAACGGCGTAATCTGAATTTCAAACGCCGAACAAGGAACATTAACTATGGACATCTTGCTCTCTATACTCGGATTTGCTACAGCTCTGGCGATCTGTCTCTATCATCGTACTTCGCTGATGAAGTCGATAGCTGCTCTTACCGCCACATTAGCAGTGCTTTCTATATTTGGCTCTGCAGGCTCACTCAGCTGGATTTTTTTCATCGCTGCCACTGCGGTAATCGCGATTCCTTCCATTCGCCAATCTCTGATCAGTCAAAAAGCGCTGACGTTGTTTAAAAAAGTCTTACCAGCGATGTCGCAAACGGAAAAAGAAGCCCTCGATGCTGGTACCGTTTGGTGGGAGGCTGAGCTTTTCAAAGGCAAGCCAGACTGGAATAAACTGCATGCGATTCAAAACCCTAAGCTCACAGCCGAGGAACAAGCGTTTCTTGACGGCCCAGTAAACGAAGTGTGCGCGATGGTGAACGATTACCAGGTCACTCATGAACTGGCTGACTTACCCCCTGAAGTGTGGCAGTACCTTAAAGACAACAAATTCTTCGCCATGATCATCAAAAAGAAATACGGTGGCTTAGAGTTTTCTGCTTATGCCCAATCTTTGGTGTTACAGAAATTAACTGGCGTGTCAGGTGTTCTTTCTTCTACTGTGGGGGTTCCTAACTCTTTAGGCCCAGGTGAATTACTTCAACATTACGGTACGACAGAGCAAAAAGATTACTACCTACCTCGCCTTGCAGAAGGTAAAGAAATCCCTTGTTTCGCCCTAACCAGCCCTGAAGCTGGCTCTGATGCCGGTTCAATCCCTGACTTCGGCGTGGTGTGTAAAGGCAAGTGGGAAGGCAAAGAAGTCCTAGGTATGCGCTTAACCTGGAACAAGCGCTACATTACCTTAGCGCCTATAGCTACGGTTTTGGGCCTTGCCTTTAAACTGCGTGACCCTGAAGGCTTACTTGGTGAACAGGAAGAACTGGGCATCACCTGTGCTCTGATTCCTACCCATCTTAAAGGTGTTGAGATTGGTAACCGACATTTCCCACTGAACGTTCCTTTCCAAAACGGACCGACTCGTGGTGAAGACTTGTTTGTTCCACTAGATTTCATTATCGGTGGCCCTAAAATGGCTGGCCAAGGCTGGCGAATGCTGGTTGAATGTCTGTCAGTGGGTCGTGGTATCACGCTACCTTCTAACTCTACAGGTGGTATCAAGACGGCAGCACTCGCTACCGGTGCATATGCACGCATTCGCCGCCAGTTCAAACAGCCAATCGGACAGATGGAAGGTGTGGAAGAGCCATTAGCACGTCTAGGCGGCAACGCGTACGTCATGGACGCAGCCAGTAACCTAACTGTCGCTGGTATTGATTTGGGCGAAAAGCCTTCCGTTATCTCCGCAATTGTAAAATACCACTGTACCCACCGCGGTCAGCAAAGCATTATTGATGCAATGGACATTGTGGGCGGTAAAGGTATCTGTATGGGACCTTCCAACTTCTTGGCCCGAGGCTACCAAGGTGCACCTATTGCTGTAACTGTAGAAGGGGCGAACATCTTAACCCGTTCAATGATCATTTATGGTCAAGGCGCTATCCGCTGTCATCCTTACGTTCTTGAAGAAATGAATGCGGCTTATTCAGACGCTTCTAATGCACTAGATAAGTTTGATGCTGCACTTGCAGGCCACGTCAGCTTCACAATGAGCAACTTGGTACGCAGCTTCTGGCTGGGTCTCACTGATGGTCGACTCTCATCTGCACCCGTCAAAGACACGACCACCCACTACTACCAGCAACTTAACCGCTACAGTGCAAACATTGCATTCCTGTCAGACATTTCAATGGCCGTATTAGGCGGTTCGCTTAAACGTAAAGAGCGCTTATCAGCGCGTCTGGGGGATATTCTCAGCCAGCTTTATCTAAGCTCTGCAACACTCAAACGTTATGAGAGTGATGGCCGTATCGCCGACGATCTTCCTCTGGTGCATTGGGGATTACAGGACAGCCTGAAGCAGACAGAAGAAGCAATTGATGAATTCCTTGCTAACTTCCCGAACAAGTGGCTGGGTAAAGCACTGCGAGTGATGATCTTACCCTTTGGCCGCGTGCGTAAAGCACCAAGTGATAAAATTGATAGCCAAGTTGCTCAGATTCTTCAAACACCATCAGCGACACGTGATCGATTGGGCCGCAATCAATACTTCCACGCGAGCGAGTTCAATCCCGCAGGTAAGATTGAGGAAGCACTGCATATCATCCTTGAAGCAGAACCAGTGTTTAAGAAAGTCTGCAAAGCCATCAATGAACGACGTCCATTCCTACGTCTCGACTTAATCGCTGACATTGGTCTAGAAAAAGGCATTATCGATTCTGCCGATGCACAACTGCTACGTAAAGCAGAAGAACATCGCTTATATGCAATTAACGTGGATGACTTTGACCCAAAGGACTTAGCTGCCAAGCCTCTAGAGATAACACCTCAGATGGATGAAGTGGCGTAAAGTTCACACTGACTAAAAAGGGCTGCCAAGTTGGCAGCCCTTTTTTAGCAAGTCTGATTTATCTTATTTCTTCGGCATTTCTAATTGCATTTCAGGCATCATTTCCTTCTTGGCTCCTAACTTACGCATCACAAACCAAACCGCTAAACCAAGAATAATCATCACCACATTTCCGACTCCAATCATAATGAAGGTTTGGGTGCGTTTCTCTTCTCGCATTTGAATCAAACGCATTTCCTCGACTAATTTCTGTTGCATCATACGCTCTTCTTCTTGCAATCGGCGTGTCTCAGCAAAGTCAATCTCTTCAAGAACACTGTAAGTATGTTCTTTGATTGGAAAAGCAAGTGGACGACCAGCCCCCATTTCAGTCGCAAAAACCTTCCCCATCCAAGAATAATTACCAATATCGTCGTTATAAGGGAACGCCAGTACTACTTTATCTGATTCTTTTGAGGCACTCTCTGCTACGGAAATTTCGCTGGCATCTGGCGACTTATGTTCGATTTGCGCGGCCAAACTTCCTGGTTGAATCATCCCCTGTTCACCAGAGATGACCAACTGATGCTCTTTGCCTTCTTCACGACTTTGGATAAAGGTAGTTTCTACTGGTGTTGGGTAAATCAGTACCTCCTGCTCCTGAGCACGGAGGAACACACCGTTGCCTGATGTAATACGAACGCGATATTTACCCGGTTCAGGAGATATGTTCAGAGAGACGGTAAACACACCATCTCCAGCCACTTCGTCCAACCCACGGCCATCATCAGCAAATTCACCAATCGTATATGGAATTGGTCTTGCTTCCTTGATCAGCTCCTCTTCGTTTTCAACATATTTGGTAAAAGTCACCATCAATTTGACTCGTTCAAGGAAGTCTCTGAGCACCAAAGGTTTACCATCTGCTGTTAGACGAGCGGTAAATTTCATTTCTTCATTTTGAAATAGCCTTGCCGGCATGGTGTCAGTTGACAGTTCAAGGTGGGAGATCAGAATGATTTTATTCTTAGGCGTGACTTTACCGATTGCCTGCCAAGGGCCAGGCATAGGATTGTCAATCGAGATGATGTCCATGGACGATTCTTGATACCAACGGACATTGTCTGGGCTACGCCACGCGTAGTACTTTTTCCCATCTGGGCGTACCAGAACAACTGGGCGAGAGCGCTCAGCACGATAGATGACAAAGGTAATTTGTTTTATGGTAGGGTCGACTCGAAAACGGTTGTCGAGCAGCGACATGGAGGATTCCTCAGCGTATCCTAAGGTACTGACCAACAAACCCAGTAGGGCAAACCAAATCCTCAACATTCCTTCTCCTACTGACGCCAGAGACAGCTTCCGCTCTTCTCCACCAGATCCAATCTATTTTGATGTGCTTCTAGTTCATCGGCCGTTGCACGGATAACCTTTAGCGATTTTCGCCCACCAGCAGCCCGTTTTATTGATTCACCTCCCACATTACCTTCTGCGCTGCCCGGGTTAAATTGCAGTGATGTCTGGCCACCTGTCATTAACAGATAAACGTCAGCCAGTATCTCAGCATCGAGCAAAGCGCCGTGGAGGGTACGGTGAGAGTTATCTATACCGTAGCGATCACATAATACGTCAAGGTTGTTTCGTTTGCCGGGGAAGATTTTCTTCGCCATGGCAAGCGTATCGGTCACCTTACAGTAATCGTCAGTTTTGCCGATCTTAGGATCGAGCATACCAAACTCGTAATCCATAAAACCGGTATCAAAGGGCGCGTTGTGTGCGACTAATTCAGCGCCTTTAATAAACTCGATAAATTCCTTATGGACATCCTGATACTCTGGTTTGTCGACCAGAAACTCGTCAGTGATACCGTGAACTTCAACAGCGTCAGGCTGAATTTCACGATCAGGTTTGATGTAAACGTGAAAATGACGTCCGGTCAGTTTACGGTTGATGATTTCTACCGCTCCGATTTCGATAATACGGTGCCCTTGATAATGAGGACCACCTTCACGGTTCATACCTGTGGTTTCGGTATCGAGTACCACGATGCGATTGTGGTTGGAATTGTTGCTGGTATTCATAACAAATTGTGTGTCAGACTATGCCAATAATGTGCTTAACCCAATAGTATCAAATCATGACGAAACAGGTGGAAATTTTCACAGATGGTTCTTGTTTAGGCAATCCAGGTCCTGGCGGATACGGCATTGTTTTGCGCTACAAACAAGTAGAAAAGACATTAGCGAAAGGTTATACCCTCACTACGAACAATCGTATGGAAATGATGGCAACTATAGTCGCACTGCAAACTTTGAAAGAGCCTTGTGACGTCATACTCACCACTGATAGTCAGTACGTTCGCCAAGGCATTACTCAATGGATCCATAACTGGAAAAAACGCAACTGGAAAACATCCGATAAAAAACCGGTTAAAAACGCCGACTTGTGGAAAGCACTTGATGCAGAAACAGGTCGTCATAAAATAGACTGGCGTTGGGTCAAAGGCCATGCTGGCCACCGAGAGAACGAGATGTGTGATGAGCTAGCCCGAGCTGCCGCTGAAAGTCCAACCGATGAAGATACGGGGTATCAGCCTAGTTAGAGCGGCTTCACTTACTCGAAACTTTATAATTGACGCCAATCGGCGTCAATTTTCGTTTTAACTTCCAATGTGGCTTGATTGGTTTAAGTGGATAAGTGCGTTTGCGGGCAACAATAAAGTACAGGCTGCCCATAGGAGATGCCCAATCTCCTAAACTGTTTTCCAGCCAAGTCCACATTGTGCGATATTTTTGCATTGGAAACAGGGCATAGCTGTCACATTCAATCACCTGATAGTTCAAGACACTCAACCAGTCGCGGATACGATTCGGGGTAAACATACGCCCACTCCAAGGCAAGTTATTCTTGCGCCACGGCATCAGGCTCGCCAAACCAGTGAGGCTGACAGGATTAAAACCCGTAATGATCAAATACCCATCGTCGATCATCACCCGATCGACTTCTCTCAACATGCGATGGGGATCATTGCAATAATCCAGTTGATGCGCCATCACAACAGCATCGAAACTTTTTTCAAGAAACGGAAGGTCATAACCATCTGCAATCACATTGTGCAAAGGGTTCTGGATATCGAGGTTAACTTGGTGTTGAATGTTACAATTAAAGCTGGTTAACTCACAGCTCAGCCCTCCCAGCTTAAGCATATGATAGCCAAATAGTTTGGGGCACCATTCATCGATACGAGTTTGTATGGACTCATTAACCCATTGGCCATTTTTAAGCTGAGACCATGAATGAGGCTTTTCAAGCTTCTTATTACTGCGTGCTGGCTTCATATTCAACCTGCTTCACTCTTGGTAATCGGAGACACAACTATGTTAGATATCAAAAGCATACCTGCATTTAATGATAATTACATCTGGCTGATTCAAAATAGCGATCAGAGTTGTGCTGTTGTCGATCCGGGAGAGGCAACCCCTGTACTAGAATACCTTAAACAGCACGAGTTAAGCTTAGAGGCTATCTTAATTACTCACCACCACAACGATCACATCGGCGGTATCCCAGAGCTTGTCAGGCAGTATCCAGATGTCGATGTGGTAGGCCCAGCCAATGAACCAGTACCCACATTAACTCACGCCGTCGAGGCTGGTGACCAACTTGAGTTGTTTGGTGAAATATTTTTTGTTTTGGGTTTAGAGGGACATACTCGCGGGCATATCGGCTATGTCGGGGATGAAAAACTGTTTTGTGGTGACGTTCTGTTCTCAGCCGGTTGCGGGCGGGTCTTTGAAGGTACGATGGAACAGATGCACACTTCCCTCGCCAAACTTGCCGCTCTGCCAGAAGAAACCGAGGTTTACTGCGCACATGAATATACTGCAAGTAATGTTGCTTTCGCTCTTGCGGTAGAGCCCGACAATGAGCTTCTACAGCAGTATCGTGATGAGGTTAATCGTCTCAGGGCACAGAACAGACCGACTCTACCAACCACCATTCGCAAAGAAAAATGGATTAACCCTTTTCTACGCACAGATCAGCAAAGCGTCATGCGTTCAGTGGCTAACCGGACTCAACAAACGGACTCGCTCTCCATTTTTACGGCATTACGTGAGTGGAAGAACGAATTTTAACGTTTTGCAACTTGTCACCCCCATATTTAGACAAGTATTATCAGCAGCCAAATAGAAAAAGGGCTGTGAAATGCGAGTAAAACACAGCTGGGTATTAGCACTACTACTAACAGGATGTCAGCTTACCCAGCAGACAGAGAGCGATCAATCCGCCTCTACGGAGACCAATAACTCACCAGCAGTAGCGTCAAGTATGCCTGGTGACAAAACTTCACAATCGTCGGAATCCTATAAACCAATCATGACACCCCAATCTCAGGATGATGTCTGGCAACGTATCGCAATGCAGTTGGATTTCCCGATTCCTGACGATAAGATGGTCGATTACTACCGCACTTGGTATCTTAAACACCCTAACCATCTTAAAACGGTTTCCGAACGTGCCCAGCCATTCCTTTACCTGATCACAGAAAAGATTGAGCAACGTGGCCTACCGCTAGAGCTTGCACTTCTACCTATCGTTGAAAGCTCTTTTGATGCCTTTGCATACTCTCATGGCAGCGCAGCTGGACTATGGCAGTTTGTTCCCGGCACAGGAAAATATTACGGTTTAACGCAAAACTTCTGGTATGACGGCCGACGTGACGTCGCCTCGTCTACAGACGCAGCGCTCGATTACCTAAGCGCTCTAAATAAACGATTCGAAGGCAACTGGAATCATGCAATTGCTGCCTACAACAGTGGCGGTGGTCGTGTCTCTAGCGCGATAAACAAAAATACGAGATTGGGTAAACCAACCGATTTTTTCTCTCTTGATCTTCCAAAAGAGACCAGTGGTTATGTACCAAAACTACTCGCATTGGCTGATATCATTGCAAATAAAGACAAATATGGTATTGATATCCCACCGATTGCCAACCAGCCTGTTGTCGAGCTTGTTGATCCTAAAGAACAACTAGACTTAGCCATTGCAGCAAACTACGCCGGCATCAGCGTCAAACAGCTGCAAAGCCTAAACCCCGCCTACAACCAATGGGCAACCGCACCAGATGGCCCACATCAGCTTTTACTGCCCGTTGCAAAGATTGATGTTTTCAAAGCCAAAGTCTCTGAAAATCGGGGAAAAGGGATGAAGGTGGTTCGCTATAAGGTTAAATCGGGTGACAACTTGAGCGCATTAGCCAATCGGTATAACACGACAACGAAAGTCATTCAGAGCGCTAACAACCTGAGTGGATACAACATCCGTGTCGGACAACACTTGATGATCCCAACATCCACTAAAGATGATCGAGCTTATACACTCAGCGCAACCAACCGACTGGCAAAAACTCAGGCTAAGTCTCGTGGACAATATAAGCTCACTCATACTGTACGCTCAGGTGATAGTTTATGGAGTATTGCACGAGCCAACAAGGTCTCTCACCAATCTCTTGCAAAGTGGAATGGCATGGGGCCAAGAGATACACTTCGCGTTGGACAAAAGCTGGTGATCTGGAAAAACAGCTCTGAAGGCGCCATTATCCGTACCGTTTTCTATAACGTAAAGGCTGGTGACACCATCAGCGCTATCGCCAACAAATTTAAAGTGAAATCCCAAGATATCGTCAAATGGAACGGGCTAAGCAAAAAGAAATACCTACAGCCAGGTCAGAAGCTCAAACTCTATGTCGATGTAACTAAGGTAAGTGTATGACGCCTTCCACAAACCCTCTCGTGATGCTAGTTGATGTATTTCGTTCACCCAGTGCATGCTTCCTCGCACTATACCAACGTGGAGCTTGGGGCTGGCAAACCTACATCGTGTTAATGTTATCCCCATTTCTCTTTTGGGGCGCCTACTTTGATATTGTAGATTTTGAATGGCTGAAGCAGGGCTTGTCCACTCAACTCGCCCAGACCAATCCGAAGCAATTGGCGCTCCTTGAGGCAAACACTTTGATGGCAAGTGAGATCATCAGTGACGTGATAGGCAGGACTCTCACCATTGTGATGTTGGCGTTCTGGTTCAATTTAGCGACGAAACCCAGCCAACATCAACACGGCTTCTGGCGCTGGTTTGCTGCAAGCACTGTTGTCGTATTTCCAGCGATCATTGGCGATCTAGCAAGTTACGTCAGTCTGCTGCTCAAGCATGGTCAGGTCATGGTGTATGCGGCCGATCTCAATAGTCTCAATGGTCTCCTAAAACTGCCTCTGACCAATGAGTGGTCGCAATTTGCGAGCTCATTCCCACTGCTCTTGCCTTGGTATATCGCTTTAGGCTATGCAGCTGTCGGAACTTGGACGGAGTTCGAACGTGGTCAAGCGTTAGCAATTTCAGCGCTCCCTTGGATAGCGTATTACATTATCTGGGCGCTATATATCGTTATCAGCTAAACGAAACATGACTTCAAGAGGATTATGGTCAGAGGCGTCGGATTCCGGCGCCTCTGCTTTTATCAGGACTAACCCACGATAAAAAACATGATCGAGCGGTAATCCGGTTATAAATTGAGTACGATTATCAGGGTGATAGCTCACTTCTTGCACACCAAGCTTGTCCAGTGCACTCTTCATTACCGCCATTCTGTCTGCACTCCAACTATTAAAATCACCGGCGACGATAATCGGACCTGAATGCTTATTTAGCTCGGCGACCAGCGCACCAAGCTGCCTTTGGTACTCGTCTGTACCATAGGTAAAGTTCACCGCATGGATATTAACCACCGCCAATAACTCACCGTCAGACAAGGGATAAGTCGCATAAATAGCAGATTTAGGTAAGCGCAACCATGGTTCCAGTTCAGTGTAAGCGCAAGCGAGTTTGGGCAGAGACTTAGATAAATTCAGTACGCCAGCACTGCGTTCAAACGCTTTAAACGCGTCCACTTGGTTACCAAACCAAAACGGCTGTTTTATCCACTCCTTTAGTTCAGCGGTCATACTGGCTTCCTGCAGTAAAACCAGCTGTTTATCTTCAGAATATTTGGTCAGTTCTTGCGACCAATTGTCGCGATTTTGCTTATAAATATTCCAAACTAGCAGATTTATATCACCATTGTTGTCAATGGACTCCACGTTAGCTGCATGTACACAACGCAATGACACATCTTCCCCTGACGGAGAAATAGTCGATAGTTGAGGCTGATCAGGAAGAGAAAACGTTAGTTGGAAACCTCCAACCACGACGGCGATAACAACAATAGGTAAGATCAACAGGCGCTTTTTTTTCACTTGATACTACCATGAAGAAAAAAGAGCCTTGCGGCTCTTCTAAGAAAATCGGGTTAGATTGCGTCTTCGTCTTCTTCACCAGTACGAATACGGACAATACGCTCAATATCTGTGATAAAGATTTTGCCGTCACCTATTTTACCGGTTTGGGCCGTTTCGACAATGGTATCAACACATTGCTCTGCCACATCGTCTGTCACAACAATCTCAAGCTTCACCTTAGGTAAGAAATCCACCATGTACTCTGCACCACGGTACAGTTCCGTATGCCCTTTTTGGCGACCAAAGCCTTTCACTTCAGAAACCGTCATGCCAGTGATACCGACTTCCGCCAATGCTTCACGAACGTCATCCAATTTAAATGGCTTAATAATGGCTTCGATTTTTTTCATGTTCATCCCTTAAACTTCAGCAATTTGTCTCATTATCCCATGATAAAAAGGCAATAAAAAGCCCGAGCTTATTATACTCGGGCTAAACACTATTGCCGATGCCTTACTTTAGACTCGCGTAGTAGGCCGCTAAATTAGCAATATCCGCGTCACTCAGCATCGCAGCTTGTGCCTGCATAACAGCAGCTAATCCACCATTGCGCTCTTTGTTTTTATAGGCATTAATTGACGTCACGATGTACTGTTCATTTTGGCCTTTTAGGTTCGGGTAACCAGGAATAACAGCGACACCATCTGCACCGTGACACGCTGCACATACCGCCGCTTTTGTTTTTCCGGCTGCAACATCGCCGGCAGCCATTGCTTGCCCAGCAAACCAACTCATTACAACCACTATTCCAATCGCGATTTTTTTCATTGCTCTTCCTTATTAATTCCACTTTATTTGTGTGTTTTTATGTATACAATTTTGACACAAATGGGGCAGGTTTGTCCCAGACAAGTTCACAGTCTTGGCCTGCAAAGCGATGATCAATAAAGACATCGGCGACAGCAGCAACCCGATCTCCACACAGTAAAATGGGTACACGGCGCCGCAACCAACTTGGCACTCCATATTCCTGAAACAATTTTTTCAATTTTCGGCTATGGTTGCGATCAGTAGGCTTCGCGCTCAAACCTTGAGGCTCAAACGTAACGGATAATGGCCCAGTTTCAAGTTTAGCTAGTGAAAGCTGCCCATGATGACTAGGCTGGAGTAATAAGGTACCCAATAAATCTGGCAAGTTCAGCCTTGTACCGATAGCGACACTCCGCTGCCAGCCAGACAGCTCTCGCCACTGTTCAACCAGGTACAAGCGCCGTTCAAAGCGGCGGATTTGGCCTCCTGCTATAGACAGTTCAGGATTGGCATCTTGACGGCTGATCGCCACTTCCTGCCACATCTTTTTCAGTTGCTCGCGGCTCGGCATGCGTACCTGATGATGGTCGAGCCACATCCTGAGCAGCCGAACGCGCATCAATAGGGTCATATTCTGTAAAGGCTCAATCCATAGGCTGCCGTCTTGATGTAACACCTGTGCTAAGCGCTCAACCAATAATTGATCAAGAAGTTGCTCTTGCTCAGCACACAATTCGGCGCTGCGTTGCACAGCCTTAGAGAAATGTGGCCAACGCTGCGTAATGACAGGCGTCACCTGATGACGAATAAAGTTGCGATCAAATCTTATGTCTTGGTTACTTTCATCTTCAACCCATTGCAACTGCTCAGCTACAGCATAGGCTTTTACATCTGATCGACTTACTGCTAGCAATGGCCGAACAAGTAGCCCTTCACTCAAAGGCATTGCCTGAGCCATAGCGGATAGCCCTTTAGGCCCACTGCCACGTTTTAATGCGAGCAAGAATGTCTCGAATTGGTCGTCGCTATGCTGCCCTGTCAGTAGTAAATCGCCCTTGGAAACATACTGACTTAGAGCCTGATAACGAGCCTCTCGTGCGCTTTCTTCAATGCTTTTTCCGTTTTTTTCCAGCGTCACTCTTTCGAGGTTAAAAGGAATACCATCTTCTGAGCACCATTGCTGACACTGCTTGGCCCAATCGTCAGCATGACTGCTTAAACCATGATGGACGTGTACTACTAGTCCCTCTTGCTGATGCTCACGGCAGTATCTCGCCATTAGTGACAGCAGGACTCTAGAATCCAGACCACCACTCAAAGCTAGCACTAACTTACCGCTAGGCAGCCTGTGTTGGTCAATGACAGAAGAAAATATCTGATATAAATTCATACACAAAGAAGAGAGATTTCAATGCTGTTAGTTTACCACTCATAACAAAAAAGGCTGAACCTAAGTTCAGCCTTTGTTTTTAATCTTGCATGATTAACAGTAACCGTAGCTCATTAAACGCTGGTAACGGCGTTCAAGCAGAGCATCGTTGTCAAAATGTTGCAGCTCATCTAGTTGCTTGACCAAAGTCGCTTTCATATTTGCCGCCATTTGGATGTGATCACGATGTGCTCCGCCTAGAGGTTCTTCGATGATTTCATCGATAAGTTCCAGCTCTTTCAAACGTGGAGCAATCAGTCCCATCGCTTCCGCAGCTTGTGGTGCTTTATCTGAATCGCGCCAAAGGATTGAAGCACAGCCTTCAGGTGAGATAACAGAATAAGTCGAGTATTGCAGCATGTTCACGTAGTCACCTACACCAATCGCCAGTGCACCACCAGAACCACCTTCACCTACCACGTTACAAATAACTGGCACTTTAAGACCTGCCATTACTTTCAGATTTTTCGCGATAGCTTCAGATTGGCCGCGTTCTTCAGCACCAACTCCTGGATACGCACCTGCAGTATCAATGAAAGTTATGATTGGCATGTTGAAGCGCTCAGCCGTTTCCATTAAGCGAAGCGCTTTACGGTAACCTTCCGGCTTTGGCATACCAAAGTTACGTTTCACTTTCTCTTTCGTTTCACGACCTTTCTGATGGCCAATGATCATTACTGGACGACCATCAAGACGAGCCATACCACCAACAATCGCTTTGTCATCTGCGTAAGCACGATCCCCTGCTAACTCTTCGAACTCTGTAAAGACATGCTCAATGTAATCTAGTGTGTATGGGCGCAGTGGGTGACGAGCCATCTGAGCTGTTTCCCATGCTCCCAGATCGCTGAAGGTTTTTTTCTTTAATTCTAAGCTTTTCTTTTCTAACTGTTCGATCTCTTTGTCCAGATCAACGCCAGAGTCACCACCGTGACGAGAAACACTACGAAGTGCTTCAATCTTAGCTTCAAGTTCTGCGATAGGCTTTTCAAATTCTAAAAAGTTCAGGCTCATCTATAGATCCTTTCTGATTCGGCATTCGACTGCCGAACTTAGTTAAATTCGAGTTCTACCTGGCTCGTACCAAGCAGTTGTTTCAAATTGTCTATTAATTCGTCACTAGGCGTCACACGCCATTCGGTACCTAACGTTAAGCGCGCTCGCGCGTCGCTGCGTTGGTAATATATATGGACAGGAACCGTTCCTGCCTTGTAAGGCTCTAGTATCTTACTAAAGCGCTCAAAAAATTGATCATCAATTTGAGATTGTTCAATGGACACCGATAAGCCACGGGCGTATTTTTCACGCGCCGTGCCGAGATCCATAACCTCGCGCGCGGACATTTTAAGACCACCATTGAAATCATCAAAGCTGACCTGTCCAGAAACGACCAAAATTTTGTCTTGTTCGAGCAATTCAGCGTAGCGTTCAAGCGCATCGGAGAACAACATAACTTCCATACGACCACTACGGTCATCCAAGGTCATGATACCGATACGAGTACCACGCTTGGTTGTCATCACTCGAGCCGCAATAACCAGACCAGCAACCGTGACACTCTGATCACGTCTTGTTGGTGTCGCATCTTTTAGTCGACAACTGGTGTACTTACCAAGTTCCTTTATGTAGGCATTTATTGGGTGTCCGGTCAAATATAAGCCAAGTGTATCACGTTCTCCTTCCAGCCAAACTTTTTCTGGCCAAGCAGGTACCTTGGTATATTTGTGTTCAACTTCTTCTGGTGCTTCAGTCAGAACACCAAACAGGTCACTTTGGCCAAACGCTTCCGCTTGATGGTATTGGCTGGCGGCTTTTACTGCATCATTAAGTGATGCCATCATCGCTGCGCGGTGAGGGCCAAGTCGGTCAAGAGCGCCTGCGTAAATAAGCTTCTCTATCACACGCTTGTTCACTTTCTTAAGGTCAATACGAGCACAGAAATCGAACAAGTCTTTAAAGTGACCATCTTTGTTGCGCGCTTGTAGAATGGCTTCAATCGGGCCTTCACCAACTCCCTTAATCGCCCCAATACCGTAGACGATCGCACCATTTTCATCGACGTTAAAACGGTATAAGCCAGCGTTGATATCCGGCGGAAGTACCTTGAGCTTCATACGGAAACATTCATCTACTAGGCCGACCACTTTTTCGGTGTTGTCCATATCGGCGGTCATTACTGCTGCCATGAACTCGGCTGGGTAATGCATCTTCAGCCACAGCGTTTGGTAAGACACCAGTGCATAAGCGGCTGAGTGTGACTTATTGAAACCGTAGCCAGCAAACTTTTCTACCAAGTCGAAGATTTTCATCGCCAACTCGCCGTCGACGCCGTTCTTTATCGCACCATCTTCGAAGGTCGCACGCTGCTTGGCCATTTCTTCCGGTTTTTTCTTACCCATCGCACGACGAAGCATGTCCGCGCCACCAAGGGTGTAGCCAGACAATACCTGTGCGATCTGCATTACCTGCTCCTGATAGAGGATAATGCCGTAAGTCGGATCGAGGATTTCTTTTAGCGATTCATGTTGCCACTTTTCATCTGGGTATGAGATTGCTTCTCGACCATGCTTACGGTCGATAAAGTTATCTACCATGCCCGATTGCAACGGACCCGGGCGGAACAGTGCCACTAATGCGATGATATCTTCAAAACAGTCCGGTTGCAGGCGTTTGATCAACTCTTTCATGCCGCGCGATTCAAGCTGGAATACAGCGGTGGTTTCCGAGTTTTGTAGCAAACGGAATGATGCCGCATCATCCAGTGGAATCGATTCGATGCGAACGGGATCTTTGCCTTCACGCTCAAGACGTGGATTAATCAAACCAAGAGCCCAGTCGATGATGGTTAGAGTACGTAGACCTAAGAAGTCAAACTTGACCAGACCAGCAGTTTCTACATCGTTCTTATCGAACTGAGTAACCGGGAAGTGACCTTCCGAGTCAGCATAAATCGGCGCGAAATCAGTAATGGTGGTGGGTGAAATGACTACACCACCCGCGTGCTTACCGGCGTTACGTGTACACCCTTCAAGGATGCGACACATATCGATAAGCTCTTTCACCTCTTCGTCAGCTTCGTACAATTCAGGTAGCGCTGGTTCTGCTTTGAATGCCTTTTCCAAAGTCATTCCCGGATCAGGCGGTACCAGCTTTGAAATACGATCAACGAAACCAAACGGATGGCCTAGTACACGTCCTACGTCGCGGATTACCGCTTTCGCCGCCATAGTACCGAAAGTGATGATCTGGGAAACCGCATCACGGCCATACATTTCTGCAACGTGGTCAATTACTTGGTCACGCTTGTCCATACAGAAATCGACATCGAAGTCGGGCATGGAGACACGTTCTGGGTTGAGGAATCGCTCGAAGAGCAGATCGTATTCCAGCGGGTCAAGGTCGGTAATTTGCAACGCATAAGCTACCAACGAACCAGCACCCGAACCACGCCCAGGCCCAACAGGAATATCATTATCCTTCGACCACTGAATGAACTCCATTACGATCAGGAAGTAGCCTGGGAAGCCCATATTATTGATAACTTCCAATTCGACTTTTAGACGCTCATCGTACTCAGGACGTCGCTTCGCTCGCTCTTCTTCGTCGGGAAACAGAAATTCCAAGCGTTCTTCAAGGCCTTCCTCTGACTTTTTGACCAGAAATTCGGTTTCCTCCATTCCCTCTGTCGGGAATGCAGGCAAGAAGTACTCGCCCAAACGTACGGTCACATTACAACGCTTAGCAATTTCAACACTATTTTCCAGCGCTTCAGGGATATCGGCGAACAGCTCGCACATCTCTTCTTCGCTACGTAAATATTGCTGAGCACTGTAGTTTTTAGGGCGGCGAGGATCTTCTAGCGTGTAACCATCATGAATTGCCACACGAATCTCATGTGCCTCGAACGTCGTTTCATCTAGAATCACGACGTCGTTAGTGGCAACAACAGGCAGTTGCTCTTTCTCTGCAAAGTCCAAGGCAAAGTGAAGATAAGTTTCTTCATCTGCTCGCCCGGTACGCGTCAGTTCTAGGAAAAATCGGTCGGCAAAGTGTTGATGATAAAAATCAGCGCAGTTTTGAGCAACTTTATGGTTCCCCTTCAGTAACGCTTTACCAATCTCTCCACTTTTTGCCCCTGATAGAACAATAAGCCCTGCCGATAGCTCAGCTAGCCATTGTTTATCGATGACAGGTTGATGCTGAACATGACCACGTAGATACGCTTTGGAGATCAGCAAGGTTAAGTTTTTATACCCCTCATTGTCTGCTGCCAGAACAGTGAGTTTAGTCAGCTCTTCACCAAACTCTTCTGACTGCATCGCAAAATCAGCTCCAATAATTGGCTTCACGCCACATCCATGAGCTGTTCCATAAAACTTCACCAAACCACATAAGTTGGTGAAATCAGTTAATGCCATAGCTGGCATTCCCATTTCAGCCACTTTCTTAACCAAAGGAGGCACTTTCGATAGGCCATCGACCATGGAAAAGTCACTGTGAACTTTTAGGTGAATAAATTTAGGATCTGACATCAATGATTCCGCAGTTTTGCTTATTCGGAGAGATTACTGGGGTATTTTACGTGATATAAAATCTTAGATATACCCCAGTCAGTGAGGGTTTCTAATCTAAACCCAACGCTTTTTTGACTGGCTTGAAGCTCTTACGATGCTGTTCAATCACACCGTGTTGCTCAATGGCCTCAAAATGGGCTTTGGTTGGATAGCCTTTGTGCTTTGCAAAACCAAATTGAGGATGAAGCTTGTCGAGTTCTTCCATCTCTTGATCTCGCACCACTTTAGCAACAATCGAGGCGGCACTGATCTCTGCAACGCGCATATCACCTTTAACCACTGCCTGAGCATCGATATTGAGCTGAGGTACGCGATTTCCATCGATGAGTGCAAAGTCCGGTTTCACATCCAGCCCTTCAATCGCTCGTTGCATCGCGACCATGGTTGCTTGGAGAATATTGAGCTGATCAATTTCCTCCGCAGAGCAGCGCCCAACAGACCAAGCGAGTGCTTTCTCTTTAATCTCTGGCAGCAATGCAAGCCTCTTCTTCTCGGTTAATTTTTTCGAGTCATTGAGACCTTCGATGGGATTACTGGGATCCAAGATAACGGCCGCAGTCACCACATCACCGACCAGTGGGCCACGCCCTACTTCATCCACACCGGCAATCAATCGATACCCTTGAGGGTATTCAAATGGTGGCAGTTCTTTTTTTTCTTTTGTCATGATGACTATTTACCTATCAACTTCAATACAGCACTGGCAGCTTGTTTATCTGCATCTTTTCGAATCCAGTGATGCATTTCTGTAAACTTCTCGATCATGCACTGCCCTTGATCGCCGAGTAGTTTTTCAACTTCGCTCTCTAGTTTTTCAGGCGTGCAGTCTTCTTGCAACAACTCTTTGACCAGTTCTTGATCAGCCAAAATATTGGGTAAAGAAACGTATTTCGTCTTGAGCATTTGGCGAGCAATAAACGCAGTCACAGCATTCACCCGGTACCCAACCACCATTGGTCGCTTAATCAACATACACTCCAATGCTACTGTACCCGATGCCAGCATTACCGCATCAGATGCAGTGATCACATTTCGGGCAGTATCATTGACCAATTTGAAATCTAATTCGGGAGCCAGTTCTTGCCAACTTTGCTCAAATTGCTCACGGCGTTTTTGGTTGACCAACGCGACAACAAAACCTAAATCTGGATGTTTCTGGTGCAAGCGTCGACATGTTTCAATAAAGGGACCAGCAAGCATTTTTAACTCACTACCACGACTCCCCGGTAGGACGGCAAGCCACTTTTTATTCTGCTCAAGACCGAGTAGCTCACGGGCTGGTGCTTTTGGAGACTCCATAGGAATCGCATCGGCTAAAGTATGGCCTATAAATTCGCATGGTACCTGATAGTGATCATAAAACGCTTTTTCAAATGGCAGAAAAGCCAGCACTAAATTGGTGGCCGCTTCGATCTTAAAAATACGTTTCTGACGCCATGCCCAAACAGAGGGGCTGACATAATGCACGGTTTTGATTCCCGCTTTTTTTAGGTCAAGTTCAAGGCGCAGGTTAAAGTCTGGAGCATCAATGCCGACAAAGACATCCGGTGGGTTTTCGGTGAAATAGCGAACTAACTCCGCTTTGACTTTCAGTAAACGAGAGAGCCTGCCTAGCACTTCCACGAGCCCCATAACTGCGAGCTCTTCCATATCAAACAGAGACTCACAGCCCTGAGCGATCATTTTCGGGCCACCAATCCCGACGAACTCTGCGTCTGGATACTGTTGTTTAACGGCTTTGATAAAACCTTCACCTAAAGTATCACCAGACAACTCCCCTGCAATGATACCAACGCGAAGTGGTTTTTTATTGTCCATAATCCCTAACCTCAAAAACACAAAAAGACCGCAACCTAGGGCCGCGATCTTTTCAATTTGGGTTCAGTGACAGTTAGCGAATAACGCCACGCTCTGAACTTTCTACAAAATCAATAAAGTGCTTTATGGATGGCCATTGTTGCGCCATTTCTAACAATACTTCTTTGGCCTCTGCCTGTGTTTTACCCGCTCGGTAGAATTCTTTATAAGCGTTGCGTAATGCGCGCAATTCGCTCTTTTCAAAACCATTACGCTGCAAGCCCACCAGATTTAACCCAAAAGGTGTCGCATGGTTACCTTGAGCAAGCACGTATGGCGGCACATCTTTCACAACCGCTGAACAACCACCAATATAGCTAAATGCACCTACTTTACAGAAGGGATGAATAGCAGATAAAGCCATCACACCGGCATGATCTTCAACCGTCACATGCCCACCTAAGATAGCATTGTTGCCGACGTGAGTATGGTTGCCAACAATCACATCGTGAGCAATGTGTGCATTTACACACAGTAAATTGTCATCACCAATGACTGTGGTCGCTTTGTCTTGGACAGTACCACGATGGATCTGTACCGCTTCGCGAATCACATTGCGGTCGCCAATAACGACGGTTGTATCTTCCCCACCATACTTCTTATCTTGGTTTTCTTCACCAATCACGGCATGCGGGAAAATACGGTTATCTCTGCCAATCGTGGTATGGCCTTTAATCACCACATGCGACATAATTTCTGTACCTTCACCAATTTCAACTTTGCCTGAAATGTAAGTAAAAGGACCAACAGTCACGTTAGCGGCAATTTTCACATCTCCTTCAATCACTGAAGAAGGATGCACCTGAGCGGTTTCATGAATCATATCAAAACTCTCGACGAGCACACTTAAGCTCTGCAGAACACACCACGTCGCCATCTACTTTCGCAACACCGTTAAACGCTGCAATACCACGACGCTCTTTAATGAATTCTACTTCAATAACCAGTTGATCGCCTGGCGTGACTGGCTTGCGGAATTTCGCACCGTCAACGCTTGCAAAATAGTAGAGCTCATTGTCAGAAGGCGCACCAAACGATTTAAAGGCTAGAAGCCCCGTAGCCTGAGCCATCGCTTCTAAGATAAGAACGCCCGGAAAAACCGGCAGTTGAGGAAAATGACCTGTAAACTGAGGCTCATTCACTGAAACGTTTTTGATCGCCTTAAGGTATTTTTCTTCTTGGAAATCGATAACACGATCGATCAGCAAAAATGGGTAGCGATGGGGTAACAGTTCTTGGATCTCAGTGATGTTCATCGTTTTGTTTTCAGTAGTCAAAGTCATGTTCCTATCTTGAATGCTAAATTAACTGGCGGGCATTATACCCAAGTCATCTCAATATGCTAAGCACGCACTGCGATGTTGTTGTATTGAGTCCACATAATCAGTCAGAAAAAAAGACCCGCACATCGCGAGTCTTTTTATAACAATCAGACTAAGTGTCTTCACCCTGATCCAGATGTTTTTCAACCGCTTTAAGACGCTTGTTCATCTCATCAATTCGATGAACACGAGTCGCGGTCTTACGCCACTCTTTATTTGGCTGCAGTGGGATGCCAGAAGAGTACATGCCCTTTTCTTTAATGCCGCGCATGACCATTCCCATACCGGTAATAGTAACGCCATCGGCAATTTCGATATGGCCATTGATAACAGTACCACCACCAATAATACAGTATTTGCCGATTGTAGTGCTGCCGGCTATAATCGTACCACCAGCTAGAGCTGAACCATATCCGATGTGTACGTTATGAGCAATCTGCATTTGGTTGTCGATGATCACATTGTCTTCAATCACAGTATCGTCTAAAGCACCACGATCTATCGTTGTACAAGCGCCAATTTCAACACGATTGCCAATGCGCACCGTACCCAGTTGAGGGATTTTAACCCACTCACCTTTGTCATTCGCATACCCAAATCCGTCAGCGCCAATCACTGTGTTCGCTTGGATAAGGCAATCAGAACCAATCACTACATCATGATAGATACTGATATTGGACCACAATTTGGTATTTGCACCAATTTGGGCATTTTTACCGATAAAGCAGCCAGCGCCAATCACAACGTTGTCAGCCAATTGAACACCCGACTCAATCACGGCGTTAGCGCCAATAGAAACATTGTTGCCAAGATGAACGTTATCAGAGATCACCGCAGATGGCGCTATTTCATAGGCCGGGAGCGGCGTGGTATCCAAAGCTTGTGTCACTTTGGCAAAAGCGATGTAAGGATCGTCAACTACCAGCACATGACCAGTGCACAACTCTCGCTGCGCTTCCTTGACCATAATGACAGTCGCCTGACAGTCACCAAGATGCTTAGCGTATTTAGGATTAGATAAGAAGGTCACATGACCTTCCATCGCTCTGTCCATAGGCGCTACCATGGTTACGACTGCATCGGCGTCACCATGTAATTCCCCGCCAGTAATTGAAGCCAGTTCGGCTAATGTGATTGCTGTCATAGCCAATTATTTCAGTGAGTTAATAACTTGTTCAGAGATGTTGTATTCTGGCTTACCGTATTGCATGGTCTGAATATCAACAATCATGTCATAGCCTTCTTTTTCAGCGACTTTCTTTACCGCCCCCTGAATCAGTTTAAACAATTTTTGTTTTTCCTCCATTTCTCGGCGTTGCTGTGCTTTTTCAAACGCTTGTCCTCGGAGCTTTAATTCACTGTTCAACTGAGTAATTTCAATACGCAATTGTTCTTGGCTTTCAGGAGACATCAGCTCCTTATCACGGTTTAACTTCTCGAGTTTAGTGTTCGCTTTGGCCTGAATAGATTTTAGCTCACCCGCTTTATCTTTGAACTCTTCCTGCATTTTTTGCAATACGACTTCGCGTTGAGGAAGTGCTTGGAAAACTTGAGCTGTATTGATATAGCCAATTTTTTGCGCCGCTTCTGCTGCATTAGCAAAGAATGAAGACGACATTACAACAAGGCTAAGACCAGCCGCTTTAATCATTTTGTTCACTATATTTTCCTCTGTAAGTATTTAGAAGGTTCTGCCGATTGTGAAAGTGAAGAATTCTTCGTCATCACCTTCATAAATTTCAATTGGTTTGGCAATTGAGAACACCAAAGGCCCCATTGGCGACATCCACTGCAGAGCAGCACCGTAGGACGCACGATAGTTGCTTGGATCTGAGTAATCCTCGTAGTATCGAGTACCTTGGTAAGCTGAGTTGTAATTAAACTCTGTATCCCACACACTCGCGGCATCGATAAATAGACTAGTTCGGATCTGGCTACGTGCTTCATCTGAAGCGAATGGAGTCGGTACAATTAACTCCATACTCGCCAGAGCAATCGCATTACCACCCACAGAGTCATCGGTTGCACTCACACAGCCATTGTTTCCGCAGCTTCCACTGTTGGTTGTATACACTGCCTTTGGACCAGCAGAGTTAGAACGGAAACCACGTAATGAGGTGAAACCACCCGCATAATAGTTTTCGTAGAATGGGTATAGATTGTCGTTGCCATCCGTTTTACCGTAACCATTTCCGTAGCCCAAACGACCGCGCATCAGTAATGTAAATTCATGCTTTTTAGTAATTGGAACATACTGTCGTACTTCATATTGAAGCTTAAAGTACTGTGCATCAGAACTCGGGATCGTTGCTTTAGCAGACGCTCGCTGATAGTTCCCCGACGTCGGGAAAAAGCCTCGGTTTAGATTGTTTCGAGTCCACGAAACATTCAGGTCAAAATCATTGGTTACAATATCACCTTCAGATTGGCCAATACTTTGGGCAAACAATTGTGCCTGATCATAGTTAGGAACATTACCGATCTTATTGTGCGTATAACCAATGCCAAATTCGATGTTATTTAATTCGTTGACTGGGAAACCCCATGTCAGGCTAGTACCATAACTTTCGTTTGTATAGTCAACAATGCCTGCTTCAGATGCTTCAAACGTGTTGTAGAACACTTTACCACCTAAGCTAACACCATCTAGGTTCCAGTATGGATCTCGATAATCAAGGCTGACATTCTTTTGGTAGTCATTCATCATTGCACTGACACCAACGCGATTGCCTGAGCCTAGGAAGTTATCTTGCTGCAAACCAACCTGGAAGCTCACACCTGATTCAGTACCATAGCCGATACCAAAGTTGACGCTACCCGAGTTGGCTTCTTTAACATTGTAAACAAGATCAACTTGGTCTTCACTACCTGGCACACGTACAGTCTGAACGTCGACAGTTTCAAAATAACCAAGGCGATTGAGACGTTTTTTCCCTGTTTCAATTGATTTAGAGTTAAGCCAACTGCCCTCCATTTGACGCATTTCCCGGCGCAGCACTTCATCTTTAGTAGCATTATTGCCAACAAAGCGAATATCGCGTACATAGATACGTTTACCTGCTTCAACGTTTACTACTAAAGATACTTGTTGAGTTTCGTCATCAAATTCAGGAATAGTACGCACTTGAGGATAAGCGTAACCAGCTTCCCCCAGAACTCGTTTAACGCCTTCTTCCAAGCTTGTGACTTGAGAACCGTTGTAAACATCACCGTCTTCAAACGGAACCAAAGCTTCAAATTCGGCTTCTTTGCCAATCAACTCACCGCGAAATTTGACATCTTTAACACTGTACGGAAGCCCTTCGTCAACTGCCAAGGTGATATACACACCTTTCTTATCCGGAGAAATCGAGACTTGTGTAGAGTCCACTTTAAACTTCAGATAACCACGGTCCAAGTAGTACGACTTAAGCGCTTCAATGTCTCCCGCTAAGACTTGTTTCTGATATTTATCATCAGAAAGAAAATTCCACCAAGCGACGTCGACATTAAGATTGAAGCGACTCAACAACTCATCATCAGTAAAGACTTTGTTACCGATAAAATTGATTTGTTGGATTTTTGCTGACACACCCTCAGAGAAGACGAATTTCAAGTCAGAACGATTGCGAGGAAGAGGGGTTACGACTGCTTTTACAGTTGCGTTGTACTTACCAACACTATAGTAGAAATCTTCCAGCCCTTTTTCGATGTTTGACAGCGTGGTGCGGTCCAAAGCCTCACCCACTCGAATACCCGATGCGTCAAGGTTTTGCTGTAATTGCTCTTCTTTAATGGCCTTGTTGCCAGAAAACGAAATATTCGCAATCGTTGGTCGCTCTTTAACCTGAACCAATAGCTGGTTACCGTCACGCAAGACTTTGATATCTTCAAAATTGCCAGATGCATACAAAGCTTTAATAATATCCGACACATCTTGGCTATCAACCGTATCACCAATGCGCACTGGCATCTTAAGTAATGCAGCTCCCAGCGCAACGCGCTGCAACCCATCAATTTGAATGTCTTCAACAACAAAGTTTTCGGCACCGTTTGCAACAACGCTTGTTGCCAGTAGCGTTGCAAACAGAATTTTTTTCATCGCCATATTTGTTTTAGTTATTCCTTACTACAACCTTTGCCCAGCTACAGACGAGCAAAATCATTAAATATCGCCACTGCCATCAGAGAGAAAATAACTGCCCCGCCGATGCGGTACCCTATTTCCTGAATGCGTTCAGGCACAGGGCGTCTGATCACTGCCTCGATAGCAAAAAACAATAAGTGTCCGCCATCCAACATAGGTAATGGCACAAGGTTAATGATACCTAAGTTAACACTGATCAACGCGAGAAAACCAAGAAAGTACACCAATCCATAATCGGCAGTCGTTCCAGCTCCTTTTGCTATCGAAATAGGCCCACTTAAGTTGTTTAATCCAACATCTCCAACAATCAGCTTTTTCAACATGCTGATGGTTAGGTCAATAATTTGTCCAGTTTTATCAATCGCTTTACTGACTGATTCAATTACACCAAACTGAAGCTCGAAGCGATAGTTTTCTGGCCACTCTGCGACTTCAGGTACGATTCCTGCAAATCCTATCGTTCGCTTATTAGCTAGCTCACGGCTGTCAGGGGTTAACGTTAGATTGATCAACGCCCCAGAACGCTCGATTTGCAAATCAATGGCTTGATTTGGATGACCTTGAATCAGCTCAACCACTTGTTGCCAATTGGTAAGAGGTTCATCATCGGCCGCAATGAGTACATCCCCAGCTTGTAAACCGGCCGCTTCACCCGCCCCGCCCTCTGAAATCGTCATCAATGTCGTCGAGATTGCAGGAGTAAAAGGCTTGAAGCCAAGTGCTGACATAGCAGACTCAACTTCAGGATCAAAGTTCCAAGAAGTTAAATCAAGCGTCTTCACTTCTTCAATGCCAATATCATTGGCCGGCGCGACTGTCATGGTTAGTTTATCGTCGCCAATATGAGCAATTAACCCCATATTGACTGATTCCCAATCCGGTGTTTTGACGCCAGAGACCGCTTTTAGTTCCATGCCAGCCTCTAAACCTGCATTGGCAGCGATAGAGTGCGCTTCAACCTGCCCTACAACAGGCTTAACAGCCGGTACGCCGATCATAAAAACTAGCCAGTAGGCAAATACGGCAAACAAAAAGTTAAATGCAGGTCCTGCCGCTACTATCGAAGTTCGCTTCCATAAAGGTTGCGTATCAAAAGCATGCTTTTTCTGCTCTTGAGGCACTTCATCCACGCGTCCGTCAAGCATCTTGACGTAGCCACCTAATGGGATGATTGAAATACTGTATTCAGTGCCGTCTTTACCTATTTTGCTCCAGATTGATTTACCAAAACCAATCGAGAATTTTTCGACTTTGACACCACAACGGCGAGCGACCCAGAAGTGGCCATATTCATGCACCGCAACTAAAATTCCTAATGCGATAATAAATGATGCGAAATTCCACAATATTCCGGTCATAATGCACGCTCTTCAATGATTTCGACGGCCAATGCTCGGGCCATTTTATCCAGCTCTAAGATGCTTTCCAAGCTATCACAATCAGATTGGCTACTCTTAGCGCATACCAAGTTAGAAACTCGTTCATTGACAACAGCGATATCAGTAAAGGCTAACTGACCGGACAGAAATGATTCAACCGCAACTTCATTTGCCGCATTAAGTGCAGTTGTCGCGTGCTGCCCCTCATAACAAGCATCTATTGCTAGCTTTAAGCAGGGGTAACGACTGAAATCGGGCTCTAGAAAGGTCAGTTCCGCAAGTTTAGTGAAATCCAAAGCAGGGACTCCAGCAGAAACACGTTCAGGATAAGACAGAGTTAAAGCAATAGGTGTTGCCATATCTGGCTGACCCATTTGTGCTAGCAAAGAACCATCTTTATATTGCACCATCGAATGAATCACAGACTGCGGATGGATTAAAACCTTAAGCTGTTCGCGACGGGTGCTAAATAACCATTTCGCCTCAATGTACTCTAACCCCTTGTTCATCATGGTAGCTGAGTCAACTGAAATTTTCGGCCCCATAGACCAATTAGGGTGCGCGACTGCCTGCTCGGGTGTTACGGCAGATAAAGCACTAATATCGCTGTACCTGAAAGGACCACCAGATCCTGTCAACAAAATGTGCTGAATACCATGATCTTCTATATTGCAGTCACCAAGGCTGGTTTGAATAGATTCAGGTAAGCATTGAAAGATAGCGTTATGCTCACTATCTACTGGCATCAGTTCTGCACTATGAGTTTTCACGGCATCAATAAACAATTGTCCTGACATGACTAATGCTTCTTTATTCGCCAACAATACTCTCTTACCAGCCTGGACTGCAGCCATTGTCGGTAACAAGCCTGCAGCACCCACAATCGCAGCCATAACAGTGTCGACTTCATCAAGCGATGCAACGTGACTCATCGCCTCTTGTCCTGCCAATACTTCTGTCGAAAGCTTGAGTTGTTGCAATTGGCTTTTAAGCTTCATAGCCGCATTATCACTCGCCATGACAGCATATTTAGGTTGCCACTTTTGACACAGTTGGCGCATTTTATCAACGTTATTACCCGCAGCAAGAGCGACAACTGAGAACTGCTTAGGGTTTTGTTCAATAACTTTAAAAGTGCTATCGCCAATCGAGCCAGTTGCACCTAATATTGTGAGCTTACGCATAGTAAGAAACCAGTAAAAATTAAACAGGCAGCACTCAGGGCTGCCTAAAACTAGAAAACGAAATAAAGAAGAGCAAATACTGGAAATGCTGCGGTCAAACTGTCAATACGATCCAATACACCGCCGTGTCCTGGGATAATATTGCTACTGTCCTTAATGCCAGCAACACGCTTGAACATACTTTCAACCAAATCACCCAACACCGAAATCACTACAGTCACCAATGTAATCATAATCATCGCAATTGGGCTGCTAAACTCAATTTCAAACCAGTGAGCAGTCGCCCAACCGACGATAATAGCAGCAATAACGCCACCAACTAATCCTTCAATGGTTTTATTCGGACTGACATGCGGTGCCATTTTTCGTTTGCCAAAACTTTTACCCGCAAAGTAAGCACCGCTATCAGCAGACCAAACAATGAAGCAGACAAACAGCACCAACTTTGCACCATGGTAAGTATCTTGGTTAATGCCCTCGGCGCGAAGCAATAATACACTCCAAAAGAAAGGAAGCAGTGTCAAGATACCAAACAAGTGGCGAAGTAAGTTCGAGTTTTGCCAAAATTTGGCTGAAGTCGGGTAAGTAATCGCTAGACAACTGGATGTAATCCACCATAACCCGCCAACCAAGAGAACAGCTAAATGGCTGTCCATTACTGTACCTAAGCTGAGGGCATCAAATGGAATGAAACCCAGCATTGCCGCACTCACGACGATACTTGGCATTAGTGCTGTAACACGCGTTTTACACTCAACAAATTGAGTCCATTCCCAAAAGCCGATAGCAGTAACGATCGCTATGGCAACCATGAATAAGGGCAGAGATAACTCAAAAATACCAAGTATCACTATCGGAGCAAGGATAAGCGCGGTTATAATTCTTTGTTTCAAACTTGGATCCTTTAGTCGCTTTCCATCAATGCCTTGATTTGTTCACCGGTGCAACCGAATCGCCTTTCTCGATTAACAAACCAAGTCACTGCTTCAATTAAGCTGTTTTCGTCGAATTCAGGCCAGTAAATTGGCGTGAAGTACATTTCTGCATACGCCATTTGCCACAACATAAAGTTACTGATTCGACATTCACCGCTGGTTCTAATCAGTAGGTCCACTTCTGGCAAATCTGACATCGTCAAATGTTGAGTCATCATGTCTTCGTTGACATCACCTGCGTGAATCTCACCATTTGCGACTTTTGTGGCAATTTCTTTAGTTGCTTCTACGATGTCCCACTTACCACCATAGTTAGCGGCTATGTTAACAACCATACCACTGTTATCCGCAGTCATTGCTTCGGCCTGAGCTATTTTCTTTTGTAAACGCTCATTAAATCGGCTCATGTCGCCAATAACACGGAGTCGTAAGTTATTCTTGTGTAGCTTTTTAATTTCTGTCGAGAGAACCGTAATGAATAACTCCATCAATACACCGACTTCCTCTTCAGGACGACGCCAATTTTCACTGCTAAAGGCAAATAGCGTGATTGCCTTTATGCCCAATTTTGCAGAGGTCGAAATAGTTTTCCGGACAGCAGCAACGCCATTTTTATGACCAAACACACGCGGCTTACCTTGGGCTTTTGCCCAGCGCCCGTTGCCATCCATGATAATTGCAATGTGTTTAGGGAGTGATTCTGGTGAGAGTTGAGAGTTTTGCATACAAGGATTTATGATTACCAGCAGGGGACAAAGATTAGCATAAAAAAACGCTGTGCTGCGAGCACAGCGTTCTCTGTATCCAGAGTCTAGATGGAATTAAACTTCCATCAACTCTTTTTCTTTTGCCGCTAACACTTCATCTACTTGTTTAACAGCTGCGTCAGTGATTTTTTGAATCTCGTCTTGACCTTTACGATCTTCATCTTCAGAGATTTCTTTGTCTTTCAGTAGGGCTTTTAGTTCACCGTTCGCATCACGACGGATATTACGAATAGCCACACGACCACCCTCAGCTTCGCCACGAACGATTTTAACGAGATCTTTACGACGCTCTTCCGTTAGCGGTGGAAGTGGAACGCGAATAATCGTGCCTGCAGACATAGGGTTTAGACCTAAGTCAGACATCATGATCGCTTTTTCAACTTTTGGCGTTAGCTCTTTATCAAATACTGTGATTGCTAGTGTACGAGCATCTTCTGCTACTACGTTCGCCACCTGGTTTAGAGGTGTTGGCGCACCGTAGTACTCTACCGATATACCAGAAAGTAGGCTTGGATGTGCACGACCTGTACGTACTTTAGAAAGGTTGTTCTTTAGCGCTTCTACGCTTTTTTCCATGCGCTCTTGAGCGTCTTGTTTGATTTCGTTAATCACAATATCACCTTAATGTGTCATTCTTTTTAGAAGAAAGCCTAATCAGGATCCTTCAAAAGGCAATGCCACAGCATGAATTAGTCACGCTGTGGTTGAATGAATTATTCAGCGGTACTAATTAGAGTGCCTTCTGCTTCACCCATTACCACGCGACGTAGTGCGCCTGGTTTGTTCATATTGAATACTCGGATTGGCATTTTATGGTCACGAGCCAGTGTAAATGCTGCTAAATCCATCACTTTTAGTTCTTTATCAAGAACTTCTGCGTAGCTCAGGTTATCATACAGCTCTGCGTCAGGGTTGGCTACTGGGTCAGCCGTAAATACACCATCAACTTTTGTCGCTTTTAGAACTACGTCAGCTTCAATTTCAATTCCGCGTAGACATGCAGCAGAATCGGTTGTGAAGAATGGGTTACCTGTACCTGCTGAGAAGATAACAACACGGCCTTGGCGCAGTTCGCGGATTGCATCTGCCCAGTTGTAATCGTCACAAACACCTTTTAATGGGATTGCAGACATAACACGAGCATTGACGTAGGCACGGTGCAGTGCATCACGCATCGCTAGACCGTTCATTACTGTTGCTAACATACCCATGTGGTCACCAACAACACGGTTCATACCCGCTTCAGCAAGACCTGCACCACGGAACAAGTTACCACCACCGATAACCACACCGACCTGAACACCCAGTTCAACCAGTTCTTTTACTTCTTGAGCCATACGATCCAAGATCGCAGGATCAATACCAAAACCTTCTTCGCCTTGAAGTGCTTCACCACTCAGTTTTAACAGGATACGTTGATACGCTGGTTTAGGGTTCGTAGTCATGGAGTTTACCTTCCAAAAGAGAGTTGTTGTTGATTAACAGTCATGGATGGACAAAAAGTGCATTTTCTACTCTAGAAACACTGACTTCTTACCCATTCATCACGGTTAATCGTTTAAACGCCAGTCGTAAAAAGACCGCAGCCTTGGCTACGGTCTAAACTTTATGCACTGGTCTAAGGATTAACCTTTTTGAGCAGCTGCTACTTCGTCAGCGAAGCTCATTTCTTCGCCCTTATCGATACCTTCACCTACTTCTAGGCGAACAAATGTAGCTACTGAAGCACCACGTTCTTTCAGGATTTCGCCTACAGACTTCTTAGGTTCCATAACGAAAGCTTGGCCAGTCAGAGAGATTTCGCCTGTGAATTTCTTCATGCGGCCAACAACCATTTTCTCTGCGATTTCAGCTGGTTTACCTTCGTTCATAGCGATTTCAACTTGAACAGCTTTTTCTTTTTCTACTACGTCAGCAGGTACATCTTCTGGGTTTACGTACTCTGGACGAGAAGCCGCTACGTGCATTGCAACGTGCTTAAGAGTTTCAGCGTCGCCTTCACCTGCAACAACTACACCGATTTTCTCACCGTGGCGGTAAGAAGCGATCGCAGTACCTTCAACGTACTGAACGCGACGGATGTTGATGTTTTCGCCGATCTTAGCAACAAGAGCAATACGCTCTTCTTCGAATTTAGCGACTAGCTCTTCAACAGAAGCTTTAGATGCTAGAGCGTCTGCTGCAACTTTCTCTGCGAATGCAGTGAAGTTACCATCTTTGGCAACAAAGTCAGTTTGGCAGTTAACTTCAAGAAGAGCAGCAACACCGTTGTCTTCTTTGATGATGATTGCACCTTCAGCCGCAACGTTACCTGCTTTCTTAGCAGCTTTCGCAGCACCTGATTTGCGCATGTTCTCGATTGCTAGTTCGACGTCGCCGTTAGTTTCAACAAGCGCTTTCTTACATTCCATCATACCTGCGCCAGTACGGTCGCGCAGTTCTTTAACTAGAGCAGCAGTAACAGCCATTCTCTATTCCTCAGTTTAAATCTGGATTTGGTAAAAAACAGGGGCCTAAATTTTGGCCCCTGCTGATAACTATAACTCAATTTAAGTGGCAACTAGATTGCACATAAACCAAGTGTGACGCGGAGCCGCTATTATTCAGCTTCTACGAAACCGTCTTTTTCAGCAGCTGCAGCAACATCTTTGTTACGACCTTCAGTTACTGCAGAAGCAGCAGCGTTTAGGTATAGCTGTACCGCACGGATTGCGTCATCGTTACCAGGGATAACGAAGTCAACGCCATCTGGGTTAGAGTTAGTATCAACTACAGCGTAAACTGGGATACCTAGGTTGTTTGCTTCTTTAACTGCGATGTGCTCGTGATCAGCGTCGATTACGAATAGAGCGTCTGGTAGACCGCCCATATCTTTGATACCACCAAGAGATTTCTCTAGCTTCTCCATTTCGCGAGTACGCATTAGAGCTTCTTTCTTAGTTAGCTTGTCAAAAGTACCGTCTTGAGACTGTGCTTCTAGGTCTTTTAGACGCTTGATAGACTGACGAACAGTTTTGTAGTTTGTTAGCATACCGCCTAACCAGCGGTTGTTAACGTAGAACTGGTTGCTTGCAATAGCAGCTTCTTTAACAGCTTCAGATGCAGCGCGCTTAGTACCTACAAATAAAACTTTACCTTTCTTTTCGCCAACCTTAGCTAGTTCCGCTAGAGCGTCGTTGAACATTGGTACCGTTTTTTCTAGGTTGATGATATGAACTTTGTTACGAGCACCAAAGATGAATGGCTTCATTTTTGGGTTCCAGTAACGAGTCTGGTGACCAAAGTGAACACCAGCTTTAAGCATATCGCGCATTGATACAGTTGCCATTTTAAAATCCTCTATGGGGTTAGGCCTCCACATCCCCCATAACTCCGACTAAGCTTCTGCCCAGCACCCCGGAATATGTGACGGAATGTGTGTGATTTAAAGATATAAGTTAGTTGGAAGTCATCAGCTTCGCCGTATGGTTTCACCAAACAGAGAGAACAGACGACATTTCCGGCGCGCTTTATACCATATTTTAGCCCTTCATGGCTAGTAAAAAACGATTATTCATTGCACAGACTGGCTATCTCCGTGCTTATTTACGTATAGGACTACATGAAGAATCATTCTCATTATGCACGGTTCCTGCTAGAATGCGCCCATTCGCACCATAGAGTGCCACTGAATGAAATAGAGAAAGCCGATGTCAATCAAGATCAAAACCGCTGAAGAAATCGAGCGCATGCGAATCGCAGGCGCACTAGCCGCTGAAATCCTAGAAATGATCGAGCCTCACATCAAAGAAGGGGTAACGACAGATGAATTGAACCAAATTTGTCATGACTATGGGATCGAAAAAGGCGCTTACTCTGCCCCTCTTGATTACCACGGATTCCCTAAATCCATTTGTACTTCAATCAACCATATTGTGTGTCACGGTATCCCAGCATCAGAAGATGAAGTGGGCAGCAACGGTCAGCCAAAACCTGCCGTTCTGAAAAATGGAGACATTATCAACGTTGATATTACTGTCATTGTTCCTAATGATGAAAATGCTGACCTCAGCGTACGACCGCAAGGTTATCATGGCGACACATCGAAAATGTTCTTTGTTGGCGATGTATCTCCGGCTGATAAGCGCTTATGTATGGTCACTCAAGAAGCACTGTATGTAGGAATGCGCAAGGTAAAACCAGGAGCAACTGTCGGTGACATCGGTACTGCGATTGAAAAGTACATCAAGGAAAACAACAAAAAGAACCCACGTAATAAGTTCTCTATTGTGAAAGACTTCTGTGGTCATGGCATTGGTAATGAGTTCCATGAAGAGCCCCAAATTGTCCACTACAAAAACAATGATCGCCGTGTTCTGAAAGAAGGCATGTGCTTTACTATCGAGCCAATGATCAACGCCGGTAAGTTTGGCGTCACAGTTGACGCTGAAGATGATTGGACGGTTTATACGGGCGATGGTAAAAAATCAGCACAGTACGAACACACCCTTCTAGTGACCAAAACAGGTTGTGAAGTCATGACGTTGCGCAGCGATGACACTATACCGCGTATAATGAACAACGTTTAACCTACCTGAGTACAATAAAATATCCCCACATCATCGGGGATATTTTTTTATCTGCTCCGTTTTGATAGATTGGTATCTAATGGATGTTTAGCACGGATTTGCAGTATGCCCTTTCAGTCTCCTTTGACGTTTGCCGATGAGCAGATTTCAATTAGTATTCTTAAGTCTCAGCTTGAGCAATTTCATCTCTATCAAAAGCAAGAGTTTCTCAGTCATCATTCAGTAACAGCTCTTGTGCTGGGGCGCTCAGACTACATTGATTTACTTCTCAATCGGCTTTGGCAGCATTTTGATTTTTCTGAGAAACCAAATATCAGCTTAGTTGCCGTTGGCGGCTACGGGAGAGGGGAACTGCACCCGTTGTCTGACATCGATATACTTGTCGTGTCTAAACATTCCTTACCCGACGCTTTAGCCAACAAAGTCAGTGAATTTATTACGTTACTCTGGGACCTTAAGCTCGAAATAGGCCATGCGGTACGAACGGTTGAAGAATGTGCAGCTATTGGTCGCGACGATCTCACTGTGGCGACCAACCTACAAGAAGCAAGACTTCTATGTGGTTGTGAAGACACGTTCCAGAAACTGAAATTGGAAATTCACGCCGAATCTTTTTGGCCAAGCGAAACCTTCTATAAAGCCAAAGTTCAAGAACAACGAGAGCGCCACGCTCGTTATCATGATACAACTTATAACCTCGAGCCCGATATTAAATCCACGCCAGGAGGATTGCGCGATATTCATACACTCAGCTGGGTCGCACGCCGTCACTTCGGTGCAACTTCTTTGTTAGAAATGAGCAAATATGGCTTTTTAACCGATGCTGAATATCGTGAACTCGTTGAATGCCAAGATTATCTCTGGCGAGTGCGCTTTGCACTACACTTACATTTGAAAAGGTACGACAATCGCCTTACCTTTGCCCATCAGGCTCAAGTCGCAGATTGTCTAGGCTTTGAAGGCGAAGGGAATCGCGGCGTTGAAATGATGATGAAGGAGTTCTACCGTACGCTAAGACGTGTCGCTGAACTCAACAAAATGCTGCTTAAACTGTTTGACCAAGCCATTTTAAACAATGGCATTGAGTGTCAACCTGAGATCCTTAGTGAAGACTTTCAGCGTCGTGGTCACCTAATCGAAGCTCGCAAACCTGCGTTATTTCAAGCTCGTCCAGAAACCATTCTCGATATGTTCCTGCATATTGCCAACGACTCAAGTATCGAAGGCGTAGCGCCACCGACACTACGTCAGCTCCGCACGGCACGGCGACGTCTTAATAAGTTCCTGCATACCATTCCTGAAGCTCGAGAAAAGTTTATTGAGCTTTGCCGTCATCCTAACGCGCTACACAAAGCGTTTAGTTTGATGCATAAGCTCGGTGTTCTCGCCGCTTACTTGCCACAGTGGAGTCAAATTGTCGGCCAGATGCAGTTTGACCTGTTTCACGTCTACACGGTTGATGAGCATAGTGTAAGGTTGCTGAAACATATCAATACTTTCGCCAATTCAAACAACTATGACAAACATCCGATATGCTGCGAAGTGTATCCACGTATTCAGAAGAAAGAATTACTGATCCTCGCCGCGATTTTTCATGACATAGGTAAGGGACGAGGTGGTGACCACTCGGTGATTGGCGAGACAGAAGCCTACAACTTTTGTATGGAGCACGGACTCTCGAAACCTGAAGCCAAATTAGTCGCTTGGTTAGTAAGGCATCACTTACTGATGTCGGTCACTGCACAACGCCGTGATATTTACGATCCAGAAGTCATTACTGATTTTGCCAAAAAGGTGCGTGACGAAGAGTATCTTGAGTACTTGGTTTGCTTAACAGTAGCAGATATTTGCGCTACTAACCCAGAGTTATGGAACAGCTGGAAGCGAACGCTATTGGCAGAACTTTTCTATTCAACCCAAAGAGCCCTGCGCAGAGGATTGGAAAATCCCGTTGATGTGCGAGATCGTATTCGTCATAACCAACAGCTCGCGTCTGCCCTACTTCGCAAAGAAGGCTTCAGCGCACGAGAAATTGAAGTACTGTGGCAACGTTTCAAGGCTGATTATTTCTTACGTCATACACACAAACAAATTGCTTGGCACTGTACCCATCTACTTCGCCATGACGACCACTCCAAACCCTTGATACTGATCTCAAAGAAAGCGACCCGAGGCGGCACCGAAGTGTTTGTCTACAGCCGAGACCAGCATGCTCTATTTGCAACCGTTGTAGCAGAACTGGATAGAAGGAACTTTAACGTACACGACGCTCAAGTCATGACCAGCAAAGACGGCTATGTACTCGATACCTTCATGGTGCTAGATCAACATGGCCAAGTGGTTGACGAAAGCCGCCACAAAGCGGTCATTAAACATCTCATGCACGTACTTCAAGATGGACGACCAACGAAGATAAAAACTCGCCGTGTACCCAGAAATTTGCAGCACTTTAAAGTTAAAACCTGCGTAGATTTTCTGCCGACAAAGAGCAAAAAACGCACACTAATGGAATTTGTTGCATTGGATACACCAGGTTTACTTGCCACAGTCGGAGCAACGTTTGCTGATTTGGATCTTCATCTCCATGCAGCAAAAATTACTACCATTGGCGAACGGGCAGAAGATTTATTTATCATCACCAGCGAGCAAGGTAGTAAGTTAACCGAAGAGCAAGAAACTAAACTTCGAGAACGTCTTACCGCTAATGTGGCCGAGCTGGCACCGTAAGCGATCTTGCCCACAAGTTGCAAAGCTGTTCTAAAAATCAACTATCTACAACGTGGTTCGACTGCTACATTATTGATGTTAACAATATTTGTTCACTCTGAGCACAAGAGCACAGGATGTTTTTAATCAACACAAAGAGGTAGCCTATGTTCCCACACCTCACTGGTTTAGGTATTCAGGATCCTAAACAGATTGAGCGCTATTCATTACGACAAGAAGCGCACAAGGATGTGTTAAAAATCTATTTTCACAAACAAAAAGGCGAGTTATTCGCTAAAAGCGTAAAATTCAAATACCCGCGTCAAGTGAAGAATGTTCTGGTTGACAGCGGCAGCCATAAATATAAAGAAGTCACTGAAATCAATCGTAACCTTACATTAGTGATAGATGAACTGAATAAGCTAACTAAACCGGGGAAAACCACTGAAGTCGATGTCAAACAGAAGATCCTTACCGACTTACGTCATTTAGAGAAAGTGGTTTCAAGTAAGATTGCCGAAATTGAAGCGGATTTAGAGAAGCTGAAGTAAAGGAACGCTGTGCTTCGGGAAGTCTAATTAGTTCAGAGGGTTGATGTGAGAACATCAACCCTTTTTGTTTGCGGCTAGTGATATAGGATGCGGGATGCGGGATGCGGGAGACGGGAACGGACTTCGTCCTACGGAAAACTGGATAACTGGATAACTGGATAACTGGATAACTGGATAACTGGATAACTGGATAACTGGATAACTGGATAACC